>JBQCIO010000249.1:0-14339 GCA_051953655.1 Motilibacteraceae bacterium
AGTGCATGCGGAGAAGTCCTTGTCCCGCAGACGTTCCTCGGTGCTGGCGGCTGCCAGCACCGTCTCCGCCGTCTCCTGCTCCCGTCCACCGGGCAGCCCCGACAGCGCGGGGAGCGGCACCGGGCTCTCGCCCACCGCCTGTCCCCGGGACCGGCGTCGCTCCGCACCCGGCCGCACCTGCGGCGGCGGGGGAGGGGGCGCAGCGGTGTCGCCCCTGGTGTCCGTGACGTCGGCGAACCCGCGGAACACCTGCGCGAAGGCGCGGTCGAACACGTCGAGCTGGTCGCGGGCGTCCAGGAGGGTCACCCGAGCCAGCCAGTAGAGCTCGTCGACCGTGGCGGGGTCGGCCAGGGTGACGGCGTGCGCGAACCGGGCGGCCCGCTCGGGGGTCACCGGCACCCCGCCGGCCCGCAGCAGGTCCCCGAAGGCGGCGGCGAGGGCGGCGAGGTCTGCGCCGTCGGCGCCCGACCGGCCCGCCACCTCCGTCCTCACCCGCCGACCACCCACTCGAGCCCGCGCGCCACCACGGCGTCGGCGTCCTCGCGGTACTTCAGCACCGATCCCAGCGTGCTCCCGGCCGCCTGCGCGTCCAGCGCGCGCAGGCCGAGCAGCTCGAGCGCCTGGACCCAGTCGATGGCCTCGGCCACCCCCGGCGGCTTCTGCAGGTCGAGCGAGCGCAACCGGGCCACCGCCCCGGCGACCTGACCGGTGAGGTCGACGGTGGCGGCGGGCACGCGACGACGGATGATGGCCACCGCGCGCTCGCGCTCGGGGAAGTCGATCCAGTGGTAGAGGCAGCGGCGCTTGAGCGCGTCGTGCAGGTCCCGGGTCCGGTTGCTGGTCAGCACGACGATCGGGGCGACCCGCGCCCGCAGCGTGCCGACCTCGGGGATCGTGATGGCCGACTCGGCGAGCAGCTCGAAGAGGAACGCCTCGAACTCCTCGTCGGCACGGTCCACCTCGTCGATGAGCAGCACCGCCGGGAGCGGGCCGGGGTGCTCGACGGCGCGCAGCAGCGGGCGCTCCACCAGGTAGGCGCGGCCGAAGAGGTCCTCCTCGGACAGGTGCCCGCCGCGCGCCTCGGCCAGGCGGATCCCGAGCAGCTGCCGCGGATAGTTCCACTCGTAGAGCGCCTCGGCGACATCGATCCCGTCGTAGCACTGCAGGCGGATCAGGGGGGTGTCGAGCGTCCGCGCCAGAGCCTTGGCGGCCTCGGTCTTGCCCACGCCCGCCTCGCCCTCGAGCAGGATCGGTTGCGGCAGGCGCGCCGCGCAGAACAGGGCGGTGGCGAGGCCGGAATCGGCCAGGTACCCGTCGGCCTCGAGCCGGCCGGCCAGGGTCTCGACGTCGGGCAGGAGCCCGGCGACGGTGGGCTCGACCTGCGTCACGGTGCCCCGTGGGGGTGCAAATCGGTGTGGTCGTGGCTCTCGCTGCCCGCCTCTCGCGAGTAGGCGTCGGGGTCCGCCGCGAAGGCGCGCAGGCACCCGCTGCCGCAGAACCACCAGCGCCGACCGCCGTGGTCGAGATGCAGCGAGGCCTCCACGGTGGCGACGGACATCCCGCACACCGGGTCCACCGCGGTGCCCGGCGCCTCCGCCGGCGACTCGGCCTCCGGCCCCTCCTGGACCACCGGTCGCCCGCTGGGGTGCTGGCGCACCGAGACCAGCTCGGCCAGGACGGACAGCGCCACCTCCTCCGGGGTCCGCGCGCCGATGTCGAGGCCGGCGGGCGTGCGCACCCGCGCCCGGGCCGGCTCGTCGACCTCCAGCGAGGCCACCACCGCCTCGCCCCGCTTCCGGCTGGCCACCAGACCGACGTAAGGGGTTCCGGCGCGCAGGGCCGCGGTGAGGACCGGCTCCTCGTCCCTCCCGTGGGAGGCCACGACCACCGCGGTCGTGCCGTCGGGGACGTCGGGCCCCTCGGCGGTCTGCACGTGCCAGCCGACCAGCGGGCCGAGCTGGGCCAGTGCCTGCGCGATCGGGCTGTCGCCGGCCACCACGAGCAGCGGCGCGGGCACCTGCGGTTCCAGGAAGATGTCCAGCGCTCCTCCCGAGAGACACGGGTTGTGCACGGCGAGCACTCCTGGCTCGTCGTGCTCGCGCTCGTCCTGCGCGGGGCTTCCCGTGCCGCCCTGGGCGGGCACGGACGGCTCCGGGCGGATGCGCAGCAGCAGCGGCTCGCCGGAGTCGAGCAGGGCCAGGCTCTGCGCCCGCACCGTCGACTCCGCGCAGGACCCGCCGACGAAGCCCTCGATGGTGCCGTCGGCGAAGACCACCGCCTCGTCGCCCGGCTTGGCCGACGTCGGCCGCTCGGCCCGCACCACCTGCGCGTGCACGAACGGCACCCGGGCCGTCCGCAGCGCGGCGATGCGGTCCTGGACGGAGGCGCGGCTCACGGCACCGCCAGGTCGGTCCGGAACGGGCGCCCCTGGATGGTGCGCCACACGTTGGCGGGCGTCAGCGGCATGTCCGCGTGCCGGATGCCGTAGGGCTCGAGCGCGTCGATGACGGCGTTGACCACGGCGGCCGGCGACCCGACGGTGGCCGACTCGCCCACGCCCTTGACCCCCAGCGGATGGTGCGGCGAGGGCGTCACGGTCTCGCCGGTCTCCCAGCTCGGGCACTCCAGCGCGGTGGGCAGCAGGTAGTCCATGAACGAGCCGCCGAGGTTGTTGCCGTCCTCGTCGAAGGCGATGACCTGCATCAGCGCCATGCCGACGCCGTCGGCCAGGCCGCCGTGCACCTGCCCCTCCACGATCATCGGGTTGATCCGCGGCCCGCAGTCGTCCACCGCGATGAACCGGCGCACCTTCACCTGCCCGGTGCCCGGGTCGACGTCGACGACGCAGAGGTAGGCCCCGAAGGGGTAGGTGAGGTTGGGCGGGTTGTAGACGACGGAGGCGTCCAGGTGCCCCTCGACGCCCTCGGGCAGCTCGAGGTTCCCGTGGCTGAGCATGGCGATCTCCTGGATCGTCTTGCCCTGGCTCGGGTCGCCCTTGACGTACCAGCGGCCCTGCTCCCACTCCAGGTCGTCCGGGCTCACCTCCAGCGCGGCCGCGGCCACGATCCGTGCCTTGTCCTTGATCCGGCGCGACACCACGGCCGCCGACGCACCGGAGACCGGCGTGGACCGGGAGCCGTAGGTGCCCAGGCCGAACGGGGTGTTGTCGGTGTCGCCGTGGATGACGTCGACGTCCTCCGGCGGCAGGCCGAGCTCCTGGGCCACGATCTGCGCGAACGTCGTCTCGTGCCCCTGCCCCTGGGTCTGCACCGAGAGCCGCAGCTGCGCCTTGCCGGTCGGGTGCACCCTCAGCTCGCAGCCGTCGGCCATGCCCAGGCCCAGGATGTCCATGTGCTTGCGCGGGCCCGCCCCCACGCCCTCGGTGAAGAAGCTGAGGCCGATGCCCATGAGCTCGCCGCGCGCCCGCTTCTCGGCCTGCTCGCGGCGCAGCTCGGCGTAGCCGGCCATGTCCAGCGCCTTCTGCAGCGCGCGCGGGTAGTCGCCGGAGTCGTACTCCCAGCCGGTCTTGGTGGTGTACGGGAACTGCTCTGGCCGCAGCAGGTTCTTCATCCGCAGCTCGGCCGGGTCCACGCCGAGCTCGTCGGCCAGGACGTCGACCATGCGCTCGACGAGGTAGACGGCCTCGGTGACCCGGAAGGAGCAGGCGTAGGCCACGCCGCCCGGTGCCTTGTTGGTGTAGACGCCGGTCACCTTGCAGTGCGCCGCCTGCAGGTCGTAGGAGCCGGTGAAGATGTGGAAGAAGCCGGCCGGGAACTTGGTCGGCTGCGCGGTGCCGTTGAAGGCTCCGTGGTCGGCCAGGACGTCCACGCGCAGGCCCAGGATCTTGCCGTCGCGGGTGGCCGCGATCTCGCCCTTCATGTGGTAGTCGCGGGCGAACGCGGTGGACATCAGGTGCTCACTGCGGTCCTCGACCCACTTGACCGGCTTGCCGGTCACGATGCTGCCGACCACGGCGAGGACGTAGCCGGGGTAGATGCCGACCTTGCCGCCGAACCCGCCCCCGATGTCGGGGGAGATGATCTGGATCTTGTGCTCCGGGATGCCGGCCACGAGCGCATAGATGGTGCGGTGGGCGTGCGGGGCCTGGTTGGTCGACCAGACGGTGAGCTTGCCACTCACCCGGTCCATGCTGGCGATGGTGCCGCAGGTCTCCATGGGGGAGGGGTGCACCCTCGGGTAGAGCATCTCCTGGCTGACCACGACCTCGGCGGCCGCGAAGACCTCGTCGGCCAGGGCCTTGTCGCCGGCCTCCCAGTCGAAGATGTGGTTGTCGGTCTTGCCCTCGATGTCGTCGCGGATGACCGGGGCCTCGGGGTCGAGCGCCGTGAAGGCGTCGACGACCGGCGGCAGGGGCTCGTAGTCGACGTCGATGAGCTCGAGCGCGTCCCGCGCGGCGTACTTGTCCTCGGCGATGACGAAGGCGACCTCCTGACCCTGGAAGCGGACCTTGTCGGTGGCCAGCACCGCCTGCACGTCCATGGACAGCGTGGGCATCCAGGCCAGCTTGAGGCCCTCGAGGGTGGCTCCGGTGATGACGGCCTTGACCTTGGGGTGCGCCTCGGCCGCGCTGGTGTCGATGTTGAGGATGCGCGCGTGCGCGAAGGGGCTGCGCAGGATGGCGGCGTGGAGCATCCCGGGCAGGACGAGGTCGTCGAGGTAGTGGCCCTGGCCGCGCAGGAAGCGGGCGTCCTCCTTGCGCAGCATCCGGCCGAAGCCCATCGGGTTGCCGCCGGGGCTGGTGGCCGGTGCCGGTGCGGTGGTGGTCATGCCGTCACCTCGGAGGTCGTCTCCGACGAGGCGTCGGAGTGCTGTCGCTGCGCAGGCGGCGCGCCGCTGCCGTCGGCGCTCCGCGCCTCGGCCTCGTTCCGGGCCGCCCAGCGCACCGAGCGGACGATGTTCTCGTAGCCGGTGCACCGGCAGATCTGCCCGGAGATTGCCTCGCGGATGGTGGCCTCGTCCGGGTCGGGGTCGCGGTCCAGCAGCCAGCGGGCGGTCATCATCATCCCGGGCGTGCAGAATCCGCACTGCAGCCCGTGCTCCTGCATGAAGCCCTGCTGCACCGGGTCGAGCTCGCCGTCGCGCTCGAGGTCCTCGACGGTCCGGACCTCGTGCCCGTCGGCCATCGCGGTGAGCACGGTGCAGCTCTTGACCGGCTGCCCGTCCAGCCAGAGCACGCAGGTGCCGCACTGGGTCGTGTCGCAGCCCCAGTGGGTGCCGGTGAGGCCGAGGGTGTCGCGGACGAAGTGGACGAGCAGCTGGCGCGGCTCGACCTCGGCGGTGCGGGGGCTTCCGTTCACGGTCACGGTCACCTGCATGTCAGGCCCTCCCCTCGGCGCGGGCGACCGAGCGGCGCAGCGCCCGCAGGGTGAGCTCGCCGGCCAGGTGCTTCTTGTAGTCGGCCGGACCGCGCTGGTCCGAGGTCGGGTGGCACTGCTCGGCGGCGAGTCGCGCGGTCTCGGCGAGGTTCTCCTCGGTCGGCTCCTTGCCGACCAGGAACGCTTCGGCCTCGGGGGCGCAGAAGTGCGGGGCGCCGACGGCGGTGAGCCCGATTCCCACGTCGGCGACCGCGCCACCGGACAGCACGACGTAGGTGCCGACGGCCGCCGCCGCCCAGTCACCGGCCCGCCGCTCGACCTTCTCGTAGGCGCTGCCCGCCCCAGGGCGGATCGGCACCCGGACCTCCACGAGCATCTCCCCGTCGGCGACGGCGGTCTCATAGGGACCTTGGTGGAACTCGCGGGCGGCGACCGTGCGGCTGCCTCCCAGCGACCGGATCACCATCGTGGCCTTGAGCGCCGAGCCGACCGCGGAGAGGTCCTCGGCCGGGTCGGCCTGGCAGAACGAGCCGCCGACCGTGCCGCGGTTGCGCACGATCGGGTCGGCGATCACCCGCTCGGCCTCGTGGATGATCGTCCAGTGCTCCCCGATGACGGGGGAGTCCAGCAGCGTGGCGTGACGGGTCAGCGCTCCGAGGGCCAGCTCGCCCCCCTCCACCCGGATGTAGTCCAAGTCGGTCAGGCCGTTGATGTCCACGACGGTCTCCGGCCGGGCCAGACGCAGCTTCATCATCGGCAGCAGGCTGTGCCCGCCGGCGACGAGCCGGGACTCCGGCCCCAGCCGCTGCAACCGGGCCAGAGCGTCCTCGACGCTCGTGGCCCGCTCGTAGTCCACCGGTGCAGGCACCTGCATGCGCGGCCCCCCTCGGGTCGGGCGACGGCCACGGAGCCGGGCAGGCTCCGTCGCGCCGCCGCGGACGACATGCTGCTCCTGCCACCCGGTCCGCACAATGGGTTCCGACGAGGTTCGGTGCGCACCCCTCATCGGTCATAAGCCATGCGGAGACAGACTTTTCGGTGCCTCACGCCTTAATCGGCCTGCGCGGCGTCGGCACGCGGCGCGGCCTCCGGCGTGCCGTGCTGCGTGGCGCGGCCGGACAGGATGCCGCTGGTGGTTCTCAGCGGCGACCCGATCCGGACCCCCTCGGAGGTGAGCATGAGCTCCCGGATGTCCTTCTGGTGGTCCGAGCCGCGCATCTTCAGGACCGCGATGCCCTTCTTCAGCTCGCCGTAGACCTCGACGTAGCGCAGGAGGACGACGGCGTCGACGAGGGCGGACACGTGCTCGGCGGTCGGGGAGGTGTCGGGCCCGAACAGCGTGATCTGGGCGGTGGTGAGCATCCCGGCGACCTCGCGCTGCTTGAGGTCGGCGGTGAGCCCGGTCGCGAACTCGAGGAACGCGCGCTCGGGTGCGACCCTGCGCAGGACCGAGAGGTTGTCCAGCGCCAGGCGCGTGGCGCCGATGGCGGCGACCGACGCCTGAATGCGCACCAGGTGCTCCTCGAGGGTGCGGATCTCCGGGTAGTCGACCACGAAGCGCAGCACCCCCGCGGCTTCGAGGGCAGGGATGTCGTAGCCCCAGCCGGCCGCCCCGCGCAGCAGCTGGTCCCGGCTCTCCTCGAAGCACACGAAGACCGCCGGCTCGCCGCGCTCGGCGCCCGCCAGGGCGAACTGCAGGGCGATGCTGGTCTTGCCGGTGCCGGTGGACCCGGACACCAGCGTCATCGAGTCCTGGAAGAGGCCACCGCCGCACATCTCGTCCAGGGCGGCGACACCCGAGGTGATGCGGGCGGTCCCGGAAGGCTGGGTCAGCTCCACGGCCAGCGGGATGGCCACGAGCCCGTGCTCGCGGGTGATGGCGAACGGGAACTCGCCCGTGCGGTGGCGGGTCCCGCGGAACTTGAGCACCTCGATGGTGCGTCGGCGGGCCTCCTCGGTCAGGCCGTTGCGCAGCACGATCACGTTGTCCGCCACGTACTCCTCGACGCCCAGGCTGCTCACGTCGTCCTGCTGGTCGTGACCGACCGTCATGACCGCGGTGACGCCGAGACGTTCGAGCCCGGCGCTGATGCGCATCAGGCCCTCGCGCACCGCGTCGGTGCGGCCGAAGCGGGCGAACAGGAAACGGAGCGAGTCCAGGGCGACGCGCTTGGCGCCGATGCGCTCGACGACCGCGGAGATGCGGTCGAGGAGCACGGTGAGGTCGAAGTGCTCCCCGACGACGTGGGTGGCTCCTTCGGCGCCGATGGTCGCGTCGACGAAGGCCCAGCTGCCCTCGTCCTCCCAGCCGGGCACGTCCCAACCGAACTCGGTGACGAAGCGGCGCACCTTGGTCGGGGGCTCGCCGAACGCGACGAACACCCCTGGCTGCTGGAACTGCCGCACGCCCTCGGCCAGGAACTGCAGGGCGAAGACGGTCTTCCCGCTGCCTGCCGGTCCGGTGACCAGGCTCACGCTGCCCTCGGGGAGGCCGCCGTGGCTGATGTGGTCGAAGCCGGGGACGCCGGTTGCCAGCCGTGGCAGCAGCACGCGCTCGGGGACCGTCATGGTGTCACCCTTCTCCACCTGCGGTGAGGTCGGCGGGCAGGTCGAGCACCGCGGCGACGCGGTCGGGAGACGAGAGGTCGCCGATCACCCGGGTGACCGGCTCGGGCTCCAGCCGGTCCAGCGTCGGCGTGGCCACGATCCTCGCCGCGTCGGCCAGGTCGGGGCGTCCCTTCAGGTCCACGACGTCGATCTGCCAGCGGTGGTCGCCGAGACGCTGGCGGCACAGCGCGCGCAGCTGCTCGGCGGCGGCCCGTGAGCGCGGCGTCTCGCCCATCACGTAGAGCCGGAAGCGGTATCTCGTCATGGCCGCCGGACCCGCGGCTCGGGCCGGCCGGAGGCCTGAGCGACCAGCAGCTCGGTCGCGGCCGCGGCGTCCAGAGCCTGGCCGAAGAGGAAGCCCTGGCCCTGGCTGCAGCCGAGCGCGCGGAGCTGGTCCCGCTGCGCGACGGTCTCGATCCCCTCGGCGACCACGCGGAGCTCCAGGCTGCGGGCCACGGCCAGGATCGAGGTGACCAGCGGGGACGCACCGTCGTCCAGGTCATGGACGAATCCCCGGTCGATCTTGACCGCGGTCAGCGGCAGCTGGTGGATCGCGGCGAGCGAGGAGTAGCCGGTGCCGAAGTCGTCGACGAGCACCCCCACGCCGAGCTCGTGCAACCGGGCCAGCTGGTCCACCGCACCCTCGGCCTCGAGCGTCGCGGCCCGCTCGCTGACCTCGATCGCCAGGGCGGCACCGTCCAGGGCGAAGCGGCGCAGCAGCATGCCCACCTCGGCCACCACGTCCGTCTCGAGCAGCTGACGTTCGGCGACGTTGACCGTCACGCCGACGTCGAACCCGGCCGCCCGCCACGTGCACACCTGGCCGGCGGCTCTGGCCAGCATCTCCCGGCCGATGTCCAGGACGACGTCGGTCTCCTCTGCGGCGGCGATGAACGCGGACGCGTCGAGCACCGACCCCGGCGAGCGCCGCCAGCGGACCAGTGCCTCGAAGGCGACCACCCGGCCGGAGGTCAGCTCCACGATCGGCTGGTAGCGGGGGAACAGCCGTCCCTGCCGCACCGCGGCGTGCAGGTCGCTGTGCGTCTGCAACCGGCGTGCCGTTTCGACGTGCATCTGGGGGTGGAAGAGCCGGTAGCTGTTGCGACCGGCGCCCTTGGCCGCGTACATGGCGATGTCGGCGTACCGCAGCGCGGTCTCCGGGTCCGTCCCCACGTCCCGGCTCTGCGCCACGCCGATGCTCGCGGTGGTGTAGACGACGTGCGACCCGACCCGGAGCGGGGTGGCCACCGCACGGCGGATCCTCGTCACCGTGGAGAGCACGTCGGCGAGGCCGTCGGTGACGTCGAGCAGCACCGCGTACTCGTCGCCCCCGAGCCTGGCTACCGTGTCGGTGGCCCGCACGCACTGCTCGACCCGCCGGCCGACCTCCCGGAGCAGGACGTCCCCGGCCGCGTGCCCGAGGCTGTCGTTGACGAGCTTGAACCGGTCGAGGTCGAGGAACAGGACGGCGAACGACGTCCCCGACCGGTGCGCCCGCCCGATGGCCTCGGTGAGGTGGTCGAGGAACAGCGCGCGGTTGGCCAGGCCGGTGAGCGTGTCGTGCAGCGCGAGCCGCCGCAGGGCCTCCTCGGCCTGCTTGCGGTCGCTGACGTCCGTCAACGAACCGGCGAACCGGCGCAGGCCCTCGCCGTCGCTGACAGCGATCCCGCGAGCCATCACCCAGAGCCACGAACCGTCGCCCCGCCGGACCCGGAACTCGTGGCGGAACCGGCCGGTGTCTCCGGCCAGGTGGCGGTCCAGCCCGTGCCGCAGCGACTCGACGTCGTCAGGATGGATGCGCTCCCAGAGGCTGCCCGGCTCGACGTCCAGCTCACGCGCCTGCTCCCCGAGCATCTCCTGCAGCCGTGCCGAGGTGTGCACGAGACCGGTGTCCCGGTCCCAGTCGTACAGGCCGTCGTTCGCGCCCCAGGCGCTGAGCGCGAACCGTTCCTCGCTGCGCGCCAGCCGCCGCTCGGCCGACACCCGGGAGGTGATGTCCCGCAGCGTGACCACCTGGACGTCCACCCCGCGCCATCGCAACGGGGCGGCGTGCATCTCCACCACGACCTCGCTGCCGTCCGGGCGCGCGACGTCCAGCTGTGCGAGGCCCACCCCACCGGTCATCGGCAGACCGAACGGCAGCTCTCGCAGCTCCCCCAGCCCTCGGCCCAGCACCCGCGCGGCCGCGGGGTTGGCGAAGCGCACCTCCCCGGCCGCGTCCACCAGCAGGATCCCGTCGACGGTGACCTGCACGATGTCCACGAAGTCGTCGGGCGCGGTCGCAGAGAGCTCGTCGGCCGCGTCCGGCCCCGACCCGCCGACCAGCGGCCCGGACGCCTCCGGCTCCTCACAGGACACAGTGCGACCTCGTCTCCGGCTGACGCCGAGTCAACCGCCGGACGCGTTCCCCGACCAGGGTCGAAGGCTGCTCCTTTCGGCCCGCTCCGACTATTCCTCGGAGAAGGCTGTGGCGAGGGTCTGTCGGGGACGGCGCCGATCGCGGATGATGGCCCGGTGATCACCCCCCACCGGGTCGCCCGGTGACCGCGGACTCCGCCGCCAGGGCCGCTGCCCTCCTGGACCTGCACCACGGCCCGGGCTTCGTCCTCCCCAACGCCTGGGACGCGGGCTCGGCCCGCATCCTGGAACAGGTCGGCTTCCCTGCCATCGCCACGACCAGCGCCGGCATCGCGTGGTCCCTCGGTGTGCCGGACGGGGGATCGCTGGACCGCGACACGATGCTCGAGCACGTCGGGCGCATCGTGTCCGCGGTGAGCGTGCCGGTGACCGCGGACCTGGAGTCCGGCTACGCCGCCACCCCCGACGGTGTCGGTGAGACCGTGGCCCTCGCGGCCGCGCTCGGGGTGGTGGGGGCCAACCTCGAGGACGCGGTGGGCGGCGCGCTGTTCGGCGTCGACGAGGCGGCCGAGCGGATCGCCGCCGCCCGGGCTGCCGCACCGAGCGGCACCTTCGTGCTGAACGCCCGCATCGACACCTACTTCACCGGGGCCACGGGGGACGTCTTCGCGCAGACCGTCGAGCGGGCCGAGCGCTACGAGCGGGCCGGTGCCGACTGCGTCTTCGTGCCCGGCGTCGTGGACGCGGAGACGATCCGCCGGCTCGCCGACGCCGTCCCCGCGCCGCTCAACGTGGTGGCGGGCCTGTCGAACCTGATCGACGCACGCACGCTCTTCGGGCTCGGCGTCACGCGGGTCAGTGTGGGCGGCGGCCTGGCCCGCGCCGTGCTCGGACTGGTGGAGCGCGCCGGCCGGGAGCTGATCGACGTTGGCACGCTCGGCTTCCTCGACGGCGCCATCGGGTACGCCGACGTGCAGCGGCGCTTCGGCTCCTGACCTGCGGCACGGGGCGACGGCTCGGCCGAGGGGAGACGCGATCGGGATGCCCGGTCGATCGGGAAGGCCGCCGGGGCGACCTTCAGTGAGGGTTCAGGTTCCCGAGGAGACTGCGCGCAATGAGTGAGACGCCCGCGCCGGCCCCGACTCGGCCCGCTCCAGCGGGCCCTGCTCGGAGCCGGCTCGCCCGGACCGTCCTCGCGCTCGTCCTCACGGGTGCCGTGGTGGTGCTCGCCGCGCAGGGCGTGCGCCGGCTGGGCCCCTCGTGGTCGTCGGTGCTGGGGCTGCTGCGCGGCCTGTCGCTGGGCTGGCTGGCCCTGCTCTCCGCGATCTGGCTGCTCGGCCTGGTCGCCCACACCCTGGTCCTGACGGCCTCGCTCCCCGGGCTGACCCATCGCCGTGCGCTGACGCTCAACCTCACCGGCAGCGCGGTGTCGAACGTGCTCCCGCTCGGCGGCGCGGTGGGGACGGGCCTGAACCTCGCGATGATCCGGGCGTGGGGGTTCACCCCGGCCGACTTCGTCCGCTTCACCGTGGTGTCGAAGGCATGGGACGTCCTGAGCAAGCTGTCGCTGCCGCTCGCGGTCGTGCTGCTGCTCGCCGGCACCGGGCACCTGCCCGAGCGGGTGAGCCGGACCGGCCTCTTCCTCGGGGTGGCCGGGCTCGGACTGCTGGGCGCCGGCCTGCTCGCGGTGCTGGCCGGGCGGGCCCGCTGGCTGGTGCGTGCCGCCGCGGCGCTCGAGCGGCTGCGCGAGCAGGTCCTCGCGCGCGCCGGCCGTCCTCGCCGCCTCGGACTGCGCGAGCGGGTGGCGGCGTTCGCGGAGACCACGGCGGGGCTGGTGCGACGCGGGTGGCAGCGGCTGAGCCTCGGCATGCTGGCCTACCTGCTCCTGCAGGGGCTGCTGCTGTGGCTGTCGCTGCGCGCGGTCGGAGCCGACCTCCCGCTCCCGGTGGTCCTGGCCGGGCTCGTCGCCGAGCGCGCGCTCACCCTGGTCGGGCTGACCCCCGGTGGCGTCGGGCTGGTGGAGGCCGGCGCCGTCGGTGTGCTGGTGGCCCTGGGGGCCGCTCCCAGCCCGGCGCTGGCCGGGGTGCTGCTCTATCGCGCGTTCGTGTTCGCGCTGGAGATCCCGGTCGGCGGTGCCGTGCTCGGCGGTTGGCTGCTGCTCGGCGGCGGCCGGCGTCGGCTCCGGGCCGCGTGAGTCTCGAGAGCGACGGGCAGGAACCGTGCGGATCGCCCACGTCAGCGACGTCTATCTGCCTCGCCTCGGCGGCCTGGAGCTGCAGGTCCGCGACCTCGCGGCGGTTCAGGCCGCGCGCGGCGACGAGGTGCACGTGCTCACCACCACGGTCGCGGCGCCGGGCGGCGGCGAGGGGCCGGGTGACGTTCCCGTGCGCAGGCTCGACTCCTGGCCGTCGCGGGTCGTGCCGCCCTACCACCCGCTGCCGGCCTCGCGCCTGCTCGAGGAGCTCCGTGCCGGTGCCTACGACGTCGTGCACGCGAACGCGTCGCTCGTGTCACCGCTGGCCTGGACGGCGGCCAGGGTGGCGGCCCGGTCCGGGATCCCCACCGCCGTCACCGTGCACTCGCTGTGGGAGCGGTCGGTGCCGCTGCTGCGCTCCGCCGGGACCCTGCTGGGCGCGGGCCGGTGGCCGGTGGCGTGGTCGGCGGTGAGCTCGGCGGCGGCAGAGCGGGTCGCCGACGTGCTGCCGCCGGGGACGCCGGTGGAGGTGCTCCCCAACGGGATCGACGCGGCCTGGTGGCGGCCCGCCCCAGGAGGTGCGCCGCGGACGGGGGACGGCCCGGTCACCGTCGTCAGCGTCATGCGCATGGTGGACCGCAAGCGGCCCCGTGAGCTGCTGGCCATGGTCCTGCGCGCCCGGGAGCTGGCCGGCCGCGCTCCGGTGCGGCTGGTGCTCGTCGGCGACGGCCCGCTGCGACCCGTGCTCGAGCGCGACGTCCGCCGGGCCGGGGCGACGGACCTGGTCGAGCTGCGCGGCGCCCTGGACCGCACCCGGATCCGGGCGCTGCACGCCCAGGCGCAGCTCTACGTGGCCCCGTCGCGGCTGGAGTCCTTCGGGATCGCCGCGCTCGAGGCCCGCTCGGCCGGGCTCCCGGTGCTCGCCCTGCGCTCGGGGGGAGTGAGCGACTTCGTCAAGGACGGCGTCGAGGGCTTCCTGGCCGCCGACGACGGCGAGCTGGTGCAGATCCTCGCCCGGCTGCTGGCCGACCCCTCGCAGCTGCGCCCGCTGGCCGCCCACAACCTGGCGACGCCCCCGCCGGTGTCCTGGCCGACCGTCCTCGCCGCCGCGGACCGCCTGTACGCGCTGGCCGCCGCCCGGCGCCCCGAGGCCGGTCTCCTCACCGGACGGCCCGCGGTGGGCGGCATGGCGTGAGCGGGCCGCCGGGCACGCTGGTGGCGTTCCACGCCCACCCCGACGACGAGGCGCTGCTGACCTCCGGCACGATGGCTCGGGCCGCGGCGGAGGGCCACCGCGTCGTCCTCGTGGTGGCCACCGACGGCGGACTCGGGCAGGCGGCGTCGGAGTTCCTCGGCAGCGGCGACACCAAGCTCGGCTCCGTCCGGATGAGGGAGCTGCAGGCCAGCGCGCGGGCGCTCGGCACCTCTCGCGTCGAGACACTGGGGTATGCGGACAGCGGACTCGGTCCCGAGACGCCACCGGACCCGCCGGGCCGAGTGCGGTTCGTGCGGGCCGATCCGGAGGAGGCCGCCGAGCGGCTGGCGGCCATACTGCGCGAGGAGCAGGCCGACGTCCTCCTCACCTACGACGCGAACGGCGGCTACGGCCATCGCGACCACGTCAAGGTGCACCACGTCGGCGCCCGGGCCGCGGAGCTGGCCGGCACACCGCGGGTGCTCCAGGCCACCGTTCCCCGTGACCTACTGCTCCGGGGGATCCGGTTGGCCGCCAAGGTCTATCGGTTCCCTCCCGAGTTCGACCCCAGCTCGTTCGAGCGGGCCTACACCGCGAGCGCAGCGGTGACCCACCGGATCGGCGTCCGCCGGTATGCGTCCCAGAAGCG
>JBQCIO010000250.1:0-19317 GCA_051953655.1 Motilibacteraceae bacterium
GCACCGCCACGTGGCGGTGCCGGCCCGTCAGCGAACCGGGAGGGCGATCAGCCGCGCACCCCGAGCAGGTGCTCGAGGGCGAGCTGGTCCAGGCGCTCGAAGCCGCAGCCGCGCTCGCCGAGCTTGTCGGCGTCGAAGCCGCCGAAGGAGTCGCGCAGCGCGGTGAGCGACTCGCCGGCCTCCAGCGTGGGCACCGCCAGGTCCGGGACCTGCGCGGCGGCCAGGGCCTCCTGCACCTCCGGGTCCGCGCGGAACGCCGCCGCCTTCTCCTTGAGGATCAGGTAGGTGCGCATGTTCGCGGCGGCCGACACCCAGACGCCGTCGTAGTCCTCGGTGCGCGGCGGCTTGAAGTCGAAGTGCCGCGGGCCCTGGTAGCCGGCCGACTCGAGCAGGTCGACCAGGAAGAACGCGCTCTTGACGTCGGCCGAGCCGAAGCGCAGGTCCTGGTCGAACTTGGGCCCGTGCTGGCCGTTGAGGTCGATGTGGAACAGCTTGCCGGCCCACAGCGCCTGCGCGATGCCGTGCACGAAGTTCAGGTTGGACATCTGCTCGTGCCCGACCTCGGGGTTCAGGCCGACCATCTCGGGGTGCTCGAGGCTGTTGATGAAGGCCAGGGCGTGCCCCACGGTGGGCAGGAAGATGTCTCCGCGCGGCTCGTTCGGCTTGGGCTCCAGGGCGAACTTCAGGTCGTAGCCCTGCTCGAGCACGTAGGCGCAGAGCGCGTCGAAGGCCTCCTTGAAGCGGTCGTAGGCCGCCCGCACATCCTTCGACGCGTCGCTCTCGGCACCCTCGCGGCCGCCCCAGGCGACGTAGGTGGTGGCGCCGAGCTCCACCGCGAGGTCGATGTTGCGCATGGTCTTGGCCAGCGCGTAGCGCCGCACCTCGCGGTCGTTGCTGGTGAAGGCGCCGTCCTTGAACACCGGGTGGGTGAACAGGTTCGTGGTCGCCATCGGCACCTTCATGCCGGTCTCGTCCAGGGCGGCGCGGAACCGGGCGATCACCCGCCGGCGCTCGGCGTCGTCGCTGCCGAACGGCACCAGGTCGTCGTCGTGGAAGGTGACGCCGTAGGCACCGAGCTCGGCCAGCCGGTGCACGCTCTCGACCGGGTCGAGCGGGGCGCGGGTGGCGTCCCCGAAGGGGTCGCGGCCCAGCCAGCCGACGGTCCAGAGGCCGAAGGTGAACTTGTCGTCAGGGGTGGGGGTGAAGCTGCTGCTCATGACGGTCCTCGCTGCGTTTGTTTCGGGACCCAACGAATTGGACGAGACCGTACACCGTCGCCGGAGCGGCGTGAAGCGGAGCGCGGCATAACCGCCGACATCCTGCGGACACTTCCGGAATTCGGCGCGAGACTGACGGCGCCCGCCGACGCCGCAGGGCGAGCCGTCGGCGTCAGACCCCGTGCAGGGCGAGCCGCGCCGCCGCGTAGTGCTCGCGCACCCGGGCGCCGGCCTCGGCCGCCGCGTCGGCCACCTCGGCGTCGGACTCGACGGCCACCTCCCACGCCGGCAGCTGCCCGGTGAGCGCCCAGGCCGCCTGCCGGGCCGCGCCCAGCGCCACGTACTCGGCCGGCTCCGGCACGGCCACCGGAACCCCGAGCAGCTGCGCCGCGACCTGCTGCACGGCCGGGTTGCGGGCGGCGCCCCCCACGAGCAGCGCACGACCCGGCCGGACGCCCTGAGCGGCCAGCGCCTGCACGCCGTCGGCGAGGCCGCAGAGCATGCCCTCGACGGCGGCCCGGGCCAGGTTGGCCGGGGTGAGGTTGTCCCGGGTGAGCCCGTGCAGCGAGCCGCGCGCGTCGGGCAGGTCGGGGGTCCGCTCGCCGTCGAGGTAGGGGAGCAGCACCAGCCCGCCGGCCCCCGGCTCGGCCGCGAGCGCGAGCCGGGCGAGCCCGGCGTGGTCGACGCCGAGCAGGGCCGCCGCGGTGTCGAGGACCCGCGCCGCGTTCAGGGTGCAGACCAGCGGCAGGTACCGCCCGGTGGCGTCGGCGAACCCGGCCACCGCCGCGCTGGGGTCGGCGGCCGGGACCTCCGCGACGGCGAACGCGGTGCCGCTCGTGCCCAGCGAGATCGCGACGTCGCCGGGCCCCATGCCCAGGCCCAGGGCGGCACCCATGTTGTCGCCGGTGCCGGCCGACACCAGCGCTCCCCACGGCGTCTCCCCGGCCACCGCGGCCGGACCGAGCACGCGCGGCACCTCGAGGTCCCGGCCCGCGGCCAGGCGGAGCAGGTCCGGCCGGTAGTCGCCGGAGGCGGGGGACCAGTAGCCGGTGCCGGAGGCGTCGCCGCGGTCGGTCGCCGGCAGCGTGCCGGTGGACGGCCCTCCCAGCAGCTGCCAGCCCAGCCAGTCGTGCGGGAGCGCCACCGCCCGGGCGCGGGCCCTCGACGCCGGCTCGGCGCGCGCCACCCAGCGCAGCTTGGTCACGGTGAAGCTGGCCACCGGCACCGAGCCCACGGCGTCGGCCCACGCCGTTGCGCCGGCCGTCCCCGCGCCGAGCTCCTCCACCAGCTCCCGGGCGTCGGGCGCCGAGCGGGTGTCGTTCCACAGCAGCGCCGGCCGCACCACCTCGAGGTCGTCGTCGAGCAGCACCATCCCGTGCTGCTGCCCGGCGACGCCGATCGCCGCCACGCCCTCCAGCAGGCCCTCGTCGAGCCCCCCGGTGGCGGTGCGCAGCGCGTCCCACCAGACCGACGGCGCCACCTCGCTCCCGTCCGGGTGCAGCGCCCGCCCCTCGCGCACGACCTGGCCGGTGGCGGCGTCGACGACGAGGACCTTGGTGGACTGGGTCGAGGTGTCCACCCCGGCCACGAGGGTTCCACCGGCGAGGGGTGCGCGGGCTCCAGGCATGGGGCGCATCCTGCCCCAGCCCTGCCCCCGGGCGGGTGACGCCCGGGACGGGAGAGCGGGTGACGGCTCGGTGGCCATCCGGTTGTCCATCGGCGTCGAGGACGTGTCCAGGCGCAGGCGGCGAGGCGTCAGGACACGAAACGGTAAAGACCTTGAGGGAAACGTTGGCGCAACAAAGTCCGGGGGCTTATGTTCGCGGCCACAACATTCCGGCGCCCCGTGCAGGGGCTCCGGGACGCTGGGCCGGGCCGTCGCGGTGACGGGTGAGCCGGCCGAACCAGAAGGGGTCCCCGCGTATGAGCAAGTCCGCCCTCAAGCTGGCGGCAGTGGGAGCGGTCGGTGCGCTCGCCCTGTCGGCCTGTGGGTCGAGCAGTTCCGGTGGCACCACCAACGCCGGCAGCGGCAGCAGCAGCAGCGCCTCCTCGTCCGCGTCCGCCTCCTCCGGCGGCGGCGCCTCCGGTGGCGTGCAGGTCGGCGTCATCCTCCCCGACACGCAGTCCTCGGCCCGGTGGGAGACCGCCGACAAGCCGCTGCTGCAGAAGGCGTTCGACGACGCCGGCATCAAGGCCGACATCCAGAACGCCCTGGGCGACAAGAACAAGATGGCGACCATCGCCGACGGCATGATCCAGGAGGGCGTGAAGGTCCTCATCATCACCAACCTGGACAGCGCGTCCGGCGCGGCGATCGAGGGCAAGGCCGCTCAGAACGGCATCAAGACCATCGACTACGACCGCCTCACCCTCGGCGGCAGCGCCGACTACTACGTCTCCTTCGACAACACGAAGGTGGGCGAGCTGCAGGGCCAGGGCCTGGTCCAGTGCCTGGGCGACAAGGCCAAGAGCGGCGCGTCGATCATCGAGCTCAACGGCTCGCCGACCGACAACAACGCGACCCTGTTCAAGAACGGCTACGACTCGGTCCTGGACCCGCTGTACAAGTCCGGTGGCCTGAAGAAGGCCGGCGACCAGAGCGTCCCGAACTGGGACAACGCCCAGGCCGGCACGATCTTCCAGCAGCTGCTGACCAAGGCCGGTGGCAAGGTCGACGGCGTGCTCGCCGCCAACGACGGTCTCGGCAACGCGGCCATCACGGTGCTCAAGTCCCAGGGCCTCAAGGTGCCGGTCACCGGTCAGGACGCCACCGTGCAGGGCCTGCAGAACATCCTCGCCGGCGACCAGTGCATGACGGTCTACAAGGCGATCAAGAAGGAGGCCGACGGCGCCTCGAAGCTGGCCATCGCGCTGATCAAGGGCGAGCAGGCCGAGACCAACGGCACCACCAAGGACACCCAGGGCAACCGGGACGTCCCGTCGGTGCTGCTGACCCCCGAGGCGATCTTCAAGGACAACGTGAAGGACGTCATCGCGGACGGGTTCGTCAGCAAGGCCGACGTCTGCACGGCGAACTACGCCAAGGCGTGCGCCGACGCGGGCATCCAGTAACACCCCCAGCAGCCCCGGGAGCCACGGGCGGGCCGCACCCCGCCCGTGGCCTCCCGGGGCCACCTTTCGTGAGCAGCACCTGAGATCACGAGCCAGAGCACGACCCAGCCACCAGCCGTGCCGGGCCGCCGGTCGTAGCCGGCCGACGCGCGCGGCAGCGAGAGCGAGGTAGCAGTGGCGGACACGCCGATCCTGGAACTGCGGGGGATCAACAAGAGCTTCGGCGCCGTGCACGTCCTGCACGACGTCGACTTCAGCGTCTACCCGGGCGAGGTCACCGCGCTCGTGGGCGACAACGGCGCCGGCAAGTCGACGCTGGTCAAGTGCATCGGTGGCATCTACCCGATCGACAGCGGCGAGGTGAGCTTCAACGGGCAGCGCGTCACCGTCCACGGCCCCCGCGACGCCGCCCACCTCGGCATCGAGATCGTCTACCAGGACCTCGCCCTGTGCGACAACCTCGACATCGTCCAGAACATGTTCCTGGGTCGTGAGCCGATCAAGGGCGGCGTGCTCGACGAGGCCGCGATGGAGCGCCAGGCCCGTGACGTCCTCGCGAGCCTGTCGGTGCGCACGGTGAAGTCCGTGCGCCAGACCGTGTCGTCCCTGTCCGGCGGCCAGCGACAGACGGTCGCGATCGCGAAGTCCGTGCTGTGGAACAGCAAGGTCGTCCTCCTCGACGAGCCGACCGCCGCCCTCGGCGTCGCCCAGACCCGTCAGGTGCTGGACCTGGTGCGCCGCCTCGCCGACCAGGGTCTGGGCGTCGTGCTCATCAGCCACAACATGAACGACGTCCTCGAGGTCTCCGACCGCATCGCGGCGCTGTACCTCGGCCGGCTGGCCGCCGAGGTCAAGGCCAAGGACGTCACGCACTCCCAGGTCGTCGAGCTCATCACCGCCGGACGCAGCGGTGACATCGGGCTCGCTCCCGCCACTGCCAACGCGAGCGCGTGAGGAACGGCGCCATGACCCAGCAGACCACCGGCAGCAGCCCCGCCGACGGCCCCTCGACCGCCACCGACAAGGCCTCGCCCGCCCCGCAGGCACCGACCGGCGTCGGCAGTGTCTCCACCGCCCAGACCGACTTCGCCCGCGACGCCGGTCCCACCAGCCTGTCCGAGGCGGCCCGCGACTACTGGCAGCGGGTGCGCGGCGGCGACGTCGGCGCCCTGCCCGCCATCGCCGGCCTCATCGTGCTCGTGCTGATCTTCAGCAACACCACCAACGGCAAGTTCTTCACCGTCGGCAACCTGGCCAACCTCCCGGCCCAGGCCGCCGCCACGATCCTCATCGCGATGGGGCTCGTGTTCGTGCTCCTGCTCGGCGAGATCGACCTGGCGGCCGGCACCGCCTCGGGCGTGTGCGCCGGCGTGATGGCGCTGGCGCTCAACCACGACGGCGGGTTCCACGGCTCGACCGGCACCGGCACCTGGCTGGCCTTCGTCGTGCTCATGGCGGTGGCGCTGGCCGTGGCCGCCCTGGCCAAGCTCTGGTACGCCGCCGGGTTCACCGCGGTCGGCCTCGTGCTCCTCGTCACGCCCCTGTCGCACGTGCAGGTCCTCGCGATCCTGCTCGCGATCTGCATCGGCGTCGGGATCGGCACCCTCACCGGCGCCCTGGTGGCCCGGGTCGGGATCCCCTCGTTCGTCGTGACCCTCGCGCTGTTCCTCGCCTGGCAGGGAGTCCTGCTCCAGCTCGAGGGCGAGGGCAACGCCATCGCGGTGCGCAACTTCGGGCTGATCAACGCCCTGGCCAACAAGAACGTCCCGCCGCTGTGGGGCTGGATCATCTTCCTCATCGCGATCGTCGGCTACGTCGGCTACACGCTGTTCCGCTCGACCCGGCGCCGCAGCGAGGGTCTGTCCGCCGAGCCGCTGTCGCTGGTGCTGGTCCGCGGTGGGGCGCTCACGGTCGTCGGGGCGCTGTGCGTGTGGTTCCTCAACCAGAACCGCGGGCTCAACCCGAACTTCCCGATCAAGGGCATGCCCTACGTCGTCCCGATCATCCTCGTGCTGATGGTGTTCTGGACCTTGATCCTCAACCGCACGCGGTTCGGCCGTTACGTCTACGCGGTCGGCGGCAACGCCGAGGCAGCCCGCCGGGCCGGCATCGAGGTGCCCAGGATCCGGGTGGCCGTGTTCGCGATCGGCTCGGCCATGGCGGCCATCGGCGGCGTGGTCGCGGCGAGCAAGCTCGGCGGCGTCCCGTCCGACGCCGGCGGCGGCAACCAGCTGCTCTACGCCGTGGGCGCGGCGGTCGTCGGCGGCACGTCGCTGTTCGGCGGTCGCGGCAAGGCGCGCGACGCGGTGCTCGGCGGCCTGGTGATCATGATGATCCCCAACGGCCTGGGCCTGATGGGCCTGAGCTCGTCGTACAACTTCATGGTCACTGGCATCGTCCTGCTCGTCGCGGCGAGCGTCGACGCCCTCTCGCGCAAGCGGGCCGCGGTCTCGGGCCGCTAGCGGCCCGGCTCCCACCGCAGCGAGAAGGAAGAGGACGACATGGAGCGCCGGAGCGCGGCCACGACGCAGGACGAGGTGCGCCGGCACAACGTCAGCACGCTGCTGCGTCACGTCCACGTCTCCGGCGACCTGTCCCGGGCCGAGCTGACCAGCCTGATGGGGCTCAACCGCAGCACCATCAAGGCCCTGGTCAGCGAGCTCGGCGACGCCGGCCTGGTCACCGAGCAGATCCCGGAGACCCGGTTCGGCGCGGGACGGCCCAGCCACGTGGTCGTCCCGCGCGCCGACGCCGCCTACGTGCTGGCGGCCAACATCGGCGTCGACGGCGTCTCCGCGGCCGCGGTCGGGCTCGGCGGGAGCATCCTGGCCCGCAAGGAGTACCGGCTCACCGGCGTCGGGTCCAAGCCGGCCCTGGTCGTCGGGCGCCTGGCCAGCGAGCTGCGCAAGCTCGCCGGGCAGGTGCCCGACGGCCGCCTGGTCGGCATCGGCATCGGGGTGCCCGGCACGGTGCGCCGCTCCGACGGGTTCGTGGAGCAGGCCCCCAACCTCGAGTGGTTCGGGGTGCCGGTGGCGGCCCTGGTGGGGGAGCGGCTCGGGTTCGCCGTGCCCGTGCGGGTCGGCAACGACGGCGACCTCGGCGCGCTGGCCGAGAACGTGCGCGGCGCGGGCCGCGGCTGCGACAACATGATCTACATCGCCGGCGAGGTCGGCGTCGGCGGCGGGCTCATCGTCGACGGCCGCACCCTGCAGGGCGCCGGCGGCTACGCCGGCGAGATCGGCCACATGCTGGTCAACCCGGCCGGGCACCGCTGCCGCTGCGGCAGCACGGGGTGCCTGGAGACCGAGGCCGGGGAGGAGGCGCTGCTGCGGGAGGCAGGGGAGCCGACCGGCGGCGGGCGTCCTGCCGTGCGCCGCGTCCTGGAGCGCGCCCGCGCCGGCGACGCGCAGGCTCAGGCCGCGGTGGACCGGGTCGCGACCTGGCTCGGCCGCGGCATCGCCTCCCTGATCAACGTGTTCAACCCCGAAGTCGTGATCATGGGTGGGCCGCAGTCCCACGTGTTCACCCTGGCCGAGGGAGTGGTCCGCGCCACCATCGAGCGGCACGCCATGAGCCCGGCGCGCCAGCAGGTCCGGGTGGTCCGGCCGGGCCTCGGCGGCGACTCCAGCATGCTCGGCGCCGCCGAGCTCGCCTTCGAGCCGCTGCTGGCCGACCCGGTCGACATCTGGTGGGCCCGCATCGGCTGAGCTGCCGGCCGCGGCCGGCCCGCTCGACGGAGTGATCGCGTCGGGAGGCCCCGGCGCAGGCGCGCACCTAGACTGAACCAGCGCCGTCGCCGCGGGTGAGGGCGTCACCGTCGTCCGGTTCGTGGCGGTCGGTGCCGGTCGAGGTCGACAGGAGGAGCGGGTGGGCCTGCTCGAGAGGATCGCCGGACCGGAGGACCTGCGGGGCCTGGACCGGGCGCAGCTCGAGGCGCTGGCCGCCGAGATCCGCACCTTCCTGGTCACCAGCGTGGCGCGCACCGGCGGCCACCTCGGCCCCAACCTCGGTGCGGTCGAGCTCACCTTGGCGCTGCACCGGGTGTTCCACAGCCCGCACGACCGCATCCTGTTCGACACCGGCCACCAGGCCTACGTTCACAAGCTGCTCACCGGCCGCCAGGACTTCTCCCGGCTGCGCAAGAAGGGCGGCCTGTCCGGCTACCCCTCGCGCGCCGAGTCCGAGCACGACACCATCGAGAACTCGCACGCCAGCACCGCGCTGTCCTACGCCGACGGGCTGGCCAAGGCCTTCCAGCTGCGCGGCACCGACCAGCGCGTGGTGGCGGTCATCGGCGACGGCGGGCTCACCGGCGGCATGGCCTGGGAGGCGCTGAACAACATCGCGGCGGCGCCGGACCGCCCCGTCGTCATCGTCGTCAACGACAACGAGCGCTCCTACGCCAAGACCGTCGGCGGCCTGGCCAACCACCTCGCCACGCTGCGGACCACCGGCGGCTACGAGCGGTTCCTCGAGTGGGGCAAGGGCGTCCTCGGGCGCACCCCGGTGGTCGGCGTGCCCCTCTACGAGACCCTGCACGGGATGAAGAAGGGCCTGAAGGACATCGTCGCCCCGCAGGGGATGTTCGAGGACCTCGGCCTCAAGTACGTCGGCCCGGTGGACGGCCACGACGTCGAGGCGCTCGAGCACGCGCTGCGCCGGGCCAAGCAGTACGGCCGGCCGGTCATCGTGCACGCCATCACCACCAAGGGGCAGGGCTACGCCCCGGCCGAGTCCGACGAGGCCGACCGCTTCCACGCCGTGCGCGTGATCGACCCGGAGACCGGCCAGCCGCTCAAGGCCGCCGGACCGGACTGGACCAGCGTGTTCGCCGACGAGATGGTCGCGGTGGCGCAGGAGCGCCCCGACGTCGTCGGGGTCACCGCCGCCATGTGCATCCCGGTGGGGCTGCACAAGCTGCAGGCCGCCTACCCGGACCGCGTCTTCGACGTCGGCATCGCCGAGCAGCACGCGGCCACGTCCGCCGCCGGCCTGGCCATGGGCGGCCTGCACCCGGTGGTCGCCGTCTACGCCACCTTCCTCAACCGCGCCTTCGACCAGGTTCTCATGGACGTCGCGCTGCACCGGTGCGGGGTCACCTTCGTGCTGGACCGCGCCGGCATCACCGGCGAGGACGGCGCCTCGCACAACGGGGTCTGGGACCTCGCCGTGCTGCAGGTCGTCCCCGGGCTGCGCATCGCCGCCCCGCGCGACGGCGCCACCCTGCGCGCCGAGCTGCGCGAGGCCCTCGCCGTCGACGACGCCCCCACCGTGGTCCGCTTCCCCAAGGGGCCGGTGGGCGAGGACGTCCCTGCGGTCGGGCGGATCGGCGGGATGGACACGCTGCGCCGCGAGGGCGAGGAGGACGTCCTCATCGTGGCGGTGGGCGCGATGGCCCGGACCTGCCTCGACGTCGCCGACCGGCTGGTGGCTCAGGGCATCGGCGTCACCGTGGTCGACCCGCGCTGGGTCAAGCCGCTGGACCCGTCGCTGGTCACCCAGGCCGCCCGGCACCGGCTCGTCGTGGTGGTCGAGGACGGCAGCCGCACCGGGGGAGTGGGCTCGGTGCTCGGCCAGGCGCTGCACGACGCCGGGGTGCCGACGCCGCTGCGCACCTTCGGGGTGCCGCAGCAGTTCCTGGACCACATGAGCGTGGCCGAGGTCCGCGAGGAGCTCGGCCTCACCGCCCAGGCCGTCAGCCGCGCCGTGGTCGAGGCGGTGGCCCGTCTGGACCAGGTCCTCGACGCCCGTATCGGCGACCAGTCCGTGGAGCCGTAGCCCCGGTACACCCCCCCCGGGCCCCGGCCCGAACGATCACGCGAGCGTGATCCTTCCATGCCTACCGCGTCAGATCTGGCGCGGTGAGCAGGGAGCTGTCGCGGTGAGCGGGCCGACCGCCTCGCGACGCCGGCCGCGGCTCAGCGCCAGCGCACGTCGCGCAGCGCCCCGGTGACGGGTGCGGGATCGCGCAGCACGATCTCGGCCGGCCGGCCGCCGGTCGGTGCGAGGACGACCTCCTCGGCGGTGAGCAGCAGCGGGCGGTCGAACCCGCGCTCCTCCGGCTCGGTGGCCGCGGCCGCGGCGAGCACGAACGCGGGGTCGATCCGGGAGAGGTCCAGCCAGCCGCGGGTACGCATCGGCACGGCGACGGCCCGCATGCCGGTCGGGTCCTGGCCGCAGACCCCGGCGCGGAACGTGGCCGACCCGAGCAGGGTGACCGCGTCGCAGTCCCCGACCGGGCGCAGCCCGTCCTTGGGCTGGGCGGCCAGCCGGCTCGCGGTCACGCCGCCGACCCGCTCGAGGTGCTCCTCGGCGGCGTACCACCAGCCGGCGATGCCGTCGGCGGGGTCCGCGTCCGGCGGGACGACCACGACCGCGTCGGGGTCCGGGCCGATGTCGACCAGCCCGAGGCCGAGGTCGAGCACGCCGCCCAGCACGGTGCGCCGCACCCAGCCGCGACCCGGGTGCAGGGCGTGCGCGGCCGGCAGCCCCACCGGCCGCACCCGCAGCGCCAGCTCGTCCGGCGTGAGGTCGGCCAGCGCCCGGGCCACCCGCAGCCGGTCCAGCACCCGCCGGCGCGCGGTGGGCGACTCCGGCTCGCTGTCGCCCACGGCCCGGGCCAGGCTCTCCCAGGGGATCTCCAGCGGCGGCCCGCCGCGCAGCACGACCCCCTCGCCGTAGGGCTCGAGGTCGACGTCGTGCAGCACCGCGCAGGCCAGCGCCGTGCGCCGCAGCGCGGCGGCGGGCAGCTGCCCGGGCACGTCCGTCACGGTCCGACGGTACCCAGGTGCTAGCCCGCGGCAACGGGTGCGAACCGGTGAATGTGCGGGCGTTCGGGTGATGCGCCGTGCGCGTTCGGTGAGCAGTCCGACGCCGGGACGGACGACGGAGGGCGCCGGACGGGCCGTGGCTCAGCCGGGCAGGCTGGCGACCCCGGGGGCCAGGAAGCGACGGCCGTTGACCTTCTCCGAGACGCCGGTGCGGTCCAGGTACGGCGTGATGCCGCCGTTCCAGAACGCGAACCCGCCGCCCAGGATCAGGCACAGGTCGATGTCCTCGGGCGCGGCCACCACGCCCTCGTCGAGCATGAGCCGGATCTCCTCGGCCAGCGCGCCGGCGGCCCGCTCGAGCACCTGCTCCGCGGTCAGCGGGGAGTCGCCCTGCGGCCACAGCGCGGCCACCTCGGGGTCGACCTGCGCCTCGCCCGCCGCCGACCACGTGTAGACCGCCTGCTTGCCCGCCGCGACGAGGTCGACGAACCCCTGCGAGAACGGGAACCGGTCGCCGAAGGCGCCGTGCAGGGTCTCCGCGGTGTGCAGCGCGACGGCCGGTCCGACCAGCTGCAGGAGCACGAACGGGCGCATCGGCATGCCGAGGGCGTCGACGGCGGCGTCGGCGACCTCGAACGGCGTGCCGGCGTCGACGGCGGCGATGACCTCGCCCAGGGCGCGGGTGACGAGCCGGTTGAACACGAACGCCGGGGCGTCCTTGACCAGCACGCAGGACTTCTTCAGCTTCTTGCCGACGGCGAAGGCCGTGGCCAGCGCGGCGTCGTCGGTCTTCTCGCCCCGCACGACCTCGAGCAGCGGGAGCACCGCCACCGGGTTGAAGAAGTGGAACCCCACGACGCGCTCGGGGTGGTCCAGCCCCGACGCCATCTCGGTGACCGAGAGCGAGGAGGTGTTGGTGGCCAGGACGCACTCGGGCGAGACGATCGACTCGACCTCGGCGAACACCTTCTGCTTGACCGACATCTCCTCGAACACTGCCTCGATGACCCAGTCGGCGTCGGCGAAGCCGTCCTTGCTGGTCGAGCCGGTGACGAGCGCCCTGAGCCGGTTGGCCCGGTCCGGGGAGAGCCGCTTCTTCTGGAGCAGCTTGTCGATCTCGCCGTGCACGTAGGCGATGCCCTTGTCCACCCGCGCCTGGTCCAGGTCGGTCATGACCACCGGGACCTCGAGCCGCTGGGCGAACAGCAGCGCGAGCTGGCTCGCCATGAGCCCGGCTCCGACGACGCCGACCTTGGTGACCGGCCGGGCCAGGGACCTGTCCGGGGCGCCGGCGGGCCGCTTGGCCCGCTTCTGCACCAGGTCGAAGGCGTAGAGGCCGGCGCGCAGCTCGTCGCCGAACGCGAGGTCGGCCAGCGCCTCGTCCTCGGCGGCGGTGCCGGTGGTGAAGTCGGCGGACTTGGCCAGCTCGACCAGCGCCAGCGCGCGGTAGGGCGCCGGGGCGAAGCCGCGGGTCTTGGCCTCGGCCAGGGCGCGGCCGCGGGCGACGGCGGCGTCCCAGGCCTCCCCGCGGTCGACCTCGGGGCGCTCCACCGAAACCTTGCCGGTGAGGACCTGCGCGGCCCACAGCAGCGACTGCTCCAGGTAGTCGGCGGCGTCGAACATCGCGTCGGCGATGCCGAGGGCGAAGGCCTGCGGCCCCTTGAGCATCCTGTTCTGGTTCAGGGGGTTCTCGATGATGACCGAGATCGCCTTGTCCGCGCCGATCAGGTTGGGCAGCAGCTGGGTGCCGCCCCAGCCCGGCACCAGCCCCAGGAAGCACTCCGGCAGCGCCACGGCCGGCACCGAGGAGGAGATGGTGCGGTAGTCGCAGTGCAGGGCGATCTCGAGGCCGCCGCCCATCGCCGCGCCGTTGACGAAGGCGAAGGTGGGGACGGAGGCGTCCTTGAGCTTGCGGAACACCCGGTGCCCCGCGCGGCCGAGCTCGAGCGCGTCCGCGCGGTCGCCCCCGAGCTTGACGACCTTCAGGTCCGCGCCGACGGCGAAGATGAAGGGCTTGCCGGTGACCGCGACAGCCGCGAGACCCTCCTGCCCGAGCACCTCGTCCAGGGCGGCGTCGATGTTCGCCAGGCCCTGCGGCCCGAACGTGGTCGGCTTGGTGTGGTCGAAGCCGTTGTCCAGCGTGATGAGCGCGGCACGCCCGGCGCCGAGCGGCAGGTCGACGTACTGCACGTGCGCCTGGGTGACCACCTCGTCGGGGAACTCGACGGGCGGCCGGCCGGTGGTGGTCTGGGTGGTGGTCGTCATGGTGGTCACTCCGTCTCCGACGAGCTGTCGGACGTCTCGTCGGACTGCCGGCCGGTCCCGGTCCAGTTCGGGTTCTCCCAGACGACGGTGCCGCCCATGCCGATGCCGATGCACATGGTGGTGATGCCGTAGCGCACCTCGGGGTGCTCCTCGAACTGGCGGGCCAGCTGGGTCATCAGCCGGACGCCGGAGGAGGCCAGCGGGTGCCCCGTGGCGATGGCGCCGCCGTAGGGGTTGACCCGCGGGTCGTCGTCGGCGAGGCCGAAGTGGTCGAGGAACGCCAGCACCTGCACGGCGAACGCCTCGTTGATCTCGAAGGCGCCGATGTCCTCGATGCTGAGCCCGGCCTTGGCCAGGGCCTTCTCGGTGGCCGGCACCGG
Organism: Motilibacteraceae bacterium; assembly: GCA_051953655.1. GTDB lineage: Bacteria > Actinomycetota > Actinomycetes > Motilibacterales > Motilibacteraceae > JBQCHF01. The sequence continues at coordinate 13,705 of JBQCIO010000250.1, forward strand.
GCCGACGCCCATGACCTCCGGCTCGACGCCGGCGAAGGCGAACGAGACCAGGCGCATCCGCACCGGGAGGCCCAGCTCGCGGGCGGTGTCCTCTGAGGCGAGCAGGCATGCGGTGGCGCCGTCGTTGAGGCCGGCCGCGTTGCCGGCGGTGACCCGGCCGTGCGGGCGGAACGGGGTCTTGAGCGCGGCGAGGTCCTCCATCGTCGTGCCCGGGCGCGGCGGCTCGTCCTTGGTGGCCAGCCCCCAGCCCTTCTCCGCGCTGCGGGTGGCGACGGGCACGAGCTCGGGGCCGATCTGCCCGTTGGCGACGGCCTTGGCCAGCCTCTCCTGGCTGGCCACCGCGTAGGCGTCGGCCCGCTCCTTGGTCAGGTGCGGGAACCGGTCGTGCAGGTTCTCGGCGGTGTTGCCCATGACCAGGGCCGAGGGGTCGACGAGCTTCTCGGAGACGATCCGCGGGTTCGGGTCGACGCCCTCGCCCATCGGGTGGCGACCCATGTGCTCCACGCCGCCGGCGATGACGACGTCGTAGGCGCCGAAGGCGATGCCGCTCGCGCTGGTGGTGACCGCGGTCATCGCGCCGGCGCACATCCGGTCGATCGCGTAGCCCGGTACCGACTTCGGCAGGCCGGACAGCAGCGCCGCGGTGCGGCCGATGGTCAGCCCCTGGTCGCCGATCTGCGTGGTGGCGGCGATGGCGACGTCGTCGACCCGCTCCGGCGGCAGCGACGGGTTGCGGCGCAGCAGGTCGCGGATGCACTTGATGACCAGGTCGTCGGCGCGGGTCTCCGCGTACATGCCCTTGGGGCCGGCCTTGCCGAACGGGGTGCGGACGCCGTCGACGAAGACGACGTCGCGGGACTGACGGGGCACTGGGCTCTCCTCACCGGTGGAAGGCGTGCTCGCCTCATGCTACTCGCCAGTAACACTGGCGGGTAACCAGGGTGCGGAAGCCCGGGCGGACCCGGCGGGGGTCAGCTGACGGTGATCTTGGTGCGGATTCCGTCGCCGGACTGACCCGGCTTGCAGGCCAGCTCGTAGGTGCCCGCCGACAGCTGCGCACCGAGCTGGCGGGACGTGCCCGGCGCGACGTCCTCCACCTCGCCGACGACCTTGGTGAAGGCGTCGCCGGAGGCCGCGTAGACGTAGAGCTCGGTGGTCTTGGCGCCCTTGTTGGTGACCTCGAAGGTCGTCTTGCCCGCGGCGAGCGCCGTGCTGGCGGGCTCGCAGGTGGTGTCGGTGGCGGTGACGGCCACGCTGCCGCTGCCCGCGCCGGTGCCGGCGCCGCTGTCGGAGCCGCAGGCGGCGAGCGCGGGGGCGGCGGCGAGGGCGACGGTGAGCAGGAGCAGGGAGCGGGGGCGCATGCGGCGTCTCCAGAGGTGGGGGAGCGGGGGCGAGCGGGCAGGGACGGCGCGCGTTCGGGCGGGCCGCCGGGAGGAGAAGGGGAGGGCTGCGGGTCAGCGCACCGGGCTGGGCACCCGCGCCGGGACGGCCGCGGGGGCGGGCTTGCGCGCCGGACGGAGGAAGAACGTCATGACCGGCACGACGTAGGCGACCCAGGCGACGGCCTGCAGCCAGGTGGTGGCGGGGGAGAAGTTGAAGATCCCCTTGAGCAGCGTGCCGTACCAGCTGCTCGGCGGGATGGCCGCGCTCACGTCGAAGGCGAGCGCGTTCAGGCCGGGGAGGATGCCGGCCTCCTGCAGGTCGTGCACGCCGTAGGCGAGCACCCCGCCGGCCACGACGACGAGGCCGGCGCCGGTCCAGGTGAAGAACTTCTGCAGGTTGATCCGCACGGCGCCGCGGTAGAACAGCCAGCCGAGCAGGGCCGCGGTGAGCAGGCCGAGGGTGGCGCCGACGAGCGGGGCCGAGCCCGACGTCGCCTGCACCGCCGACCAGATGAACAGCGAGGTCTCCAGCCCCTCGCGCCCGACGGCCAGGAACGAGGTGAGGATGAGCGCGGCCGTGCCCATGCTGACCGCCGCGTCGATCCGCCCGTGCAGCTCGGACTTCATGAAGCGCGCCGTGCGACGCATCCAGAAGATCATCCAGGTGACGAAGCAGACGGCGACGATCGACAGGATGCCGCCGAACGCCTCCTGGGCGGTGAAGGACATCGCCCGCGAGGTGAAGGTGAGCAGCGCGCCGAAGCCCAGGCTCACCGCGATCGCCACCGCGACGCCCGTCCACACCGCCGGCAGCCGGTTGCTGCGCCCGGTCTTGACCAGGTAGGCGACGAGGATGCTCACGACGAGCGAGGCCTCGAGACCTTCACGCAGGCCGATGAGGAAGTTGGCGAACATGCACGTGCTCCTCAGCTGGGGTGCAGGACGATCGGACGACGACGGGTGTCATGCCCGCCTGACGTTTAGGTAAGCCTAACCTTCGCTGTCCTGTCCAGTCGAAGCGGCGCGATGTGACCGGGCTCGCACCGACGTCGTCCCCGCGGTGCGGCCGCCCGACGGGCCGGAGCCGTCAGGCCTGGTGCAGGGCGACGCGCTCGAGCGCCGCGGCCAGCGGGCGCGCGGTGAGGTCCACCTGCCAACCGCGGGCGCCGTGCGCGCGCAGGAACCCGGCCACGGCCTGCTCGTCGCACGGCTCGGGCGGGGTCCATGCGAGCCGGCGGACGGTGTCGGGGGTGAGCAGGTTCTCGGTGGGCAGCCGGTGCTCGTCGGCGAGGGCGGCCACGGCGGCGCGGGCGGCGGTGAGCCGCTGGGCCGCGGCCGGGTCGCGGTCGGCCCATGCCCGGGCCGGCGGCGGCCCCTCGGCGGGCAGCGCCTGCGGGGGCAGCGCGGTCTCGGGCAGGGCCCGGGCGGCCTGGATCGCGGCGAACCAGGTGCCGGCGTGCCGCCGGGTGGAGCGCCCCCCGAACACCGGGAGCGCGACCAGGTCCTCGACCGTGCGGGGACCGGTCATGGCCGCCTCGACGATGGCGCTGTCGGGCAGGACCCGGCCGGGGGACAGGTCCCGGCGGCGGGCCATCCGGTCCCGGGCCTCCCACAGGGCACGCACGACGGCGAGCTGCCGGCGGCTGCGCACCCGGTGCATGCCCGACGTCCGTCGCCAGGGGTCGACCCGGGGCGCCGCGGGAGGTGCGGCGGCGATGGCCGCGAACTCCTCCTCGGCCCAGCCGAGCTTGCCGGACGTCTCGAGCTGCCCCGCCAGGGCGTCGCGCAGCTCGACCAGCACCTCGACGTCGAGGGCCGCGTAGCGCAGCCAGGGCTCGGGCAGCGGGCGGGTGGACCAGTCGGCCGCCGAGTGCCCCTTCTCCAGGGTGAGTCCCAGCACGGTCTCGACCATGGCGCCCAGGCCGACCCGGGGGTAGCCCAGCAGGCGGCCGGCGAGCTCGGTGTCGAAGACCGTCCGGGGCACCAGGCCGACCTCGGCGAGACAGGGCAGGTCCTGGTTGGCCGCGTGGAGCACCCACTCGACGTCGGCCAGCACCGCGCCGAGCTCGCTCAGGTCCGGGCACGCGATGGGGTCGATCAGCGCGGTGCCGGCGCCGGCCCGGCGCAGCTGGACGAGGTAGGCGCGCTGGCCGTAGCGGTAGCCCGAGGCCCGCTCGGCGTCGACGGCCACCGGCCCGCGGCCGGCGGCGAAGGCGGCGACGACCTCGGCCAGGGCCTCGGGGGTGTCGACCGGCTCGGGGACGCCCTCGCGCGGCTCGAGCAGCGGGACCGGCTCCCGCTCCGGCGGCTCCTGGCGGACGTCGACCTCGGTGGTCGCCCCGTCGGTGGTCGCCCCGTCGGAGGGTGCACTGTCGGTGGTCGCACTGTCGGAGGGTGCACTCTCGGAGGGTGCGGCGGCCTGCCCGTGCCCCTGGTCGAGGGGGTCGGCGGCGGCGCGGGTCACAGCCCCACGGTACGACGTGCCCGCTCTCGGGCTGGGGAGGGCACGCCCGGAAGATCGCACCAGCCTGGGGCGGGTGGGGCGAGTGGGTCGGTGGGGTCGGGCGGGGGCAGGTCCGGTCGGATCGGACCCGATCGGGTCAGCTGATGACGCCGGCACGCAGCGCGAGGGCGACCATCTCGGCCCGGTCGCCGGTGCCCAGCTTGCGCGAGATGCGCGCCAGGTGGCTCTTCACGGTGAGCGCGGACAGGCCCAGCTCGGCGCCGATGTCCCGGTTCGACCGACCGTCGGCCACCAGACCGAGGACCTCCACCTCCCGCCCGCTGAGCGCGTCGGTCCCCGCGCGGAGTCGGGCCGACAGCGGCGCGGGGCCGCGGGTGGCCTCCGAGCGGGTGACCACGAGGGCACGCACGCCGGCGGCCAGGGCGGTGCGGACGGCGTAGGGGTCCTCCAGCGGGGTGTGCACCACGGCGCGTGCCAGGCCGGCCGCGCGCAGGTCCGCCACCACGGTGGCCATCGAGGCGTCGGGCACCGGCCCGGCCACCACGAGCAGCTCGCGCGGACCGCCGGCGCGGGCCCGCACCCGGGCCTCGGCGGCGCTGCCGGCCTCGGCCACGTCGGTGGCGCCCAGCCGAACCAGCCGCGCGACCGCTTCCGGCCGCGCCTCGGACGGTCCGACCACCAGGGCACGGAACCGGGTGCCGCGGACGGTGTCGGTGCCGGGATGTCCCGTGCGCTCCACGACGGCGGACACGCCCACCTCCACACCTGGCCCGCGGGTGTCCCCGGGACGTCGGATCGCGGGTCTCCCCGCGCGACGCACCTCGTGTGCGCCGTCCAGGTGAGCATCGGCCGGGACCGGGAGGTCCTGTAGCCGGCGGGTGGTGCGAGCTGCGACAACGGGTCGCGGGGGCGGTGCCTGCGGGGCTCAGCGCCCCCGGGGGCCCCGGCGGGAGGGGATGGGGGTGACCCCGGGCGGGACCGGGGGCAGCCCGGCCGCGGTGCACAGCAGGTCCGACCAGGCGAGCAGGTGCGGGCCGACGTCGGGGCCCTGGGGCGTCCAGGAGGCGCGGACCTCGAGCTCGGTGGTCGGCGCCTTCTCCGCCATGCCGCCGAAGCCCTCCGAGGTCACCCGGGTGACGGTTCCGCTGAGGGCGCCGGCCACCAGCCCGCGGGCGGCGAGCGCCTCCTCCAGCCAGGACCACCCGACCTCGGCGAGCACCGGGTCCGCGGCCAGCTCGGGCTCGACGTCGGCCCGGACGAAGGTGACCACCCGGAAGGTGCCGGCCCAGGCCTCGTGCCCGGCCGGGTCGTGCAGCACGACCAGCCGCCCGGTGGCCACCTCCTCGTCCTCGACGAGGACGTCGGCGGTGAGGGCGACGGCGTAGGGGGCCAGCCGCTGGGGGGCCGGGGCCTCGGTGAGCACCACCTCGGGACGCACGGTCGCCGCGCGCAGGCTGGCCAGCGCGGCGCGGAACGTCTCGGGGGTGTCCGCGGCGTCGGACCGGCCGGTCATGCCCGGAGCGTAGGCCCGGGAGGTGCGCGGGCGCCGGACCCCGCGCGGCGCGCCGCGGTCGCCGGCGGCAGCAGCCGTGCGAGCGGCGGGCAGCGCCACGACGCGCGGGTTCGCCGGCGGCTCGGCCGCGCCGGAGTCCGGTCCGGGCTCGTCGGCGCGCGCCGCCCGCGGCCGGGGAGGGGGGGGGCTGGGGTGCACCCAGGCCCGCGGCAGCGGCGCGGGGGGGGGGGCAGGGCGCGCCGCCGGCGCGGCGC
>JBQCIO010000251.1:0-6281 GCA_051953655.1 Motilibacteraceae bacterium
CGGGCCAGGCCGACCACGCCGGCCGGGTCGGCCGGGCCGGTGCGGAGGAGCTGTTCGACCAGGCCCACGTCGCCATGCGGGCCGCCGCCCGTGACGGCGCCCGCAGCGCGCCGTTCCACGCCGGCCTGCACACCCGCGCCCGGCGACGCCTCACCGACGAGCACCTGCTGCGCCTGGCCGTCGAGGGCGACTCGCGCGGCGGTCAGCTGGTGAACCACTACCAGCCGCTCGTGCAGCCGCGGACCGGAGCCGTCGTCGGGGTGGAGGCGCTGGTCCGCTGGCAGCACCCCGAGCGGGGGCTGGTGTGGCCGGGCGAGTTCGTGCCGCTGGCCGAGGAGACCGGCCTGGTGGTCGGCCTGACCTGGCAGGTGCTCGAGGCCGCGGCCGCGCAGGCGGCCCAGTGGCGCTCGGCGCTCGGCGCGAGCGCACCGGCCGTCGGGGTGAACGTGAGCGGCCGCTGCCTGGTGGGCGGCGAGCTCGTGCACCGGCTGCAGGAGACGATGTCCCGTTACCGGCTCGATGCCGACACCCTCGTCGTGGAGGTGACCGAGACGGTCGCCACCCGCCCCTCCGCCCTGGACACCCTCGCGCAGGTGGCCGAGCTGGGCCTGCAGATCGCCGTCGACGACTTCGGCACCGGCCACTCCAGCCTGGCCCGGATCGCCCGCTTCCCCGTGCACTTCCTCAAGATCGACCGGCAGTTCGTCGTGAACGCCGACCGCGACCCGCGCGACCGGGTGGTGCTGCGCGCGGTCGCCGAGCTGGCCCACACGCTCGGCCTGCTCACGGTGGCCGAGGGCATCGAGACCCCGGAGCAGCTGGCCGTGGTGCGCGAGGCCGGCTGCGACCTGCTGCAGGGCTTCCTGCTCGCCCGGCCCGGGCCCGCGGAGAGCGTCACCCCGCTCCTGGCCGGCTCCGCCGACGTGCTCGGTGCTCCCGGGTCGGGTGAGCGGTCGAGGGAGTCGGTGGCCTGACCTCGGCCCCGGTCGGCTCACCCGTCCGTCGGTACGCACAGTCGGGTTCAGGTGGGGTTCAGGTCCGGGCGGGAGACCGCTCCCATGACCGCCGCCGACGCCGTGCCCGACCATGTCCGGACGCCATCGCCGCTGCAGGAGCCGGGAGGCCCCCGCAGCCACCGCCTGGTTCGGCTGCTGCGGCGGCTGGTCGGTCTCGTGCTCGGGCTCGCGGTGCTCGTCGGCCTGGTCGCCGCGGTCGCCTGGCCGCTGACCCCGCCGGTCTCCGACGCCGAGTCCCGCGTGCGTGACGTCCTCGCCGCCCACGGGGCCCGGGACCCCGCAGCGCTGCCGCGACCGGACCGGGTGGGGCAGGCCGTGGTCGCCACCGAGGACTCGCGGTTCCTCAGCCACCACGGCCTGGACCCGCTGGGCGTCCTGCGCGCGGGCTTCGGCTTCCTGCAGGGCGCGAGCGACCCCGGCGGCGCCACGCTGGACCAGCAGCTGGCCAAGAACCTGTACACCCCCGGCACGGACGGCCTGGTCGCGAAGGCGGAGCAGGCCGAGCTGGCGCTCAAGCTCGACCACACCTACCGCAAGCCGCAGATCCTCGAGATGTACCTCTCGGTCGTCTACTTCGGCCATGGCTTCTACGGCCTGCCCGCTGCAGCCCACGGCTACTTCGGGCTCGCCCCTTCGCAGCTGAGCTGGGCCCAGGCCTCGCTGCTGGCCGGCCTGGTGCAGGCTCCCTCGGCCTACGACCCCTACGCCCACCGGGAGCTGGCGCGACAGCGGCAGCGGCACGTGCTCGACCGCCTCGTCGCCACCGGTGTGCTCACCACGGCGCAGGCCGAGGCCGCCTACCGCGACGGCTGGCACCTGCGGCCGTAGGGATCGGGCCGGTCGCACCGCTGGAAGGTCGGAACGAGCGGGCTCGTCCCGCCGCCGGGGCGGCCGGTGGCGCGTCCGGCGAGCCGGTGGCCCTGGGTGCGGCAGCATGGCGGAGTGGGGGCGAGAGTTCTTCCGGTCGACGCGCAGCCGCAGACCGAGTCCGAGAGGCTGCTGCTGGCCCGGCTGATCGAGCAGCTGCCGGCCGACGCGGTCGTGTTCCCAGGGCTGCGCCTCTCTGACCGGAAGCAGGACCGGGAAGCCGACGTCGTGGTCGCGATGCCGGGGGTCGGTGTCGCGGTGGTCGAGGTGAAGGGCGGGCAGGTCGGGCTCGCCGACGGGCAGTGGACCGTGACCGCCGGCGGGATCATCCGGCGCACCGACCCGGTGGAGCAGGCACGCAGGTTCAAGTACCTGCTGCGCGGCTTCCTGGACAAGCACCCGCGTTGGCCGCACGGTTGGCCGCGCATGGCCCACCTGGTCGCCTTCCCGTTCACCCGCGTGCCCGCCGACTTCGCCGCGCCGGAGTGCCCGCGGTGGATGGTGATCGACGCCGACGACCTCGGCGACGCCGCCGGTCGCATCTGGGACGCCCTGCGCCACGCACAGGACCAGCCCGAGCCGCCGACGACCGAGCAGATCGAGGACCTCGTCGACTGCCTGGCCGGGCGGATGCTCCCGCAGGTGGACCTGGTCGCGGCCGTGAGCGAGCACGAGCACAGCTGCGACCTGCTCACCGCTGCGCAGGGCAAGGTCCTGGACTACGTCCGGCTGGCTCCGCGGGTGGAGATCCGCGGCGGCGCGGGGTCGGGCAAGACCTGGCTCGCCGTCGAGCAGGCCCGGCGGCTCACCGCGGCCGGCGAGCGGGTCGCCCTGGTCTGCTACAGCCGCGGACTGGCCACCTATCTCCAACGGCGGGTGCAGCAGCTCAAGGCACGTGAGCGGCCGGCCTACGTCGGTACCTTCCACGGGCTGGGCGACCAGTGGCTCGAGGTACCGCCGGGACCGGACGACGACAGCGACTACTGGGAGCGCTCGCTGCCGGAGACCATGGCGAGGCTGGCCGTCCAGCGGCCGGCAGGCGAACGGTTCGACGCCTTCGTGGTGGACGAGGCCCAGGACTTCGCCGACGCCTGGTGGCCCGCCCTGCTCGCCGCGCTCAAGGACCCCGAGCACGGACGGCTCACCGTGTTCGCCGACGAGGGCCAGCGGGTGTTCGCCCGGCAGGGGCGGCCACCCGTGGAGCTGGTGCCGGTCGCGCTGGACGAGAACCTGCGCAACACCGTGCAGATCGCGCAGACCTTCGGCTCTCTGGCGCCGGTGCAGATGCGCTACCGCGGCAGCGACGGTGTCCCCGTCCGCTTCCTGCCCTGCACGACGGAGGACGCGGTCGAGGTGGCCAGCGACGTCGCGGTGGAGCTGCTGGAGGAGGGGTGGGCGCCGGAGCACGTCGCGCTCCTGACGACCGGCCGGCGGCACCCCGTGCAGGTGGAGCAGCAGGCAGCAGGACAGGACTCCTACTGGACGTCGTACTGGGCGGGCGAGGACCTTTTCTACGGGCACGTGCTCGGGTTCAAGGGACTGGAGCGGCCGGCCGTGGTGCTCGCGGTGAACGGCTTCCGCGACCGGTCTCGAGCCTCGGAGATGCTCTACGTCGGCCTGTCCCGGGCTCGCGACCTGCTGGTCGTCTGCGGTGAACCGGAGGTGGTCCGCGACGTCGGCGGGCCGGCCGTGGCCAGGCGGCTGGGGATCGGCTGAGCCCGCGGGGCGGATATCGCGCTGCTCGACGGCGCCGCGCCGACTACGGTGCACCGGTGACCGCCGCCCCCGGCCCGCGCGACTTCCGCTGCCTGGCCAGCGGCCAGGCGCTGTCCTGGCTGGGCAACGGGTTCCAGACCGTGGCGCTGGCCACGGCCGTGGTGCTGTCCGGCGGCGGCCCCGGCCAGCTCGGCACGGTGATGGCGTGCTCGGTGGTGGCGATGCTGCTCGCCACGCTGTTCGGCGGGGTGTGGGCGGACCGGCTGCAGCCGGTGGCCGTCATGGTGGTCTCCGACGTCGTCCGCCTCGTCGCCGCCGGGGCGACCGCCCTGCTGTTCCTCCGGCCGGGCACCCACCTGCTGCCGCTGTGCGCGCTCACCGCGCTGGCTTCGGGCGCCGGGGCCTTCTTCACCCCGGCGATGACCGCGCTCAAGCCGGCGCTGGTCCCGGTGGAGCGCCGGCAGGCCGCCAACGCCACCCTCGGCCTGCTGCAGACCAGCACCCGGGTGCTCGGGCCGGCCGCCGGCGGCCTCGTGGTGGCCGCGTTCGGCGCCTCCACCGGGTTCGCCGTGAACGCCGCGAGCTACCTCGCCTCGGTCGTCGGCGTGCTGCTCATCCGGGCGCGGGTCGAGCGGACGGCCCCGCGGCGCGGGATGCTGCGCGAGATGGGGGAGGGCTGGGCCGAGATCCGACGACGGGACTGGCTGCTGTCCGGGGTGCTGGCCGCGACCGTCTACCACGTGGCCAACGGGATCGTGCTCGTGCTGGCACCGGTCCTGGCCGTCAGCCAGCTCGGCGGGGCCCGGGCGGCCGGCCTCGTCGTGGCCGCCGAGGGGCTCGGCGGGGTGGTCGGCTCGGCGGTCGCGCTGCGGTACCGGCCGCGGCACCTGCTGCTGGTCGGCTGGAGCGCGCTGCTGCTGATGGCCCTGTGGCCGTCGGCGTTCGTCTGGCCGGGCGACCTCGTCGCGGTCATGGGCGGCGCGGCCGTCGGCTACGCCGGCCTGTCCTACTACGGCGTGTCGTGGGACACCTCGCTCCAGGACCACGTGCCGCACGCCGTCCTGGCCCGGGTCGACTCCTGGGACCTGCTCACCTCGTTCATCGCCATGCCCGTGGGCAGCGCGCTGGCCGGCCCGCTGTCCGCCCAGCTCGGCGACGGCCCCCTGCTGCTCGGGTGCGCGGCCGTCCTGCTGCTGGCCAGCGCCTCGCCGCTGCTGGTCCCCGGCACCCGCCGGCTCACCAGGGTCGAGCACGGCGCCCCCGCGCCCGACGTCGTCGCTGTCCCGGTCCCTCCGCTCGACCCCGCGGCCCCGGTCGGAACGATCACGACGCTGGACCCTTCGCGCTAGAGCACCGGACCCATGGTCGCCGCCCCCGTGGAATCGCGCGGGGGCGGCGACCATCTCGTGGGGGGTGCCACCACGGGCGCTCACGACCGGCGCCGCAAGTCGTCGTCAAGTGCTCGCCAAGCGTGTCCGCACAGAGTCGGCGCCGACGTGCAGGACACCACCGCAGGGAGAACCCCGATGCGCCTCGCCCCACTCTCCGGCCGGCACCCCCGGCTCACGCGCCAGACCGTCCGACGCAGACGCGAGCGACGACGACCACGCCTGCTCGCCGGGCTGCTCACCGCTGCCCTGGCTGCGGGCCTCGCCGTCGCCGTGCCCACCGTGGCCCAGGCGGCGAGCAACAGCCTGCAGCTGCCCGGGGGAAGCGACTACGTGAGCCTGGGTGCCAACGCCGCGCTCTACATCGACGGCACGATCACCTACGACGACCACTGCAGCTACGACGGCGAGGGCGGGGTCGACGACTTCTTCTACCCGGCCACCGACGTCTACCTGGTGCCGGCCGGCTCGGTGGCTATGGGGGACGCGCTGCACGACGCGGCGGGTCAGTACCCCAACACCATCATCGGCACCGGCGGCGGGGCCTTCATCGGCGAGCTCATCGCGGTGACCTACCCGACCGGCATGCTGGGCGACGGCGACTACGACATCGTCTATGACACCTGCCAGGACGGGAAGCTCAGCGAGAGCGACGAGGTCTTCTCCGACGCGGTGGTCGTCGACGTCCCGGACGGTCAGATCCCGCCGGTCGACGCGTCCATCAAGGCGCTGAAGGACAAGGCCCGCCAGGAGTACGCCGACTGGCTCACGATGCACATCGGCCTGACCGCCATCCTCAAGATCGGCAGCGCGAAGTCGATCGCCGGGTGCCTCCTCAACCCCACCACCGGCTGCCTGGCCCAGATCCTGGAGGGCATCTACGGGCCCAAGCACATCCTCGCCCAAACCAACGGCCGGGTGACGAGCCAGGCCCTAGCGCTGGTCGCCAACCAGGCCGCCCACTACGGCGCCATCTGGCAGGACCCGGCCGACCCGCAGTTCGACCAGCTGCCCGTCGTCGAGACCCACGGGGTCCCCGCCCTGGTCGCCCCCGGCCGTCGCATCCCCGACGCGTTCGTCGCCATGCAGCCCTCTCTGCAGCAGCAGGAGGCGCTCACCGTCGCGCTGCTGCACGCGATGGAGCGCTACCAGGGGGCGCAGGCCAAGGGCGACGCCGAGTGGGCGCTGGTGCAGGCCCGCGCGGTGCGCGACCTGTCCTCCGCGCTGGACCAGTACCTGGCCGCCGACACCGCCGTGGCGGACCTGCGTGACGCCTTCGCGGCCGAGATCGACG
>JBQCIO010000252.1:0-24939 GCA_051953655.1 Motilibacteraceae bacterium
ACGATCCGCCAGGGGCAGCGGCGGCCGACGCTGACGGGCGCCCGGTACCTGCTGTCGTGCCGGCTCGTCAGCGACGACGTCCACGGCGTCCGCCGGCCGGCCATCACCCGTCCGGCCCGGTCCCTGCTGGACACCGCCTCGCTCGCCAAGAGCCCCCGCTGGGCACGGGCGGTCGTCCTGGCCGCGGTGCAGCGGCGGCTGGTCACGCCACGGGCGTTGGACGAGGCGCTCGACCGTCGCGGCCCCTGCCGGCACCACGGTCACCTGGTCGAGACCATCGTCGACGCGAAGGGCGGCGTGCAGTCGCTTCCCGAGCAGGACTTCGACCGGATCGTGTGCTTTCGCGGTCTCCCCGCACCTGAGCGGCAGCAGCGCGTGCGCGGACACGACGGGCACTACTACCTCGACGCCGGCTGGGACCGCTTCCGAGTGGGCGCGGAGGTCCACGGCGCGCACCACGCCGACGCGCTGCAGTGGGAGGACGACCTCGCCCGGGCCAACGAGGTGGCGCTCGGTGGGCGTCGCGTGGTGCAGCTGACGTCCTGGTCGGTGCGGCACGAGCCCTACCGGGTGGCCGACCTGCTGGAGGCCCTGCTTCGCAGCGCCGGCTGGACCCGCGGATCTTGAGACAGATGCACGCTCAGCAGGGTGCACAGCGCATCAAGATCCGCGAGACCTACGCCCAGAGCTGGCCTTCCAGGCTCTCCTCGGCGTCGTCGATGGTGCCGGCGTAGGCGCCGGTGGACAGGTACTTCCAGCCGGCGTCGCAGACGATGAAGGCGATGTCGGCGCGGCGCTCCTCGCGGACGGCCTTGCGGGCCATGCCGAGGGCGGCGTGCAGGATGGCGCCGGTGCTGATGCCGGCGAAGATGCCCTCGGCCTCGAGCAGCTCGCGGGTGCGGCGGACGGCGTCGCGCGGGCCCACCGAGAAGCGGGTGGTGAGCACGGACTCGTCGTAGAGCTCGGGGACGAAGCCCTCGTCGAGGTTGCGCAGCCCGTAGACCAGCTCGCCGTAGCGGGGCTCGGCGGCCACGATCTCGACGTCGGGGACGCGCTCGCGCAGGAAGCGGCCCACGCCCATGAGGGTGCCGGTGGTGCCCAGGCCCGCCACGAAGTGGGTGATCGAGGGCAGGTCGGCCAGGATCTCCGGGCCGGTCGTCTCGTAGTGCGCCTGCGCGTTGGCGGGGTTGCCGTACTGGTAGAGCATCACCCAGTCCGGGTGCTCGGCGGCCAGCCGCTTGGCCACCCGCACCGCCTCGTTCGACCCACCGGCCGCGGGCGAGGAGATGATCGAGGCGCCCCACATCTCCAGCAGCTGGCGGCGCTCCACCGAGGTGTTCTCCGGCATGACCATCACGCAGCGGTAGCCGCGCAGCTTGGCCACCATCGCCAGCGCGATGCCGGTGTTGCCCGAGGTCGGCTCGAGGATGGTGTCGCCGGGCTTGAGCCGGCCGGCCTTCTCGGCCTCGGTGACCATGAAGAGGGCCGGCCGGTCCTTCACCGAGCCGGTCGGGTTGCGGTCCTCGAGCTTGGCCCACAGACGCACCTCGGGCGACGGCGAGAGCCGCGGCAGGCCGACCAGGGGCGTGCCGCCGAGGGAGTCCAGGAGCGAGTCGAACCGCACGGGCTGTCTCCGGTTCTGTGCAGGATCTGGCGGGCGGGGCCCTAGCGGGCGCCGCCGGCCACGGCCGGCAGCACGGTGACCGAGTCGCCGTCGGCGACCGGGGTGGACAGGCCGCCGAGGAACCGGACGTCCTCGTCGTTGAGGTAGACGTTGACGAAGCGGCGCAGCTGGCCCTCCTCGACCAGGCGCTCGCGCAGGCCCGGGTGGCGCGACTCGAGGTCGCTGATCAGCTCGTCGAGCGTGCCGCCGCTGCCGTCCACGGCCTTGGCGCCGTCGGTGTAGGGGCGCAGGATCGTCGGGATGCGGACCTCGATGGCCATGGTGAGGCTGCTCCAGCGGGTCGTCGGGAAGGGGTCGAACGGTGCGGGGTCGATCGGGCTGATCGAGCGTGCGGGCGATCTTGCCGGTCCCATGCTGGGGCCGCTCGCCCGCGAGTGCCAACCCGGGCGGGTATCCGGCCTATTCCGGCCGGTCACCCGAGGCCGGCTGCGCCGCTGCCCGCGGTCTACTGCTCGGCCGCCGCCGGCTCGGCGTCGTACGCCTCCACCACGACGACCTCCTCCTCGCTCACCACGCCGTCCACGATCCGGTAGGACCGGAACTCGACCGGCCCCTCGTCGTTGCCGCAGTCGCGCGTCGACACCAGCACGTAGTGCGCGTTCGGCTCGCTGGCGTAGGAGATGTCCGTCCTCGACGGGTAGGCCTCGGTGGCGGTGTGGGAGTGGTAGACGACCACCGGCTCCTCGTCCCGGTCGTCCAGCTCCCGGTAGAGCCGCAGCAGGTCGTGGCTGTCGAACTCGTAGAACGTCGGCGAGCGGGCAGCGTTGACCATGGGCACGAATCGCGCCGGCCGATCGGTGCCGGCCGGGCCGGCGACGACGCCGCAGGCCTCGTCGGGGTGGTCGCGGCGCGCGTGCGCCACGATCGCGTCGTAGGTAGCGCGGTCGATGGTGAGCACCCGCCGAGGGTAGCGAGCGGCTCGCGGGCGGGCCCGACGAGCCCTAGGAGAGGGCCTGCACCAGCGTCTCCTGCATCCAGGTGATCGCGTCGTAGGCCACCAGCACCGGCAGGCGGGGGTCGTCGGGCTCGACGTCGAAGGCCTCCCCGCGCTCCTCGGCGGCCGCCAGCTCCTCGGCCAGCCCCAGCCGCTCGGCGACCGCGAGCCGGACGTCGTTGAGGCCGGTCAGCCAGGCCATGGCCTCGTCCGGCTCGAGCACCAGCTTGCCGGGCGCGCGCTGCAGCGAGGCGAGCACGGTGCCGGCGGTGCCGCGCTTGCGCTCGCGCAGCCCGTTCTCGGTGTAGCGACGGAACTCCCCCGACGCCTCAGGGTCGTCGGTGTAGCCGTCGGGGAAGAGACGCGCCAGCACGGGGTCCTCAGGCGGCCGGTCGTTGCTGCCGATGCCCAGCGCGGCGGCCAGGGGGTCCTCCGGCTCCTCCTCGCGCCCCTCGTCGAGCAGCTCGAGCAGCTGGGAGAACAGGTCGGTGAGCAGCCCGGTGAGCGTGTCGTCCAAGGTCACCTGGACGGCGCCCTCGTGGCCGCGCACCGGCTTGAAGCGGCCGGCCACTAGTCGTCCTGCTGGAGGGTGGCCCACAGGCCGTAGCCGTGCATGGCCTCGACGTCGCGCTCCATCTCCTCGCGGGTGCCGTTGGAGACCACGGCCCGCCCCTCCTGGTGCACGTCGAGCATGAGCTTGTGCGCCTTCTCCTTGGGATAGCCGAAGTAGGTGCGGAAGACGTAGGTGACGTAGGACATCAGGTTGACCGGGTCGTTCCACACGATGCAGACCCACGGCCGGTCCGGCCGGAGCACCTCGTCGGCGTCCGGCCGCTCGACCTCCACCGGCGCCACGGACATGGGCACGATCCTAGGACCACCCCTCGACATCGAGACGCCGCAGGCCCGCCCCCAGGTCGGGACGGGCCTGCGGCCTGTCGGTCGGGTCAGCTCAGCGGCTGGCCGTCCGCCACCAGGGTCCAGTTGCGGTCGAAGAAGTCCTTCGGGTCGATGCTGCCCTTGGCCTGCGCCCAGTCGATGAGGAGCTGACGGATCTCCTTCTGCTGGTTGTAGACCTGCGGCTTCACGATGTCGGTGAAGCCGCCGCCGCCGCTGCGCCGGTAGTTGTTGACCGCCACCACGAACTGCTCGTCGTCGGCGATCGGGGTGCCGTCCAGGTGCGTGAACTTCGTGATCCGCTGCCCCAGCGGCTTGGCGACGTCGATCGTGTAGTCGATGCCGGACATGGTGTCGTAGTTGTAGTCCGGCTGGCCCTTGTCGGCGGTCGCCTTGCCCGTGCAGTTGTCGATGCCGCCGTCGTAGCCCGCGTTGGTGAGGCTCAGCGCGGTCGCCCCAGGCGAGTAGGCCTTGTAGTACTTGGCCGAGCACTCGAGGTAGTTGCGGACCTCCTTGCCGTTCATCACGACCGCCTCGAGGGTGTTGTCGTAGATGTACAGCCCGGCGACGTCCTTGACCTTGACATCGCCGGCGGGGAAGACCGCGTCACGGCTGAACGGCGCCGCGATGGACAGGACCGGCAGGTCGGCGTACTGGGTGCCGGCCAGCGCCTGCTTCACCGTCTCGGTCTGCACCTGCTGGATGTAGTCCAGGATCGGGGTGTCCTCGACGGCCGACCGCGCGGCCGGCAGCTCCTCGGTGGACGTGGCGACGACCTGGTTGACGTAGGCCACGGTCTTGTCGTGCTGCGGCTTGATGAGGTCCAGGATCCGCTGGTCCGGCGTCACCGTGCTGGTGTTGATGTTGGTCGAGTGCTTGGCCACGACCTGCCACTGACCTCGGACCTTCTGCAGGTCGAAGTCCATCCGGGTCACCCGCTGGCCCCACTTGCTCGGCTCGGCGAGCAGCACCTGGCGCCCGTCCGGGCCGGTGACGAACTCCTGCGGGATGTCGTCGTGGGCGTGGCCGAAGAGGACGGCGTCGATGCCGGGCACCTGCTGCGCCACGAGCTTGGCGGCGTTCTCCACCGGCAGGTCCTTGCCGTAGGAGGACAGGCCGCTGTCGCCGGCGTGGGCGGTGACCACGACGACGTCGGCGCCGGCCGCCTTGATCCGCGGCACCCACAGCTTCGCGGTCTCCACCAGGTCGTCGAAGTGCTGCTTGCCCTCGACGTTGCCCTTGTCCCACAGGGCGATGCCCGGGTTCGTCAGGCCCAGCACGCCCACGCGGATCGGCTTCGCCCCGCGCACGTTCATCGTCTTGATGACGTAGGGGGTGTAGGCGGGCTGGCCGGTGGCGTCGTCGATGGCGTTGGCCGCGAGCACCGGCGCCTCGACCTGCTTCACCCAGTCGTTCAGCAGCGGGATGCCGTAGTTGTACTCGTGGTTGCCCAAGGTCTGGGCGTCGTAGCCGATGGCGTTCATCGCGGCGGCCATCGGGTGCACCTGGCCGGTGGTGTCGAACGGCTCGACCTTGGCGTAGTAGTACGCCAGCGGGGTGCCCTGGATGGTGTCGCCGGAGTCGAGCAGCAGCGTGTGGTCGCGGCCGACCTCCGCTCGGACCTCGTCGACGACCGAGGAGACCTGGGCCAGGCCCACGGTGTCGCCCTTGGCGTCGCTGAAGGGCGCGTCCTTGAAGTAGTCCCAGTTGAAGACGTTGCCGTGCAGGTCGCTGGTGCCCAGGACCGTGACGTCGACGATCTTGCCGTTGGTGCCGCCGCTGGCGGCAGCCGGCACGGCCAGGGCGGCCGCGGTCGCCGTCGCGGCGAGCGCGGCGGTGGCCGCCGCCGCCGCACGGCGGGTGAGGTGGAGTGGCATGGGAGGGGTGACTCCGGAGGGTCGCCGGCGGGGCCGCCGGGTGAGATCGGATGGCGGACGTTACTTCCTCCCGGTTCACGACGTCATCCCCCTTGTGACCGGCTGATGACGGTTCGGTGACATCCGCGGCCGCGCGGGACGGCGCTCCAGCACCGGGCAGGAGGCAGGAGTGCCCATTGATGCAGTGGGCACCAGTCAGTCGACCGGGTGGTGAACGCACGGGAGGTGCAGTGGTGGGACACGGGTGGCGGCACGGTCCGGGCCGGTGGGGCGAGCCGGTCCTCGCCGGCGGAGCTGCGGTCGTCGTGGCGCTCTCGCTGGCCGGCTGCGGCGGTCCACCGGTGAAGAAGGTGAGCGAGGGTCCGGGCCAGTCGGCGCAGGCCGGTCCCATCGACGTGGCCGGTCTCCAGCTCGCCGCGGCCCCCGGGGGCGTCTGGCGCGCGGGCGCCCACGTGCCGCTCATCGGGCGCCTGGTCAACGAGAGCGCGGATCCGGACTTCCTGCTGGACGTCGCGTCACCGGCCGCGCAGGGCGGTCACGTGGTGCCGGCCTCGGCGCAGCGCCCGGGCATCATGCTCGCGCCCGGCGACCCGGTGAAGATCGGCCAGCCGGCACCGGTGGCCGTCCTGGACGGCCTGCGCACGCCGTTGCGCGACGGCGACCTGGTGGAGGTCACCCTCACCTTCACCAAGGCCGACCCGGTGCACGTGCGCCTCCACGTGCGGGTGCCCGAGGCGAGCGCCGCGGCCTCCCCGACGCCCGCCCTCTCGACGCCGGGCGCCTGACCGGCCCGCTCAGAGCCGGCGCCCGGCCCAGGTCCAGGCGTAGGACTCGTCCTCGCACGCGGTCCCGCCCTCGCCCAGCTCGAGCGGGCGGAAGGTGTCGACCATGACGGCGAGCTCGTCGAAGACCTCCTTGCCCAGGCTCTTCTCCACCGCGCCGGGCTGGGGGCCGTGCGAGTGGCCGCCGGGGTGCAGGCTGATCGAGCCCTGGGCGATCCCTGAGCCCTTGCGCGCCTCGTAGTCGCCGCCGCAGTAGAACATGACCTCGTCGCTGTCGACGTTGGCGTGGTAGTAGGGCACCGGCACGGCCAGCGGGTGG
This sequence comes from Motilibacteraceae bacterium, assembly GCA_051953655.1. Taxonomy (GTDB): domain Bacteria; phylum Actinomycetota; class Actinomycetes; order Motilibacterales; family Motilibacteraceae; genus JBQCHF01. Next base: position 6,494 of record JBQCIO010000252.1, read on the forward strand.
TAGTCGACCTTGCGCGGCACGAAGTTGCAGATGACGAAGTTCCAGCCCTCGAACACCTGGTGCACCGGCGGCGGCTGGTGGATCCGGCCGGTGATCGGCTCGAAGTCGGCCACGTTGAAAGTGAAGGGGTAGAGGCAGCCGTCCCAGCCGACGACGTCGAACGGGTGCGTGGGGTGCACCACGACGCTGCCGACGATGCCGCCCGGGCCGTTGCCGCGGTGCTTGGTCCAGACCTCGACGTCCTCACCGTCGGCCAGCAGCGGCTCAGCCGGGCCGTGCAGGTCGCGCTCGCAGTAGGGCGAGTGCTCGAGCAGCTGGCCGTGCTTGGAGAGGTAGCGCTTGGGCGGGGTGATGTGGCTGTTGGCCTCGATGGCGTAGGCGCGCAAGGGCTCGTCGCCGGCCGGGACCCAGCGGTGCACGGTGGCCCGCGGGATGACCACGTAGTCGCCCCGGCGCGCCTCCAGCGCGCCGAACACCGTCTCCACGGTGGCCGCGCCGGACTCGACGTAGACGCACTCGTCGCCGATCGCGTTGCGGTAGAGCGGCGAGGCCTCGCCGGCCACGACGTAGGAGATGCGGACGTCGGCGTTGCCGAGCACGAGCCGGCGGCCGGTGACGGCGTCGAGGGCCTTCCAGTCCTCCCCCGGGAACAGGTCGTGCAGCCTGAGGTGCCGCGGGCGCAGCGGGTGGTTGGCCGTGGTCGCCTGGTCGGGCAGCTCCCAGACGCGGGAGTCGACGATGGCCGACGGGATGCCGCGGTGGTAGAGCAGCGAGGAGTCCGAGGAGAAGCCCTCCTCGCCCATCAGCTCCTCGGCGTAGAGGCCGCCGTCCGCCCGGCGGAACTGGGTGTGGCGCTTGGGTGGCACCTCGCCGACCTGGCGGTAGTACGGCATCCGGTCCTCCGCGGGGCACGTCCGTTTATCGGACGTCCGTGTACGTCCCTTCGACGGTCCACTAGAGTCCCGCGCATGTCAACCGGGGCGACGGGCGACAGGGCGCATGGGCCGGACTGGGCCCGCGACGACGCGACGGCCGTGCTGCTGGGCGGCCTGGTCGACGACGCGGCGGTCTACCCGCCGGGCAACGCCCCGCTGGCGCAGGCCGTCACCGACCACCTGGCCGCCCGCGCCGCCTGGTACGCGCCGGTGGTCGGGCCGCTGCTGGTGCCGGCGTCCGCCGTGGCGGCGCTGCCGGCCCTGCTGCCCCCCGAGGTCGGGCCCGAGTCGCCCCTGGCGGTGGGGATCATCGCCGACGCCGGGCTCGACGGACTGCTGGCCGCTGCCTCCGACGCCGCGTCGGAGAAGCGGCTGCGTGTCGTGCACGGTGAGATCGCGGTGGCCGCAGGCGGCGACGTGCGAGAGCGTGTCCGTGAGGCCCTGGACCGGGACCGCTTCCCGGACCTGTTCGTCGAGATCCCCTTGCGCGACCGCGGGGCGGCGCTCGCGGCCCTGGACGAGGCGGCCGCGCACGAGAGCGGCGAGTCGGTGAAGCTGCGCACCGGCGGCACCAGCCGCGAGGCGTTCCCGGACGAGGAGACCGTGGCATGGGGTCTGCGCTGCGCGATCGACCGGGACCTCGGGGTCAAGCTCACGGCCGGGCTGCACCACGCCGTGCGGCACACCAATCCGGTCACCGGCTTCGAGCACCACGGGTTCGTCAACGCGCTGATCGCGGTGCGGGCGGCGCTGCTCGGCGCGGAGGTGCCGGACATGGCGCGGCTCCTCGCCGAGCGGGACCCCGCGCGCCTGCTGCCGCACGTGCACCGGATGAGCGAGCCCGACGCCACCGTCGTCCGCAGCTTCCTGCGCTCGTTCGGCTGCTGCGGGGTCACCGACCCGGTGACCGACCTCGTCGCCCTCGGGCTGCTCAACCCGCCGACCTGACCCGACGTTCCCGACCCGCAGAAGGAGAACGCATGGCCGCGCACACCTGGGTGGACGTGCCCGAGGGGCACCCGTTCGGCGTCGGAGCCCTGCCCTACGGCGTGTTCACGGTGGACGACGAGGCGCCGCGGGTCGGCGTCGCGATCGGCGACCACGTGCTCGACCTGGCGCCGGTGGCGGCCGTCGAAGGCCTGGACGGCGGGCACGTCTTCGCCGAGCCCAGCCTGAACCCGTTCATGGCGCTGGGCCGCCCGGCCTGGGGCGCGGTGCGCGACTGGCTGACCGAGCTGCTCACCGTGGAGGCCAACGCCGACCTGGTCGAGCCGCACCTGCTGCCGCTCGAGGCGGTCACCCTGCAGATGCCGTTCGAGGTCGCCGACTACGTCGACTTCTACTCCTCCCAGGACCACGCGGAGAACGTGGGCCGGATCTTCCGGCCCGACGCCGAGCCGCTCACCCCCAACTGGAAGCACCTGCCCATCGGCTACCACGGGCGCTCCGGCACGGTCGTGCCGTCGGGGACGCCGGTCGTCCGCCCGTGCGGCCAGCGACGAGGGCACGACGGGATCTCCTACGGCCCGTCGGAGCGACTGGACATCGAGGCCGAGGTCGGGTTCGTCGTCGGCGTCCCGTCGGCGCAGGGCGAGCGGGTGCCGGCGTCGGCGTTCCGCGACCACGTGTTCGGCGTGGTGCTGGTGAACGACTGGAGCGCGCGTGACATCCAGTCCTGGGAGTACGTCCCGCTCGGCCCGTTCCTGGGCAAGTCCTTCGCGACGTCGGTGTCCTCCTGGGTGCTGCCGCTGGACGCGCTCGACACCGCACGCGTCGCTGCTCCGGCGCAGGACCCGGCTCCCCTCCCCTACCTCGCCGACGACGAGGGCTGGGGCCTGGACCTGGCGCTGGAGGTGCGCTGGAACGGCGAGGTGGTCTCGCGCCCGCCGTTCCGCGGCATGTACTGGACGCCCGCGCAGCAGCTGGCGCACCTCACTGTGAACGGCGCCTCGCTGCGCACCGGCGACCTGTTCGCCTCCGGCACCGTCTCCGGCCCCGATCGCGACCAGCGCGGCTCGTTCCTGGAGCTCGCCTGGAACGGCGCCGAGCCGCTCCGGCTGGCGGACGGCTCGCTGCGCTCGTTCCTGGAGGACGGCGACACGGTCACGATCACCGCCACCGCACCGGGCCCGGACGGGTCGCGGATCGGGCTGGGCGAGGTGACCGGGAGCATCCTGCCGGCCCGGCCGTGAGGCCGCTGCACGTCCTCGTCGGCGGTCCGCCGGCCAGCGGCAAGTCCACGCTCGCCCCGGCGCTGGCCCGCGAGCTCGGCCTGCCGCTGCTGGCCAAGGACACCGTGAAGGACGCCCTGCTCGAGGTCCTCGGCGCCGACGACCTGGACGCCTCACGGCGGCTGGGACGGGCGTCGGTGGAAGTGCTGTTCGCCCTGGCGCGGGAGGCGGGGTCGGCGGTGGTGGAGAGCGTGTGGCACCGCTCCTACGCAGGGGCGCAGGTCGCCCGGCTGCCCGGTGACGTCGTCGAGGTGTTCTGCCGCGCGCCGCGCGAGGTGCTGGTGGCCCGCTACCGCGAGCGGGCGGGGACGCGGCACGCCGGGCACTTCGACGACGTCCGGACGCCGGAGGAGCTGTTCGGCCAGCAGACCTCCGAGCCGCTGGCCGGCCCGTGGCCGCTGGTGGAGGTCGACACGACGCGACCAGTGGACGTGGCGGCGCTGGCTGAGCTGGTCCGGGATCTGCCGCCCGGCGTCGCAGGTCGGTTCGCCTTGGGCTGAGGCCCTGGGCGTCGACAACCGCAAGGCGTCGAGCAGCGTCTCAACGACGGCGCCAGCGGCAGCGCCCCGGAGCCGAGCACCGCGCTCGCGCGATGCTCGGCCGCGGTGATGCAGCCAGACACATCGGGGGAATCTTCATCGTGAACAAGCGCGTCATCGGTCCGACGCTGGGACTTCTCGTGGTGGGGACCATGTCCCTGGCCGCCTGCTCGGGCGGCAGCACGACCCGCTCCACGGCGAGCCGGCCCAGCACGTCGCCGTCGGACACCTCGTCGGTCAGCACGTCGTCCGCCAGTCCGTCGTCCAGCAGCCGCAGCGGCGAATCCGTCGGCGGCACGCCTCGGGCGTCCCAGCCGACCGGTGACGCAGCAGCGTCCGCCGTCGCCTCCATCGTCGGCGGTGAGGCGACCTACCCGTCCTCGTGCGACCAGGCGGGCACGACCGAGGTGCCGGTCCACCTGCACGACGGCACGGCGACGCTGCCGCACGGCTCGGAGCTGCGGCTCGAGCCCAGCCCGGCGGTCACCAAGGTCGTCACCCTGGACGACGGGCACACCTATCGGCTGGTGACGCTCGAGTGCCTACCGCCCGCCGGTGCCGGCCACAGCCAGCTGTTCGTCTACCTCGACGACCGGGGGAGCAGCCCGCACCTGCTGGGCGAGCCGATCAAGGTCGCGGACGGCCTCCAGGTCAGCTCCACCGGCGAGCAGGACGGTGAAGGCCTGGTGGTCAGCGCCCAGGGCTGGTCGGCGCAGGCCCCCGACTGCTGCCCGGACCAGTCCAGAACGTACTTCCTGGAGGTCTCCCCACGCGGGGTGACGGTGGTGAGCCGGCCGGTGCAGCCGCTGACGCGCTAGCTCGATCGCGGGCAGTGGCGGCCGCCGCGCCCGCTCAGGGCAGCTCGACCGTCTCCGCCCGGGCGATCTCGGCGAACGCGGCGTCGAGGTAGGGGCGCAGCGGACGGCGTCGGGCGGCCAGCAGGTCGGCCACCAGCAGCGGCGCGTGCCGGGCGACGTCGAGCGGGGTGACCGGCGGCGCCTCGCCTCCCCCGTCGGTGCTGTCCGGGTGCAGGCCGAGGGAGCCGCCGAGCACCACCACCAGCGCGGTGACGTCGACCTGCGGGAACCAGCCGACGACGCCGCGCACCGCCCGCTCGAGCGCCTGCTGGGCGTCGTCGGCGTCCAGGCCGTCGGGGTGCAGCTCCTCGAGCAGCCGGCGCACGACCGACCCGAGCACCTCGTTGACCCGCTCCCGGTCCAGGGTCACCAGCCGGGCGACGGCCTCGGCGTAGGCCTGCGCATCCTGGGCGGTGGCGGCGTCGACGGCGCGGGTGCAGGCCTCGGCGACGGCGCGGGCGGCGGGCGGAAGGGGGAGCGGGCTCACGAGGTCACCCTGCCAGCAGACGACGACAACCGACCTCGGAGGGGGAACCGCCCCCACCAGAAGGTCGCCGCCCCCGCGAAATTTCACGGGGGCGGCGACCATGGATCACGGGGGCGTGATCGTTCCGGCCGGGGCCGGGGGTAGGGAACCGGGTCAGAGGTTGCCGCGGCGGGCCTGCTCGCGCTCGATGGCCTCGAAGAGGGCCTTGAAGTTGCCCTTGCCGAAGCCCATGGAGCCGTGGCGCTCGATCAGCTCGAAGAACACCGTGGGGCGGTCCTGCACTGGGGCGGTGAAGATCTGCAGGAGGTAGCCGTCCTCGTCGCGGTCGGCGAGGATGCGCAGCTCGCGGAGGGTCTCGATCGGGACGCGGGTGTCGCCGACCCACTCGCCGAGGGTGTCGTAGTAGGAGTCCGGGGTGTTCAGGAACTCGACACCCATCTCCTTCATCGCCCGCACGGTGGCCACGATGTCGTTGGTGGCCAGGGCGATGTGCTGCACACCCGCGCCGCCGTAGAACTCGAGGTACTCGTCGATCTGCGACTTGCGCTTGCTGACGGCGGGCTCGTTGAGCGGGAACTTCACCCGGTGGTTGCCGCTGGCCACCACCTTGCTCATCAGCGCGGAGTACTCGGTGGCGATGTCGTCGCCCACGAACTCCTTCATGTTCGTGAAGCCCATGACCTTGTTGTAGAAGCCGACCCACTCGTCCATCCGGCCGAGCTCGACGTTGCCGACGCAGTGGTCGACGGCCTGGAAGTAGCGCTTCGGGTGGTCGGCCGGCTTGCCGCGGAAGGTCGGCTCGGCGGCCACGAAGCCGGGCAGGAACGGGCCGTCGTAGCGGGAGCGGTCGACGAGCGAGTGCCGGGTCTCGCCGTAGGTGGCGATGACGGCGAAGCGGACGGTGCCGTGCTCGTCGGTCATGTCGCCGGGCTCGGTGATCACCGTGGCGCCCTGGGCGCGGGCGTGCGCGACGGCCTTGTCGACGTCGGGCACCTCGAGGGCGAGGTCCCAGATGCCGTCGCCGTGCTCGGCCACGTGCCGGCCCACGTCGGTGCCCGCGTGCACCTCGCCGGTGAGCACGAAGCGCGCCTTGCCGCTGGTCAGCACGTACTCGGCGTGGTCGCGGTGGCCGGTCTCCGGGCCGCGGTAGGCGACCAGCTGCATCCCGAACGCGCTCTGGTAGTAGTGCGCGGCCTGCTTGGCGTTGCCGACCAGGAAGTGGATGTGGTCCATGCCGATGACCGGGAACGGGTCCTCGGCGACGTCGTGCGCGACGGCGCCGACCAGCACGTCGACGTCGGGGGTCTCGTCGCTGGCGTCGGGGCGGTGCAGCAGGTCGGTCATCAGCTCAGACATGGGTCCTCCACGAGGTACGGCCGGCGATTGCGGCATTGCACAGGGGCCGGGCAGCCTGCGCAACGGTGCCCACCGACGCTGGGCAATCTGTCCATCGGTGATGGACGCCGACCGGGCAACGTGTGCAGGATGACCGGCGTGAGCATCGACGCCCTGGACGCCCGCCTCCTCGCCCTGCTCGACGCTGAGCCGCGGGTCGGGGTGCTGGAGGCCTCCCGCCGGCTCGGCGTGGCCCGTGGCACCGTGCAGGCGCGGCTGGACCGGCTGCAGGAGCGCGGGGTGGTGCACCTGGGCCCGCAGGTCGACCCCGCCGCGCTGGGCTACGGCGTCACCGCGTTCGTGAGCCTGGAGATCAGCCAGGGCCGGGGCCACGACGCGGTCGCCGCGCACCTGGAGACCATCCCGGAGGTGCTCGAGGCGCACACCATCACCGGCACCGGCGACCTGCTGCTGCGCCTGGTGGCCCGCAGCAACGCCGACCTGCAGCGGGTGATCGACCGGGTCGTCGACGTCGAGGGGATCGTGCGGACCAGCACCGTCATCGCGCTGTCCACCCAGATCCGGCACCGGGTGCTGCCGCTCGTGCAGGCGGCGGCCGGCGGCTGAGGGTCAGGCCCGCAGCGCCGAGGCGAGCCCCGCCGCCGCCGAGGCCACCCGCGGGCCGACGACGTCGGCGTCCAGCGCGGTGAGCGCCACCACGCCCACCGACGCCTCCACCCCCGGCACCCCGAGCACCGGGGCGGCGACGCCGTGCGCGCCGGGCTGCAGCTCGCCGTCGCTGCTGACCCAGGCCGCGCTCCCGTCCCGCCCCGCGAGCAGCGCCCGCCCGGCGGCCCCGCGCTCCAGCGCGTGCCGCGACCCCACCCGGTAGGCCACGTGCAGCTCGGTCCAGGACGGCTCGACCACCGCCAGCGCCAGCGCCTCGCCGCCGTCGACGACGGTGAGGTGCGCGGTGGCGCCGACGTCCTCGGCCAGCCGGCGCAGCACCGGCACCGCGGCCTCGCGCAGCAGCGGCTGCACCCGCCGCGCCAGCGCCAGCAGCCCGAGGCCGAGCCGCACCGGCCCCTCCCCCGCGCGGCGCACCAGTCCGTGCTGCTCCAGGGTGGCCACCAGCCGGTAGACCACGGCGCGGCCGACGTCCAGACGCGCGGCCAGCTCGGTGACGGTGAGCCCGGCCGGGGCGTCGGCGAGCAGCTCGACCACCCGCAGCCCCCGGTCGAGGGTCTGCGAGGTCTCCCGGCCGGGACGGGGGCGGGCGAGGCCTTCGCTCACGCCGGCTGCGCCCCCGCACGCTGCTCTCCCACATGGACCGGGTCCTCGTCACCGGCGTGGTGCACCCGCGGGCCGCTCCCGCCGCTGCCGGAGATGCGACCGAGCCGGTCGCGGAAGGTGTAGGAGAAGACGGTCTTGAGGGCGGCGGTGAGCGGCAGCGCGACCAGGGCGCCGACCACCCCGGCCAACCCGGCGCCGACGAGGATGGCCACGAACACCGCCACCGGCGAGAGGTTGACCGCCTTGCTGAACAGGCGCGGGGCGATGAGGTAGTTCTCGACCTGCTGGTAGATCACGAACCAGCCGATGGTGACCAGGCACAGGGCCACGCTGTCCGAGAGCGCCACCACCGAGGCGACCACCGCGCCGAGCGTGGCGCCGACCTGCGGGATGGCGTCGAACAGCGCCACCAGCAGCGCCAGCACGGCGGAGTAGGGCACCCCGGCCACGGTGAAGTAGATGTAGGACGTGATCCCCGCGCAGAGGCAGATGGTGAGCTGGCCGGTGACGTAGCCGCCGACCTTGCCCAGGGCCTCCTCGGCGACCTGCACCCGCTCGGGATGGCGCAGCACGCGGGCCGCGAACGTGCGGATGCGCGGCATCGCGAGCATGAAGTAGATCATCAGCGTCAGCACCGTGAAGAGCGTGAAGAGCGTGCCGACGATCGCGCCGATGATGCCGAAGACGGTGCCGACGCTGCTGGCCAGGTAGCCGGGCACGCTCTTGAGCGCGTTCTGGATCGCGTCCTGCACGTTGGACCGGGACAGGAAGTCGCCGATCGGCGTGCTCTTGTCCGACACCTGCTTGACCAGGTCCGGCAGGCTCTGGGCCAGCTCGTTGAGCTGCTGCACGGCCGGGGTCAGGGTGAGGAACACGAACGCGGTCAGGAACAGCAGCAGTCCGATGAAGAACGTGAGCACGGCCAGCCCTCGGCGCATGCCGTGGCGCTCCATCCACTGCAGCAGCGGCTCGAAGCCGGCGGCCAGGAAGAAGCCGATGAAGACGGTGAGCAGCACGGTGCGCACCTGGTAGACGAGCGCGGCCAGGACCACGATGCCGATCGTCACCAGCACGATCACCGCGGTCGTCTTGGCGAACCAGCGCCCCGAGCGGGCCGGCTGCGGGGCGGCCGGCGCAGGGGTGGTCCCTGCGGGCGCCGCGGACGTCGCCCGCGCCCCGTTCACCGGCGCACCGGCGGCCACCACCGCCTCCGGCGCCGCCGACCCGTCACCGTCCCCCGACCGCGTCTGCGTCACCCGGGCATCATGCCAACGAGAGCGCGGCCAGGGCGGCGTTGACGACGGCTCCGGGCACGAGGTCGTGCAGCTCGTAGAGCTCGCGGACCGAGCCGGACTGGCCGAAGGCGTCGACGCCGAGGGGCACGCAGGGCGCGCCGAGGGCGGAGCCGAGCCAGGCCATGGCGTGGCTGGCGGCGTCGTGCACCGTGACGACCGGGGCGCGATCGCCGAAGGCGGTGCGCAGCGCGCCGGGCACGCTGGGCGCGGTCGCGGTGCGCACGCCCTGGCGCAGGGTGCGCTGCCAGGCCGAGTAGAGCCGGTCCAGGCTGGTGACGTCGACGACGTGCGCGGCCACGCCCTCCTCGGCCAGCTCCGCGGCGGCGGCCAGCACCTCCGGGAGCACCGCGCCGGAGGCGGCCAGGTGCACCACCGGGGCGTTCTGCTCCTTCAGCTCCGGGTGGGCGGCGTGCGCGTCGTGCAGCCGGTAGGCCCCGGCGAGCACCTGGCGGCGCAGCACGGCGTCGCCGAGGCGGGCGCGGGCCGCCTCGAACGGGGCCTGGTCGATCGGCCGGGTGGTGAGGCGCACGTAGTAGGCGCCGTCCTCGCTGGGCGCGGCGGTGGCCGGACCAGACGGCCCGGCGGCGATCCGGCCGAAGGCGTCGCACAGCAGCCAGTCCAGCGCCACCGCGTAGGCCGGCTCGAGGAAGGTGACCCCCGGCAGCTCCAGCCCGACCGAGGCGGTGATCGTGGACTGGTGCGCCCCGCCCTCGGGGGCCAGCGTGATCCCGGACGGGGTGCCGGCCACCAGGAACCGCGACCCGGAGTAGGTGCCGTAGAGGAAGGCGTCCAGCCCGCGCAGCACGAACGGGTCGTAGACGGTGCCCACCGGCAGCAGCTGCTGCCCGGACAGGTCCCACGACAGGCCCAGCTGTCCGAGCAGCAGGAACAGGTTCATCTCCGAGATGCCCAGCTCGATGTGCTGCCCGGCCGGGCCCTCGGCCCACTTCAGCACCGGGTCCTCGCCCCACGACCTACGCTCTGTAGGAGCGAAGACGCCGGTCTTGTTGATGAACCCGGCGAGGTTGGTCGAGGTGGCCACGTCGGGTGCGGTGGTGACCAGGTACGGCGCCACCGCCGGGTCGCGGGCCAGGTCCACCAGCACCCGGCCGAACACCTCCTGGGTGGACACCGGACGGGCCGCGCGCACCCCGGTCGACGTCGGCACGGCGACGTCGGGCAGTCCCGGCGCGGTCCTGGGGAGCTCCAGCGCCGCGGCCCGCCGGGCGACCAGCAGGCCCGCCGACGAGGCCGGGTCGAACCGGTCCCACTCGCTGTCCCGGGTCAGCCCCAGCGAGGCGCGCAGCGCGTCGACCTGCTCGGTGGACAGCAGCGCGGAGTGGTTGCGCGGGTTGCCGGCCAGCGGCAGCCCCCAGCCCTTGACGGTGTAGGCGAAGACCACGCTCGGGCGGTCGGTGACGGCGTCGCAGGCCTGGTAGGCCGCGAGCATGGCGGCCAGGTCGTGGCCGCCGAGGTCGGTGACCAGCGGGCCGAGCTCGCCGTCGGGGACCTGCGCGACCAGGTCGCGGACGGCGTCGGGCGCGCCCTCGCAGAACCGCTCGCGCAGCTCCGCCGCCTTGTCCGGGCCGAGCAGTCCGAACAGGGACTGGTACTGCTCGTTGGGCATCGCGTCGATCCACCAGCGCAGCGACTCCCCGCCGGGGCGGGCGAACGCCTCCTGCAGCCGGCGGCCGTACTTCACCTCGACCACGTGCCACCCGGCCGCCTCGAACTGCCCGCGCCACTGGTCGATCCGCACCCCGGGCACCACCCGGTCCAGCGACTGCCGGTTGAAGTCGACCACCCACATGACCTCGCCCAGGCCCGCCGTGGCCGGATCGGCCACCGCCTCCCACACGTTGCCCTCGTCCAGCTCGGCGTCGCCGAGCAGGGCGACGAACCGCGAGCGCGGACGGGCGCCGAAGTGGGCGTCGACGTAGCGGCGGGTGACCGCGGCGAACAGCGGCGCGGCCGCGCCCAGCCCCACCGAGCCGGTGGAGAAGTCGACCCGGTCCGGGTCCTTGGTGCGGCTGGGGTAGGACTGCAGCCCGCCCCGGGCCCGCAGCGTCGGCAGGTAGGAGCGGTCCAGCCCGCCGAGCAGGTAGTTGACCGCGTGCAGCACCGGGCTGGCGTGCGGCTTCACGCTCACCCGGTCCTGCGCGTTCAGGTGCGCGAACCACAGCGCGGTCATCGCGGTGACCAGGCTTGCGCTGGAGGCCTGGTGGCCGCCCACCTTCACCCCGTCGCCGGTGTCCCGGTCGTGGTTGGCCGCGTCCACGATCCGGGTGGCCAGCCACAGCACCCGCCGCTGCACCTCGTCCAGCACGCCGAGGTCGACCGCGGCGGCGACGTCGGAGACCTGCGCCGGGGTCGGCAGGTCGGCGGGGACGGGCGCTGGGCGCTCGGGCGCCGTGGTGGTGCGGGGCACCACCGGGGTCTGGGCAGCGGCAGGGTCGTGAACGACGTCGGTCACCCCGGCAGGCTACGGGCCCGCCGGGGTGACCGTGACGTGGGGTGCTTCGGCTCTGGCTGAACTCAGCGAGGTTCAGCCAGGCTCGCGCCGGGCTCAGCCGCCCTGCGCGCCCTGGTGCTGGGCGAGCGCGGCCTCGTACTTGGTGCGGACGTCCGCCATGTCGAGGTCGCGGACCTGGCCGAGCAGGTCCTCGAGCACGTTCTCCGGCAGCGCGCCGGGCTGGCCGAACACCGGGATGCCGTCGCGGTAGACGACGAGCGTGGGGATCGAGCTGACGCCGTACATGCCGGCCAGCTCGGGCTGGTCCTCGGTGTCGACCTTGGCGAACGTGACGTCGGGGTTCTTCTCCGAGACCTTCTCGAAGATGGGCCCGAACTGCCGGCACGGCCCGCACCAGGCCGCCCAGAAGTCGATGAGGACGATGCCGTCCTTCACCGTCTCGTCGTGGGTCTCGCGGGTCATGGCAGTGGTGGCCATCGACTGTCCTTCCTCGGGGTCTGTTCCGGGACCGGGGCGTCGCCGCTGCGGTACCCCCGGGGGTAAGTAACCCTCTGGTCTCTCGTCCTGTTCCCAACCACCCTGCCAGCACTCCCACCCGGGCGGGCTATTCCGAGCGCAGCCGTCCACTCCGGCTCAGGCGGGGCCCGGCTCAGGCGAGACGACGCCCCGAGGTCGCCCAGCGACGGATCGTGGCGATGCGGTCCTGCAGCTGGCTCGCGCTGGCCTGCGCGCTGGGCGGCCCGCCGCACTCGCGGCGCAGCTCGGCGTGGATGGCACCGTGCGGCTGCCCGGTGCGGTGGTGCCAGGCGCCGACCAGCCCGTTGAGCTCCTTGCGCAGCATCGCCATCGCCTTGTGGGTGGCCACCGGCTCGACCGGCGCGGCGGCCTCCGGCTCGGGGGCGGCCTTGCGGCCCGAGCGCTGCCGGGCCTGCTGCTCGGCCTGGCGCTGACGCAGCAGCACCGCCACCTGGTCCGGCTCGAGCAGGCCGGGCAGGCCCAGGAACTCCTCCTCGTCATGGGACCCGACGGCCGCCTCGGTGCCGAACTCGCCGCCGTCGAAGAGGACGCGGTCGAAGGTGGCCTCGGCCTCCAGCGCCTCGAAGGAGAGCTGGTCCTGCTCGCCGGAGGCCTGCTCGGCCCGGTTGGCCTGGGCGACCAGGGCGTCCTCGGGGGCCCAGACGTCGTCGTCGCCGCGGGTGGGCCGGTCCAGCGCGTGGTCGCGCTCGACCTCCATCTCCCCGGCCAGGCCCAAGAGCTGGGGCACGCTGGGCACGAAGACGCTCGCGGTCTCGCCACGCTTGCGGGCGCGCACGAAGCGGCCGACGGCCTGGGCGAAGAACAGCGGGGTCTGGGTGCTGGTGGCGTAGACGCCGACCGCCAGGCGAGGGACGTCGACGCCCTCGGACACCATCCGCACCGCGACCATCCACCGGTCCTCGCCGGCGGCGAACCCCTCGATCTTGTCCGAGGCGGCGGGGTCGTCGGAGAGGACCACGGTGGGGCTCTGGCCGGTGATCGAGCGCAGCCGGGCGGCGTAGGCCCGCGCCGAGGAGTGGTCGGTGGCGATGACCAGCCCGCCGGCGTCGGGGACGTGCCGGCGGATCTCGGTAAGCCGACGGTCCGCGGCGGCGAGGACCTGCGGGATCCAGTTGCCGTGCGGGTCCAGGGCGGTGCGCCAGGCCTGGTTGGTGAGGTCCTTGGTGAGCGGCTCGCCGAGCTTGGCGCTCACCTCGTCCCCGGCCCGGGTCCGCCAGCGCATCTCCCCGGAGTAGGCCATGAAGATGACCGGGCGGACGACGCCGTCGCGCAGGGCGTGGCCGTAGCCGTAGGTGTAGTCCGCGGCCGAGCGGCGCACGCCGTCGGGCCCGGCCTCGTAGGTGACGAACGGGATCGGGTTGATGTCCGAGCGGAACGGGGTGCCGGTGAGGGCCAGGCGCCGGGTGGCCGGGTCGAACGCCTCGCGGACCGCCTCGCCCCAGCTCAGGGCGTCGCCGGCGTGGTGGATCTCGTCCAGGATCACCAGCGTGCGGCGGTTCTCGGTGCGCCGGCGGTGCAGCATCGGGTGCGCGGCCACCTGGGCGTAGGTGACCGCGACGCCGGTGTAGTCGCTCGCGGTGGCGCCGTGCGCGTTGCGGAACTCCGGGTCCAGCGTGATGCCCACCCGGTGCGCCGCCTCGGCCCACTGCCGCTTGAGGTGCTCGGTGGGAGCCACCACGGTGAGCGCCTGGACCACCCCGCGGTCGAGCAGCTCGGTGGCCACCCGCAGCGCGAACGTGGTCTTGCCGGCGCCCGGCGTCGCCACCGCGAGGAAGTCGCGCGGGACCGAGCGGAGGTAGACGTCGAGGGCCTCCTGCTGCCAGGCGCGCAGCCGGGGAGCGGTACCCCAGGGCGCCCGGCCGGGATAGGCCGGGGGCAGGTGCGAAGCGGCAGAAGTGCTCATGGGCGAAGGCGAGGCTACGTGGTCTCGCCGGGCGACATGCCGGGCGCTCCGGTTCCTCGGCGAGCGATGTGCCGCGTGCTACGCGTGTCGCGGGAACGGAGGACGCCTGCCGCGGGCCGGCCTCGGAACGATCACGCCCCCGCGATCGATCCATGCTCACCGCGACAGATCTGTCGCGGTGAGCATGGAAGGATCACGTCCCCGTGATCCTTCCGGCCGGCGCCGGCAGGTCGGTCGCCAGCGGGGTCGTCCTGGTGCCAGCCCCAGGGGCGGCCACCCGACCGCCCAGCGCGGCGCCGACCAGCGCGACGGCGGCCATGACGGCGTAGATGGCGAGGAAGACCGGGGCGTCGCCGCCGGCACGGCCGTGCAGGGCGGCGAAGACGCTGCCGGCCAGGCCGATGAGCAGGACCGAGCCGAGGCCGTCGCTGAGCTGCAGGGCGGCGCTGTTGGCGCCCTGGTCGGCGGGGGCGGACTGCTCGAGCACGAGCACGGAGAGGCTCGCGGTGAGCAGACCCATGCCGACGGCGCCCACCGCCCAGAAGACGGCGGCCAGCGCGGCGGGCACGGCGGGGTCCAGGGTGAGCGCCACCCCGCCGATGCCGACGGCCACCAGCAGCGAGCCGCCGGCCACCAGCCGGTGCCGGGGGACCCGCAGGCCCGGCCGGCCCTGGAACCAGGAGCCGAGCGCCCAGCCCAGGGCGCCGCCGGTGAGGGTCAGCCCGGCCAGGGTGGGGCTGAGGTGGCGCTGCTCGACGAGCATGAGCGGCACGAAGGACTCGGCGCCGAAGAACGCCCCGCCGATGACGCCGCGCTCGAGCACCGTGGTGGGCAGCCCGCGGCGGGCGCGCAGCGTGCCGGCCGGGAGCAGCCGGGGCAGGCTGGCCGCCACCAGGCCGACGCCCAGCACCCCCAGCGCCAGCCCGAGCAGGTCCAGGCGCTGCCCGGCCAGCTGCAGCAGGCCGGCCCCGGCGGCGGTGGCTAGCGCGAGCCGCTTGCGGCCGGTCCGTGCCGCCGTCGCGGGCACGTCCGGCTCGGCCGGGTCGACCTTCACGGGGGTGCCGAGCCCGCGCAGGGACGGCACCACGAACACCATCGCCAGGGCCACGAACGGCGGCACCCCGAGGAAGACCGCGCGCCAGCTGACGTGCTCGGCGGCCCAGCCGGCCAGCGCCGGGCCGACGATCGAGGGCAGCACCCAGGCCGCCGAGATGGCCGAGAACACCCGCGGCCGCAGCGACTCCGGATAGCGGCGGGCGATGACGACGTAGAGCGCGACGAGCACCGCGCCGCCGCCGAGGCCCTGGACCGCCCGGCCGGCCACGAACACCGGCATCGACGTCGCGGTGCCGGCCACCAGCAGCCCGGCGGCGAACGTGGCCGCGCCGCCGAGGAACGGCTCGCGCGGGCCGCGCCGTTCCGACCACTCCCCGGCCACCACCATCGCGAACAGCGAGGTGGTCAGGTAGGCGCTGAAGCCCCAGGCGTAGAGCGGCAGCCCGTGCAGCGCGCGCACGGCGACGGGCATGGCCGTGGCGACCGCCATCGCCTCGAAGGCGATGACGAGCACCGAGACGACGATGCCGGCGGTGAGCCGGCGGTAGCCGGGGCCGAGCAGGCGGGGCGGTCCGGAGCTCTCGCTGCTACTGCTCGTCGCCGTTCCCGTCGCCGTCCCCCGGCGGAAGCCCGTCGTAGATGTCCTTGCAGGTGGGGCACACCGGGAAGCGCTTGGGGTCGCGGCTGGGCACCCACACCTTCCCGCACAGGGCGGTGATGGGCGTGCCGGTGACCATGGCTTCCATGATCTTGTCGCGGTCGGCGTAGTGCGCGAACCGCTCGTGGTCGCCCTCGTCGTAGCGGTAGTCCGGGACGACCTCGGGCTCGAGGATCGTCGTGCCGGCGCCGGGGCCGACCGGCTCGGGACCAAGGGGCTCGCTCATGGCCCCGAGTGTAGGTCTGGCGCTCAGTGCCTGCTGAGCACCAGGTAGCGCTCGTCCTCGATGGGCCCGCCCCACAGCGCGGGGTCCGGCAGGGGCACCACCTCGGCCTCCGCCCGGTGGGCCAGCACCAGCTCCCGGGTGCGCTCGGCGGGCAGCCCGCCGCCGGTCCACCACCGCCCCTCCAACCAGGACCAGCCGGCCACCGGGGGCGAGCAGGCGCGCCCACCGGCGCACCGCCTCGTCGGGGTCGGGCAGCGCCCAGAGCACGTGCCGCACCAGGACGACGTCGAGGGACGCCTCGGGCAGCGGGGGCCTGCCGGCGTCGCCGACGGCGACGGCGACGTCCACCCGGGCAGCGGCCGCCTTCGCGCGGGCCGCGGCGACCATCCGCGGGGCGAGGTCGAGGCCGCTGACCCGGTGGCCGGACTGCGCCAGCAGCACCGACAGCGCGCCCGTCCCGGCGCCGAGGTCGGCCACGCGGGACGCCGCCGGCAGCAGCGGGAGCAGGAGGCCGGCCCACGCGGCACGAACCCCCGGGTCACGCAGACCGTGGTCCGGTTCGTCGTCGAAGGAGGCGGCCTGCCCGTCCCAGTAGTCGCGCACGTCGTCCTGCTCGGCCCGCTCGTGCTGCTCAGTCACCGGTGCAGCCTGCCCGGGGCGCGGCGGGGGTCAGTTCATCGACGGGTCGTCGGGGAAGGTGCTGACCAGGGCGAGGTCGCCGCGCTGGCGGCGCAGGACCCTCCGCCAGAGCACCTGCGGGCTGTCGCTGAAGGCGTCGCCGGGCTCGGCGTCGAGCACCCACCACGCGCCCTCGGCCAGCTCGGCCTCGAGCTGGCCCGGCGCCCAGCCGGCGTAGCCGGCGAAGATCCGCAGCGCGCCGATCTCGGCGGCCAGGACCTCCGGCGGCACGTCGAGGTCGACCAGCCCGAGCGCCCCGCTCACCCGCCGCCAGCCCAGCGGCTCGCCGGCGCCGGGGACCTGGGCCAGCGCGAGCGCGGCGTCGGTGGCCACCGGACCGCCGGAGAACACGACCCCGGGGCCGGTGGCATAGGGCTGCCACACCGGGAGCACCTCGGCGACGTCGACGGAGGTGGGACGGTTCACCACCACGCCGAGCGCGCCGTCCTCGTCGTGGTCGAGGACCACCACCACCGACCGGGTGAAGGTGGGGTCGCCGAGCAGCGGCGTGGCCACCAGGAGCCGGCCGGTGAGGCTCTGCACCCCTGGGCCGTCGCCGGTGCGGCCGTCGCCGGAGGAGCCGCCCTGCGGGAAGTCGGTCACGGAGTCATCGTGCTCCCGGTCGCGGCGGCCCGCTCGACGCTCGGCGCCATCCGCCCGGGCCGCCAGCGCACCGCCAGGGCCGCCCCGAGCAGGGTCCCGACGACGTCGGCGAGCGAGTCGTGCCAGTCGCCGTCGCGGTGCGGCAGCAAGGTCCCCTGGTCCACCTCGCTGACGCCGGCGTGGACCAGCAGGACGGGCACCACCCAGCGCAGCGGCAGCCCGACCGCGGCCGCGGTGAGCGCCACGGCGCCGAAGATGCCGGCGTGGACCAGCTTGTCCAGGTGCGGGATGCCGCCCTCGCTCGGGCCGCTGGGGGCGTAGAGCGCGACCAGCTGCGCGGCCAGCGCGAGCCCGAAGAGGACTCGCCAGGTCCGAGACCCGCCTGCACCGACCCTGCCGACCGCACCGTCTCCGTCGCCTGCGCCGACCGCCCCGCCCACTCGTGCCGCCTCCCGTCCCCGCCGCCCGCTGCGTGGAGGAGAGTCTCCCACCGCCCAGGTCAGCCGGTGGGGGTCGCGCACGCGCTGGGGGTTCCGGTGCCGGTCGGCGTGGGGGTGGCGGTGCCGGT
This sequence comes from Motilibacteraceae bacterium, assembly GCA_051953655.1. Lineage (GTDB taxonomy): Bacteria > Actinomycetota > Actinomycetes > Motilibacterales > Motilibacteraceae > JBQCHF01. The sequence goes on from JBQCIO010000252.1 coordinate 24,168, forward strand.
CGGCGTGGGAGCAGTGCTGGTGCTCATGGTCGGGGTGGGCGTCGCGGTCGGGGTGGGGGTCGCGGTCGAGGTGGGCGTCGGGCTGTCCGTGGTCGTCGGGCTCGCGGTCGGAGCGGGCGTGCAGGTCGGCCCTCCCCCTCCGGTCGAGCCGGTGGGGGTGCCGGTGCTCGTGGGCTGCGACGTCGAACCGGAGGTGGGCGTCCCGGTGGGTGTGCCGGCCGGCGCGGACGGCCCCGCGGTCTGGGTGCCGGTCTGGGTGCCGGTCTGGGTGCCGCTCCCGGTCGGCGTCGGGCTCGCCGTCGGGATCGGCGTGGCGCTGCTCGTCGCCCCACCCGAGGACGCGCTCGGGCTCGGGGTGGACCCCACGGTGGCGGCGGCCACCGCCGGGCCGGCGGGCTGCGGCGTGGTGACGCTGGCCGGCGGCAGCGGCGTGCTGCTCGAAGGCAGCGGGCGCACCGCGACCGACGTCGGCAGCGGGCTGGGCAGCGGCCCGGGCTTCACCCCGCGGGCGTAGGCGTCGGCCAGGGCGAGCACGAGGTCGGCGTACTCCGCGCTGTGGTTGTAGCGCAGGACGGCCGCCCGGCGCTGGGCCGGGTCGGCCAGGTCGGCGCCGTAGGCGCACAGGTAGCGGCCGGCGGCCACCGCGGCGTCATCGAGGTCCTGCGGGTCGGCGGTGCCGTCGCCGTCGGCGTCGACGCCGACCACGGCCCAGGTGCCAGGCAAGAACTGAATCGGGCCGAACACACGGTAGTAAGAAGGGTAGCCGTCCAAG
>JBQCIO010000253.1:0-9559 GCA_051953655.1 Motilibacteraceae bacterium
AGGTCGTCGACGGTGGGCAGCAGGTCCGGGTGCGACCAGATGGCGTCGCGGCCCTCGGTGCCCCGGGCCTCGGCCAGCGCGCGCCACAGCGCCGCGGCCTCGCGCAGCCGGCGCGGGCGCAGCTCGAGGCCCACCAGCGCGGCGAAGGTGGCCTCGGCCGGCCCGCCGGTGGCGCGCCGACGGCGCACGGTCTCGCGCAGCGCCGACGCCGAGGGCAGCCGGGGGGCGGCCGCGGCGTCGACGACCTCGTCGACCCAGCCCTCCACCAGCGCCAGCAGCGCCTCGAGCCGGCGCAGCGCCGCCTGCTGCTCGGGGGTGTCCTGCGGCTTGAGCAGGTCGCTGCCCAGCGCCTGCTGCAGCGACTCCGGGTCGGACGGGTCGACCCCGGCCATCGCCTCCTCGATCGCGGAGGTGTCCACCCGGAAGCCGCGGGCGTAGTCCTCCAGCGCGCCGGTGACCCGCGAGCGCAGCCACGGCACGTGCGCGTAGAGCCGCTGGTGGGCGGCCTCGCGCAGCGCGAGGTAGAGCCGCACCTGGTCCGCCGGCAGCCCGAGCCCCTCGCCGAACGCGGCGACGTTGGCCGGCACCAGCACGACCTTGCCGGTGGGGCCCAGCGGCAGCCCGACGTCGGTGGAGCCGACGACCTCGCCGGCCAGCTCGCCCAGCGCCGTGCCGAACTGGGTGCCGAACACGGCCCCGCCCACGGCCCGCATCATCTGCTCGAGCGGCCCGGCGAGCGCGGCCACCTGGGCCTTCATCTCCTCGGGCAGGTTGGCGCCCAGCGCGGCCTGGTTGCCCAGCGCCGAGCTCATCGCCTCGACCACCTTGCCGGCGATCGGGTCGACCAGCGCGCGCCAGCCGGGGAGCGTGCCCTCGACCCACTCCGCGCGGCTCCATGCCACCGCCCCGGCGGTGCCGGCGGGCAGCGTGGTGACCTCGTCCAGCCAGTGCTCGGCCAGGCGCGCGGCCTCCACGACGGCGTCCTTCTCGGCCTGGCCGACGTAGCGGTCGTTGCTCGCCGCCGCACCCTGGCGCGCGACGTCGCGGGCCACGTCCCAGTTCACCGCGCCGCCCTGCCAGCTCATCACCTTGCCCAGCTGGGCGAAGGCCGCGCCGAGATCGGGGCCGCCGGGTCCACCGAGACCGGCACCGCCGGCCAGGTTGCCGAACAGGGCCGAGAACGGGTCCGAGCCGCCGAAGCCGAAGGGGACCTGCCCCCCGCCGCCGCCCGGGCCGCCCGCGCCACCGGAACCACCCGAGCCGCCTGGGCCGCCCGCGTTCTCGTCGTCGTCGCCGCCGTCCGAGGGCGGGCGGAAGCCGAAGGGGAGGTCGCTCATCGCTGGCTCCTGCGGTGGGGGCGTCGAGGTCGGGTGGGACGAGGGGGTGAGCCGGGGGGCGGGGCTGATCGGGTCGGGCGCGCGCCGGTTGGGCAGGATGTCCGCCGGAGCGCCGCTCCGCCGGCCGGTCACCTGCCGGCAACCTTCACGACCACCGTAACCAGGACGGGTGCATGACGGGTTCCCCGGACCGGCCGCGCCGCGGCCGGGTTCGCTCTGGGCGCAGAGCCGGCCTGTCGGTGGCGGTCACCGGTGCCGGCGCCGGCCTGGGCGAGGCGCTGGTGCGCCGGCTGCTGACCCGGGACGACGTCGCCAAGGTCGTCGGCATCGCGCCGCGCCGGGGCCAGGTGGACGGGGTGGTCTACCGGGTGGTCGACACCTGCGACCCCCGGCTGGCCGGCCGGCTGTCCGGCGTCGACGTCGTGGTGCACCTCGACCTGGACCACACGCTGGAGCAGGGCCTGCCCTCGGCCGGCGCCGACGGCCCGGGTGCGGACGGGCGGGCCGAGGCGGACCGGTCCGGCCCCAGCGACGCCACCCGCACCAGCGGCACCAGCCGCACCGTGCGCAGCACCCAGACCGTGCTGACCGCGGCGGCGGCGGCCGGGGTGCGCCGGGTCGTGCTGGTCACCTCGGCGATGGTCTTCGGCGCGCTCGAGGACAACCCGGTGCCGCTGCCGGAGGACGCGCCGCTGCGCGCTGTGGCCGACGGCACCCTGCTCGGGGAGCTGCTGGAGGTCGAGCGGCTGGCCGAGCTGGCCCCGCGGACCCACCCGGGCCTGAGCGTGACGGTGCTGCGGCCGGCGGCACTGGTCGGCGACGGCGTCGACAGCATCGTCACCCGGCACTTCGAGGCCCCCCGCCTGCTGGTGGTCCGCGGCAGCCACCCGCGCTGGCAGTTCTGCCACGTCGAGGACCTGCTGTCCGCCCTGGAGCTGGCCGCCGTCGGGACGGTCGAGGGCGCCGTCACCGTCGCCTCGGACGGCTGGCTGGAGCAGGAGGAGGTCGAGCGGATCAGCGGGCTGCGGCGGATCGAGCTGCCGCCCTCGCTGGCGTTCGGCACCGCCGAGCGGCTGCACCGGCTCGGCGTGCTGCCGGCCCCGGCCAGCGACCTCGCCTACCTCATGCACCCCTGGGTCGTGCCCTCCACCCGGCTGCGCGAGGCCGGCTGGAGCGCCCAGCACGACAACGCCTCGGTCCTCGCGCTGCTGCTGGAGCAGGTGCAGGGCCACCACGCGGTGGCGGCCCGCCGGCTGGGCCGCCGCGACGCCACCCTCGGCGCGGCCGGGGCGGCCGTGGCGGTGGTGGGCACCGCCGCCCTGGTGCGCCGGGCCCGCCGCGCCCGCCGGCGGTGACGACCGGTCCCGCACGGGCCGGTGCGACAGGGCAGGATGCGCTGGTCGGGCGCGACGTCGAGGAGGAGCGGGGCATGGCTGAGCCAGCGGAGCCACCGGAGGCAGCGGGGGCAGCGGGAGCACCTGACGGTCCGATCCGGCTGCTCGACGTGCGCGAGACGCCGCTGAGCGTGGACGAGGTGCTCGCGGCCGTGCGCGACGACGCCGCGGGCGGCACCGCGCTCTTCCTCGGCACGGTCCGGGACGAGGACGGCGGCAAAGGGGTCACCGGCCTGGGCTACTCCGCCCACCCCTCGGTGCTGGAGGCGCTGCGGGAGGTGGCCGAGCGGGTGGTGGCCGCGCACCCGGTCATCGCGCTGGCAGCCGTGCACCGCGTCGGCGAGCTGGCCATCGGCGACGCCGCCGTCGTCGTCGGGGTGAGCTGCGGGCACCGCGGAGAGGCGTTCGACGCCTGCCGCCAGCTGATCGACGACCTCAAGCACGAGGTGCCGATCTGGAAGCACCAGCGGTTCACCGACGGCACCGAGGAGTGGGTCGGCTCGGCCTGACCGCTCGCCCGCGCCGCTGCGGAGCAGGCCGGAACGCCGCCGCGCGGCGAGCCGTCGGCGCCACGTAGGCTGTGGGGGACGGCGGGCCGCTGAGCACGCCGAGGCACGGGTGAAGGAGCGGGGCGGGACGCCATGGGGTCGCAGCTGTGGTGGTTCCTCATCCCGGCTGTGGCGCTGATCGCCGCCATCGTCTGGTCGGCGTGGGCCAGCCGCCCCCGACCTCCCGCGGACACCGTCGACAGCGTCGAGGAGTACGAGCGCTTCCGCGCGGCGATGGAGAAGGGCACCCGGGGGCCGCGGAAGAACGACCGCCGGTGAGCTCGTCGTCGTCCACGAGCGACCAGGGACCGGCCGCGTCGGCCGACGTGCTGCCCGGCTCGCCCGGCCCCTCCGCCCTGCGGCCGAGCCGCCGCTCGGCGGTGCTGGCGCTGGCCGCGCTCACGCTGGTCGTCCTCACCGCCGTGGCGGCGGTCCTCCCGGTCCCCTACGTGCTCGAGACCCCCGGGCCCACGTCGAACACGCTGGGCAGCCAGAACGGCAAGCCGCTCATCAGCATCTCCGGCCGCCAGACCTACCCCACCCAGGGAGCGCTGGACCTGGTCACGGTGCTGGTGCGCGGCACCCCCTCGCACACGCTCGGCCTGCTCGACGCGCTCAAGGGCTGGCTGGACCCGCACGACGCGGTGGTCCCGGAGGAGGAGATCTACCCCAAGGGGCAGACCACCCAGGAGGTCCAGCAGGAGAACGCCAAGGACATGAGCGACTCCCAGCGCAACGCCACCGTGGCGGCGCTGCGGGCGCTGGGCATCCCGGTGCCGGTCGAGGTCGCCGTGGCGCAGGTGGAGAAGGGCGGCCCGAGCGACGGCACGCTGCAGGCCGGCGACGTCGTCACCCGGGTGGACGGCACCGCGGTCACGTCCTCGGACCAGCTGCGCGAGCTGATCACCGAGCACCGGCCCGGCGACACCGCCGAGCTCACCGTCCAGCGCGGCGGCGACGAGCGCACGGTGAAGATCACCCTGGGCAGCTCCTCGGACGGCGGCGCGAAGCGCGCGGTCGTCGGTGTGGTGCCCGACGACCAGTACGACTTCCCCTTCACCGTCGACATCTCGCTGGACGACGTCGGCGGCCCGAGCGCCGGGATGATGTTCGCGCTGGGGATCATCGACAAGCTGACCCCCGGCCCGCTCAACGGCGGCAAGCACGTGGCCGGCACCGGCACCATCGACCCCGACGGCAAGGTCGGCCCCATCGGCGGCATCCCGCAGAAGATGGTCGGGGCCCGCGACGCCGGTGCGGTGCTGTTCCTCGCGCCCGCGGACAACTGCCGCGAGGCCGCCGCCAACAAGCCCGACGGCCTGCAGCTCGCCAAGGTCTCTACCATCCAGGACGCCCTGCACGCGCTGGAGCTCTTCCGGGACGGCAAGGCCGCGCAGATCCCCGGCTGCTGAACCGTCCGACGCGTCGGCGGCGGGACCTGCGGACCGGGAGGCGCCGCTCCTCCCTGCGGTTCGTCACCGCGGTTCGTCACCGCGGTTCGTCACCGCCGTTCGTCACCGCCGTTCGTCACTGCGCAGGCGGCAGCCGGTGTAGTCATGAACGATGGGGGACCAGCGGAGCGAGCGCGGCGACCGGCTGGGGCTGCGCACCGGCGGTGAGGGACTGCTCACGGGCACGGTGGTCTGCGCCGCGGTCATCGCCTACGCCGCCGGGCACGTCCGCTCGACGCTCGAGCTGAGCGTGGCGATCCTCGGCACCGTGCTCGTCTACTGGCTCGCGCACCTCCACGCGCGCACGCTCGGCGAGTCGATCGCGCACGGGCACCACCCGCTGCTGGCCCTGCGCCTCGCGGTCGCCGAGACGTGGCCGATCGCCGGCGCCAGCGTCCTGCCGTTGGCCGTCCTGCTGCTGGCCGAGCTGGCCGGCGCCGGGCTCCGGACGGCGGCCTGGCTGGCGCTGATCGCCACCGTCGTCGCGCTCACCGGCTACAGCTACCTGGCGGGGGTTCGCAGCGGGCTGAGCCCGTGGGGCCGGGTGGCGAGCGCGGCGGCCGGCGCCGCGATCGGCATCGTCGTCGCCCTGCTCAAGGTCGCGCTGCACTGAGCGACGGGGCGGTGGGCGTCGCTCAGTCGGCCAGGGTGGCGGCCAGCGCCTCGGCCAGGGAAGGCACCAGGTCCGGCCCGGAGAGCACGGCGTCCTCCCGGTCGTGCTCGCGGAAGCGCAGCGCGCACTCCCGGGTGCCGTCGCGCAGCACGCCGACGGCCAGGCGCACCTCCTGGCGCTGCGGGTGCTCGCCGATCCAGCGCAGCGCCTCCTGCTCGTCCTGCGGCATGCCCGCCTCCGCCTCCGGCGGCAGCATGACCCGCTCCACGACGACGGCGGCGCCGAGCACCTCGGCCGGCCAGGCCACCTGGGCCAGCAGGTCGTCCAGGGTGGCGGCCTCGGGCAGGCCCTCCTGCTCCACCGGGGTCAGGTGGTTGGGGTCGGCGGCCGCGGCGGCCGCCGCCTCCACACCGAGCGCGGCGGCCAGGCGCGGCTCGCGCTCGAGCAGCTCGGCCGTGGGCACCAGTGCGAACAGCCGGACGGGGCCGTCCCAGCCCTCCGCGGCCGCGTGCGCCTCGACCTCGAGGACGGCGCGGGTCAGTCGGGTCCGCCCCGGGAGGGGGGCGGGCGCAGGTGCGGGCTGCTCGCTCATCTGCCCATCCTCCCGCAGCCGGGTCCCTCGCCCGCGCCGTCCCCCGGGCAAGGTGCCGCCTCGCCACCGACCAGCACCGACCGGCACCGACCGGCACTGGCTCGCCCTGCTGGGGAACCCGGAGACCCGCCGGTAAGTTTCCGTCAGGTCAAGACCGGGGCAACCGCCCCGGCCGACACGACGACACTGCCGACAAGAGGTCCCACCGCGTGAGCTACCAGATGCCGGACCCGGCCGCCGCTCCCCGACGACCGGCGGGGGCTCGCCGGCGCGGCGGCGCCATCGTCCCGACCGTGGTCGTGCTCGTCGTGCTGCTGGCCCTGTTCGGGCTGTTCACGGGCGTCTACACCGACCTGCTGTGGTTCCGCAGCGTGGGCTTCACCGAGGTCTTCACCACCCAGCTGTTGGTGAAGTCGGTCATGTTCGTGGTCTTCGGGCTGCTCTTCGCGGCGGCGATCGGGTCCTCGTTCGTCATCGGCTACCGCACCCGGCCGTTCTACGTGCCGACCGGGGACATGGCCAACCTCGAGCGCTACCGGCAGAACCTCGAGCCGTTCCGGCGCATCGTCGTCATCGGCACCTGCGCCCTGCTGGGGCTGCTGGCCGGCAGCACGGCCGCCGGGCAGTGGCAGACCTACCAGCTGTGGCGGAACGGCGGGTCCTTCGGGGTCAAGGACCCGCAGTTCGGCAAGGACGTCGGCTTCTTCGTCTTCGACCTGCCCTTCTACCGGTTCCTCGTCAGCTTCCTGTTCGCCACCGTCCTGGTGGCGCTCATCGCGGCCGCGGTCACGCACTACCTCTACGGCGGCCTGCGCCTGCAGGGGCCGGGGGAGCGGACCAGCAACGCGGCCCGGGTGCACCTGTCGGTGCTGCTGGGCCTGTTCGTGCTGCTCAAGGCGGTGGCCTACTGGCTGGACCGGTTCGGGCTGGAGACCAAGGACGGACGGGTCGGGCGCACCTCGTTCGTGGGCGCCACCTACACCGACGTCAACGCGGTGCTGCCGGCGAAGAACATCCTCATGGTCATCGCGGCCATCTGCGCGGTGCTGTTCTTCGCCAACATCGTCTACCGCCGCTGGGTGCTGGCCGGCGTCGGCGTCGTCCTGCTGCTGCTCTCGGCCATCGTCATCGGCGGCCTCTATCCGCTGGTCGTGCAGCAGTTCAGCGTGAAGCCGAGCGAGCAGGCCAAGGAGTCGGCCTACATCGCCCGCAACATCAGCGGCACGCGCGACGCCTTCGACATCGCCGACTCCGACCAGCAGCCCTACGCCGCCACCACCACGGCCACCGCCGGGCAGCTGCGCGACGACGCCGCCACCATCCCCGGCATCCGGCTGCTCGACCCGGCCATCGTCTCGCCCACCTTCCGCCAGCTCCAGCAGGTCAAGGGCTACTACGGCTTCCCGGACGTGCTCGACGTCGACCGCTACACGCTGAACGGCAAAGAGCAGGACTCGGTGGTGTCGGTGCGCGACATCGACCTCGGCGGGCTGCCGGCCGGGCAGCGCAACTGGATCAACGACCACCTCGTCTACACCCACGGCTTCGGCTTCGTGGCCGCCCGCGGCAACACTCGGCAGAGCGACGGCAAGCCCTCGTTCTTCGAGTCGAACATCCCGCCCAGCGGCGACCTGGGCGACTTCGAGCCGCGGATCTACTTCGGCGAGAACTCGCCGAGCTACTCGATCGTGGGCGGCACGAGCAGCGACCCGCGCGAGCTCGACTACCCGAGCAACGACGCCAACGGGCAGGTGTTCAACACCTACGCCGGCAAGGGCGGCGTCCCGATCGGCGGGTTCTTCAACAAGCTCGTCTACGCGGTGAAGTACCAGGAGGGCAACATCCTCCTGAGCAACCTCATCAACCCCGGCTCGAAGATCCTCTACAACCGCGACCCGCTCGACCGGGTCGAGAAGGTAGCCCCCTGGCTGACCCTGGACGGCAACATCTACCCGGCGGTCGTCAACGGCCGGGTCACCTGGATCCTCGACGGCTACACCACGAGCAACAGCTATCCGTACTCCACCCGCACCTCCCTGCAGCAGGCCACCGAGGACTCGCTGACCCAGGGGTCGAGCGCCGTGGTCACGCAGGTCGACCAGCAGGCCAACTACATCCGCAACTCGGTGAAGGCCACCGTCGACGCCTACGACGGCACCGTCACCCTCTACGCCTGGGACGACTCCGACCCCGTGCTCAAGGCCTGGAGCAAGGCGTTCCCCGGCACGGTCGAGCCGAAGTCGGCCATCTCGCCGGAGCTGCTCAAGCACCTGCGCTACCCCGAGGACCTGTTCAAGGTGCAGCGCACGCTGCTGGCCCGCTACCACGTGACCGACCCGCAGGCCTTCTACACCGGTCAGGACTTCTGGCGGGTGCCCAACGACCCGACCACCAGCGGCAGCCCGGTGGAGCAGCCGCCGTACTACCTCACGGTGAAGATGCCCGGGCAGGACAAGCCGGCCTTCTCGCTGACCACCACGTTCGTGCCGAACGGCGACCGGGACAACCTCACCGCGCTGGCCGCGGTGGACGCCGAGCCCGGCGCCGACTACGGGAAGATCCGGGTCCTGGTGGTGCCCCGCAACACCACGATCTCCGGCCCGGGGCAGGTGCAGAACAACTTCGAGGCCAGCCCCACGGTCTCGCAGACGCTGTCCCTGCTGCGCCGCGGCGGGTCCGACGTCGTCAACGGCAACCTGCTCACCCTGCCGGTGGGCGGCGGCCTGCTCTACGTCGAGCCGGTCTACGTCCGGGCGGCGGCCGGGGGCACCTCCTACCCGCTGCTGCAGAAGGTGCTGGTCGCCTTCGGCGACAAGATCGGCTTCGACGACACGCTGCAGGGAGCGTTGGACCAGGTGTTCCAGGGCAACGCCGGCACCACCACCAACGAACCGGGCACCGGCACCGGCGGCGGGGGCACCCCGAGCCCGACGCCGTCGCCGACGTCGTCGGCCGGCACCGGCACGCAGAGCGAGCAGCTGGCCCAGGCGCTGGCCGACATGCAGAAGGCGGTCAGCGACGCCAAGGCCGCGCTGGCCAAGGGCGACTTCGCCGCCTACGGCCAGGCCCAGCAGGCGCTGCAGGACGCGCTGAACCGGGCGGTGGCCGCCGAGCAGGCCCAGGGCGCCTCGCCCAGCCCGTCGCCGAGCGGCTCGTCCGGCGCGGCCGGCCAGGCGACGCCGACGCCGACCCCGAGCACCGCGGGAGGCTGACCCCGAGGCCGAACCACAGGCTGGCCCGAGCGGATTTGCCTCCGCCCGCGACGCTGACGTAGTGTCGAGACACACCGACGCGGGGTGGAGCAGCTCGGTAGCTCGCTGGGCTCATAACCCAGAGGTCGCAGGTTCAAATCCTGCCCCCGCTACGAATGCTGGCCGGAAACACGGTCAGTGTCGGACCAGCCCGGCGCGTCTGCGCCGGGCTGGTCCCGTTTCCAGGGTCGTTTCCGGGCTCGTTTCCCGGGTTTCCCGACCCCGTGGACCACCTGTGCCCAGGCAGCACAGGCCTGCCCAGGCTCTGCCACCTGCCCGCGCCCGCGCAGCCGCGTCCCGGCCGAGGCCCACCCCCCAAGGGGCCCCCAGACAACCCCCGGGCCCAACCCGACCCACCCCCCGGAGCGGGGAG
>JBQCIO010000254.1:0-13872 GCA_051953655.1 Motilibacteraceae bacterium
TCCTCCGGCTCCCTGCAGTGGCCGGTGGCCGGCGGCCTCGTCGGCGGGGTGGGCCCGCGCACCAACCCGGCGACCGGCGGCCTGTCCTGCCACTCCGGCATCGACATCTCGGCCGGCTACGGGACACCCATCCGCGCGGCCGACGACGGTCAGGTCATCGACGAGTTCTACTCGCCCTGGGACGGCAACGTGACCGTGGTGGCGCACGCCGGCGGCATGGCCACCTGGTACGCCCACCAGTCCTCCCGGGCCGTCGGCGTCGGCGCCTCGGTGAACCAGGGGCAGGTCATCGGCTACGTCGGCGCCACCGGCTTCGCCACCGGCCCGCACCTGCACTTCAACGTGACCGTGAACGGCGTCCTCTACGACCCCATGGGCTGGTTCGGCGGCTCCAAGCGCGCCGTCGCGCCGCTCTGCTCCCCGCCGTACCCGCAGCCGGTCGCCTGACCACCCCGCCTCTGGCGCCAACGATCACGTTCACGTGACCATCGGTCGCCTCCCGCCCTGAACTCACGGCGGAAGCGACAACGTCAGGTGGGAAGCACGGGCGGCGCGGGCACTCCCACCCCCTGCACCAGCCAGCCGAAGCGGCCCAGCCCGGCCGGGTCGGTCAGCTCGGCGGCCGCCCCGGCCCGCGAGAGCGCGGCGACGTAGGCCCGCGGGTCGCTGCTCGCCAGCGCGATGGGCGGTCGCTCGCCGCTGACCCCGAGGGCGCGCAGCGCAGCTCGCTGCGTGGTGAGCAGCGTCCACGACGCCCCGGCCGCCTCGCCCGCGGCCGCGCAGGCGTCCAGCGCCACGTGCGCGGTGACGTCGCAGCTCCCGTCCGGCACCGGCTCGACCGCCCGGCCGTCGACGTAGCCGGCCAGCGTCCCGGCCGCCCACCGCCCGGCCACCCGCTCGGCGCGGGTGTGCGCGTAGTCCGCCGCCACCGCCAGCGAGCCCGCCAGCCGGCCGACGACCTCGGCCCAGGCCAGATCCCGCGTTCGCCCGACCTCGGCGCGGTCACCGACCGCGGCGTCCGCGGCCGGCCACCAGCGCTCCAGCCAGGCCGCGTCCTCCCGGCCCGGCCGCGGCCCCGGGCGCGTCTCCCCGGTGCCCGGGTCCACCAGCTCCACCCGCCACCCGTCCCCTGCCCGGACGGCGACCTCGCAGGGCACGTCGTCCAGCCACTCGTTGGCGACGACGAGGACTCCGAACAGCCGCTCCGGCAGCTCCTGCGCCCAGGCTGCGGCGGTGACCAGCCCGGACGGCCGGGGCACCACGTCGACCCCCAGCAGCGACAGGTCGGGGTCCACGGCGTGCACCGCGGCCAGCAGCTCCCCGCGCCCGGCGCCGACGTCGACGACGCCGGTGAGCCCGGCCGCGCGGGCCAGCCGGACCAGCGCCGCGGCCAGCAGGTCCGGCGCGGCGTGCACCGAGGTGCGGAAGTGCCCGGCCGGCCCCTCCGACCGCCGGTAGAAGCCGCCCGGCCCGTAGAGCGCCTCCTGCACCGCCTCCCGCCAGGTCGACCAGGACTGCCAGGTCAGCGAGGTCACGGCGCGGACGCTACCGGCGGGCCGGCCGCCGGGCGGGCGTCAGGGAGAGGCACCAGCAGGGACCTGCGTAGGCTGTGCCCGCCCTCGTCCGGTACCCGAGCGGACTGGAACGGATCCCGCAGCAGCATGACCAGCACCAACGCGACCGACCGCCCCGCGCGCCTCGCCGTGGGCGTCCTCGGCGTCGGCCGGGTCGGGGCCGCGCTGGGCGCCGCGCTGGCCCTGGCCGGCCACCACGTGGTCGCCGCCTCCGGGGTCTCCGACGCCTCTCGCCGCCGGGCCGACGCGCTGCTGCCGGACGTCCCGCTGCTGCCGCCGCCCGACGTCGCCGCCCGCGCCGAGCTGCTGCTGGTCGCCGTCCCGGACGACGTCCTCCCCGCGCTGGTCGACGGCCTGGCCACGACCGGCGCGCTGCGCCCCGGCCAGCTGGTCGTGCACACCAGCGGGCGCTACGGGGTGCGGGTGCTGGACCCGGCCACCGCCGTCGGCTGCCTGCCGCTCGCGCTGCACCCGGTGATGACCTTCACCGGCACCAGCACCGACGTCGCCCGGCTCACCGGGTGCTCGTTCGGCATCACCGCCCCCGAGCCGCTGCGGCCGGTGGCCGAGGCGCTGGTGGTGGAGATGGGCGGCGAGCCGCAGTGGGTGCACGAGGAGCTGCGCCCGCTCGACCACGCGGCCCTCGCGCAGGGCGCGAACCACCTGGTCACGCTGGTGGCCGAGTCGATGGATCTCCTACGCCGCGTCGGTGTGGAGGAGCCGGGACGCATGCTCGGCCCGCTGCTCGGTGCCGCGCTGGACAACGCGCTGCGCTCCGGCGACCTCGCCCTCACCGGGCCGGTCTCCCGCGGCGACGCCGGTACGGTCGAGGCGCACGTGCGCGAGCTGGCGGCGGTCTCGCCGCAGTCCGTCGCCGCCTACGTCGCGATGGCGCGGCTCACAGCGGTGCGCGCTCTGGCCGCCGGCCGGTTGCGGCCGGAGGCGGCCGAGGCGCTGCTCGACGTGCTCGCGGACACGAACCGGGAGGGGAGCTGACATGGCGGCACCACGGGTGGCGCGCACCCGCGAGGAGCTGCGGGCGCTGCGCGATGCCGCACCCGGCGAGGTCGCGGTCGTCATGACCATGGGGGCGCTGCACGAGGGGCACGCCCAGCTGGTGCGCGAGGCGCGCCGGCGTGCGGCCACCGTCGTCGTCACCATCTTCCTGAACCCGCTGCAGTTCGCCGCCGGCGAGGACCTCTCCCGCTACCCCCGGACCTTCGAGTCCGACCTGGCGCTGTGCACGCGCGAGGGCGTCGACATCGTGTTCGCGCCCACGCCCGACGTCGTCTACCCCGAGGGCGACCCCCTGGTGCGGGTGGCCGCGGGCCCGCTGGGCGACGTCCTGGAGGGCGAGCACCGCCCCGGCCACTTCGACGGCGTGCTCACCGTGGTGCTCAAGCTGTTCCACCTGGTGCGTCCCGACGTCGCCTACTTCGGCCAGAAGGACGCCCAGCAGCTGCTGCTCATCCGCCGGATGGCACGCGACCTCGACGTCGGCGTGGAGGTCGTCGCGGTGCCGACCGTGCGCGAGGACGACGGCCTGGCCCTGTCCAGTCGCAACACCTACCTGTCGTCGGAGGACCACCGGGTGGCCCTTGCACTTTCCCGCGCCCTGAACGCCGGCTCCGACGCTGCGTCGGAGGGGGCGGAGGCGGTGCGCAAGGCGGCTCAGGCCGTGCTCGACGAAGAGCCCGGGGTGCACGTCGACTACCTCGCGCTCGCCGACGCCGAGACCCTCGCCCCGGTGCCGGCTGACCACGGCGGTCCGGCGCTGCTGCTGGTGGCCGCGCGGGTGGGCAGCACCCGCCTCATCGACAACCTGCCGCTCGTGATCGGGACGGTGGCGTGAGCGGCGTCGTCTCGCGCCTGGCTGCTCCCGCGCCCGGCTGGGAGCAGCGGGCGGACGTCGTCGTGATCGGCTCGGGCATCGCCGGCCTCACCACCGCGCTGCGCGCCCGGGCCGCGGGCCTGACCGTCGTCCTGGTCACCAAGACCTACCTCGACGCCGGCTCCACCCGCTGGGCCCAGGGCGGCATCGCCGCCGCGCTGGCGCCGGACGACAGCCCCGAGGAGCACCTGCGCGATACTTTGGTCGCCGGCGTGGGCCTGTGTCGCGAGGACGCGGTGCGGGTGCTGGTGACCGAGGGCCCGGCGCGGGTGCGCGAGCTGATCGAGCTGGGGGCCGCCTTCGACCGCACGCCCAGCGGGCAGATCGCGCTCACCCGCGAGGGCGGCCACCCCCGGGACCGGATCGCGCACGCCGGCGGCGACGCCACCGGGCTGGAGATCGAGCGCTCGCTCATCGCCGCGGTGAACCGCGACCCGGGCGTGGAGGTCATCGAGCACGCCCTGGTGCTGGACCTGCTGCTCAGCCCCGAGGGCCGGGCCTGCGGCGTCACCCTGCACGTCATCGGCGAGGGCCAGCGGGACGGCGTCGGCGCGATCCTCGGGCGCGCTGTCGTGCTGGCCACCGGCGGCCTGGGTCAGGTCTTCTCCTCCACCACGAACCCCTCCGTCTCCACCGGCGACGGCGTGGCGCTCGCTCTGCGGGCGGGGGCGGTCGTCACCGACCTGGAGTTCGTGCAGTTCCACCCGACCGTGCTGTGGCTCGGCGGCTCCTCGCGGGGCCAGCAGCCGCTGGTCTCCGAGGCGGTGCGCGGCGAAGGTGCCGTGCTCGTCGACGACGCCGGCACCCGCTTCATGCAGGGCCAGCACGAGCTGGCCGACCTCGCGCCGCGCGACGTGGTCGCCAAGGCGATCGTGCGGCGGATGCGCGAGACCGGCGCCGAGCACGTGTGGCTGGACGCCCGGCACTTCGGCGAGGAGAAGTGGCGGCACCGCTTCCCGACCATCCTCGCCTCCTGCCGCGAGCACGGCATCGACCCGGTCACCGACCTGATCCCGGTCGCGCCCGCCTGCCACTACGCCTCCGGCGGGGTGCGCACCGACCTGTCCGGCCGCACCAGCGTGCCGGGCCTCTACGCCTGCGGCGAGGTCGCGTGCACCGGTGTCCACGGGGCGAACCGCCTGGCCAGCAACAGCCTTCTCGAGGGCCTGGTCTTCGCGCACCGGATCGGCGACGACCTCGCGCTGCGGCTCGCGGGGGAGCGCGGGGCGAGCTGGCCGCAGGCCGACCCGGCCGACGACGACCGCGTCCCGTCCCTGCTGCAGCCCTCGGTCCGCACGGCGCTGCAGCGCGCGATGACCTCCGGCGCCGGGGTGCTGCGCTCGGACACCTCGTTGAAGGCGGCCGCCGACGCCCTCGCCGGCGTGGCCGCGCTCGGCACCGGCGCCCCGGGCATCGAGGCATGGGAGGCCACCAACCTGCACACGGTGGCCACCGCGCTGGTGCAGGCGGCCGCGCAGCGCGAGGAGACCCGCGGGTCGCACTGGCGCGAGGACTTCCCCGAGCGCGACGACGACCGGTTCGCCGGTCACCTGCTGACCCGGCTCGTCGGCGACGAGCTCGTCACCGCCTACTCGGGAGGGACCGCCTGATGGAGAGCGTCAGCACGAGGGGAGCCTTCGATGCTCGGTGAGACGAGCACCCGCCTGCTCACGGAGGCCGGACTGGACCCGCTGGCGGTGGAGGAGCTGGTCCGCCGGGCGATCGAGGAGGACCTCGACGGCGGCGTCGACGTGACCAGCGTGGCCACCGTGCCCTTCGACGCCGAGGCGGTGGCGGACTTCGTCGCCCGCACGGACGGCATCGTGGCCGGGCTGGCCGTCGCCGCGGTGGTCCTCGACGTCAGCACCGACGACGCGGTCGACATCGAGGTCCACGTCTCCGACGGAGCGTCGGTGAAGCGCGGTGACGTCTTGATGACGGCCACCGCTGGGACCCGCGGGCTGCTCACCGGCGAGCGGACGGCGCTCAACCTGCTCGGCCGGCTCTCCGGTGTCGCCACGCTCACCCGGCGGTGGGTCGACGCCGTGGAGGGGACCGGGGCGGCGGTGCGCGACACCCGCAAGACGACTCCGGGCCTTCGGGCGCTGGAGAAGTACGCGGTGCGTTGCGGCGGCGGGGTGAACCACCGGATGTCGCTGTCCGACGCCGCGCTGGTCAAGGACAACCACTTGCTCGCCGCCGGCGGGATCGTCGCGGCCTTCCAGGCCGTGCGCGGCACGTTCCCCGGCCTCCCGGTCGAGGTCGAGTGCGACACCCTCGAGCAGGTGGCCGCCGCCGTCGACGCCGGAGCGGACCTGGTGCTGCTGGACAACATGGGCGTCGACGACCTCCGACGGGCCGTAGGAATCGTGAACGGACGGGCCCGGCTGGAGGCCAGCGGCGGTCTCACGCTCGAGAGCGCCCGCGCCGTCGCCGAGACCGGCGTCGACTACCTCGCTGTCGGCGCGCTCACCCACAGCGCACCCGTGCTGGACATCGGCCTGGACCTGCGCGCCAAGGAGAGTGCGTAGCCGTGCTGCTCGCCATCGACGTCGGCAACACCCACACCGTGCTCGGCCTGTTCGACGGCGAGGAGGTCGTCGAGCACTGGCGCATCGCCACCGACTCGCGCCGCACCGCCGACGAGCTCGCGGTCGTGCTGCGCGGGCTGCTCGACCAGTTCCCCGCGCCCGGTGGGGCGAGCGTGGACGGCATCGTGGTCTGCTCCACCGTGCCCGCGGTGCTGCACGAGATGCGCGACATGTGCCGGCGCTACTACGGCGACGTCCCCGCGGTGGTCGTCGAGCCCGGGGTGCGCACGGGGGTGCCGGTGCTGACCGACAACCCCAAGGAGGTCGGCACCGACCGGATCGTGAACGCCCTGGCCGCCGCGCACCTGTTCGGCGGCCCGGCGATCGTCGTCGACTTCGGCACCGCCACCACCTTCGACGCGGTGTCCGCCAAGGGCGAGTACCTCGGCGGGGCGATCGCCCCCGGCATCGAGATCTCGGTGGAGGCGCTGGGATCCCGCGGCGCGCAGCTGCGGAAGGTCGAGATCGTGCGCCCGCGCTCGGTCATCGGCAAGAACACGGTGGAGGCCCTGCAGAGCGGCATCCTCTTCGGCTTCGCCGGCCAGGTCGACGGCGTCGTCGCCCGGATGGCCGCCGAGCTGGCCGAGAACCCCGACGACGTCACCGTGGTGGCCACCGGCGGCCTGGCCCCGCTGGTGCTCGAGGAGTCGGCGACCATCGACGTCCACGACCCGTGGCTCACGCTGGTGGGGCTGCGGCTGGTGTTCGAGCGGAACGCGCTGGCCTAGTCGTACCCGGTTCTGCGCGGATCTTGAGACCGAAAAGGTCCACTTCACGCTCAGACCGGCGGCCGGACGCATCAAGATCCGAACGCGGTCGGCCGCCGTCGCTGCGCCGTTCGCCCTCGTCGCCGCTCATCCGCACCCTCAGGCCGGCGCGACCCTCCGCGCCCTCAGCACGGCGCCCTCACCGGTCACCTCGAGCAGCCGCCGCACCGCCGGCGGGACGTCGACGAACCGGATCGGGAGCGCCCGCTCGGTGCAGTCCTGGGCGAGTCCGACGACGAACGCCGCGCCGACGGAGTCGATGAAGGTGACGGCGTCGAGGTCGACCGCCACCCGGGAGCAGCGCATGGCCGCCACCTCGTCCCGAGCGGCGACCAGGCGGGGTTCGAGGACCAGGTCGACCTCGCCGAACAGCCGCACGACGGCCTGGGTGCCGACGCGCGTCACGGTGACGTCGCCCACCGCACCTCCGCTCCCGCAGCCGTTCCGCGCCTGCCCGGGTCCTGGTGGCCGCACCGTGCACATCCGCACAAGCGGCAGGGAAAGATCGTGGCAGGGCACCCCCATGGGCGCATCCCGGGGCGGCGGCCGCGGGCGTCCATCGAGCACCATGGAGGGGTGAGCACCGCTGCGGCCGCCCGACCCGCCGAGGCCGGTCACGCCGCTGCCTGGGGCCGGCGCCTGCCCGGCTTCTACGCCCTGCTGCTGCGGCTGGCCGGCCTGGTGAGCGTCGTGGCGTCGCTGGTGCCCGACTGGCGCGACTACTTCGCGCGGTCCGAGGACCTGGTCAGCGTCCTCGTCGTCGGCATCGTCCCCTACCTCGCCTACGGCGCGTTCCTGCTCGTCGTCGGCGCGTCGCTGGCCCGGCGCAAGCGGAAGGCCTGGTGGCTGCTGGTCACCGTGGTGCTCGGGCTGGACGAGCTCGACCGCCTCCGGCTGCTCGTCGTCGGCGGCCCGGACCCCGCCGTGCTCACCGGCGTGGTGGTCGGCGCGCTGCTGCTCACCGGCGCCTTCCTGGCCCGCGGGCAGTTCACCGCGCTCGGTGCCCCGGGCCGCGGCCGGCGAGCCCTGCTCGTGGGCGGTGTCCTCTTCGCCGCCTACGCCGCGGTCTCGGTGGCGCTCATCGCGGCCACCCACACCGGCACCAAGCGCAGCGCCCTGGACTACGCGTGGGACAGCGTGCTGCACAGCCTGGGCACCACCGACGTCGAGCCGGCCGTGCTGGTGCCGCACTGGGTGCACCTCGTCCTCGGCGTCCTCGGCGCCGCGGTGGTGCTCGCCACCACCTGGGTCCTGCTGCGCCCCCCCGAGTCGGCCCGCCGCCTGGACGAGGACGACGAGGTGCGGCTGCGCGCCGTGCTGGCCAGGACCGGCAGGCGCGACTCGCTGGGCTACTTCGCCACCCGCCGGGACAAGGCCCTCACCTGGTCGCCCTCGGGCAAGGCCGCCGTCAGCCACCGGGTGGTGGCCGGGGTGAGCCTGGCCAGCGGCGACCCCCTCGGCGACCCGGAGGCCTGGCCCCGTGCCATCGAGGCCTGGCTCGCCGAGGCCCACCTGCGGGCCTGGGCGCCGGCCGTCCTCGGCGCGAGCGAGGAGGGGGCCGAGGCCTACGTCCGTGCGGGCCTGTCCGCGCTCGAGCTCGGCGACGAGGCCGTCGTCGACGTCGAGGACTGGAACCTCGAGGGGCGTCCGATGCGGGTGGTCCGCCAGGCGGTGCAGCGCGTGCGCCGGGCCGGCTACACCTGCACCGTCCGGCGCCACCGGGAGCTCGGCGTCGAGGGCATGGCCGAGGTCGTGGCCGCCGCGGACTCCTGGCGCGACACCGAGACCGAGCGCGGCTTCTCGATGGCGCTGGGCCGGCTCGGCGACGCCGCGGACGGGGACTGCGTGCTGGTCGAGTGCCGCGATGCCGAGGGCACGCTGCGCGCGCTGCTGTCCTTCGTGCCCTGGGGGACCGACGGGCTGTCGCTGGACCTCATGCGCCGCGACCGCAGCGGTGACAACGGGCTGGTCGAGCTCATGGTGGCCGACCTGATGGCCGCCGCGCCGTGCCTGGGCGTCATCCGCGTCTCGCTGAACTTCGCGATGTTCCGCGGCACCCTCGAGCGCGGCGGGAAGGTGGGCGCCGGCCCGGTCCTGCGGCTCACCCGCAGCGTGCTGCTGGTGGCCTCGCGCTGGTGGCAGATCGAACAGCTCTACCGCGCCAACGCCAAGTTCCGTCCGGCCTGGGAGCCGCGGTTCATCTGCTTCGCGCGCAGCGGGGACCTGCCCCGGGTGGCCTTCGCGGCCGGCACCGCGGAGGGCTTCCTGAGCACGCCGAGCCCCGGCACGCTCTTCCGACGTGGTCGGGGGGAGGGGGTGTGGACCCGGCTCGAGGACGACCGGCAGGACCAGGACCGGCAGGACCAGGACCGAGAGGCCGCCGCGGTCGCTCCGCCGCGCCCCGAGGGGCCGGGGCGAAACCGCCGCGAGGCGAGCAGCGCCCGTCCCGTAGCCTTGGCTGCTGTGAGCGAGAGCCCCCGCCCCCCTGCCCTGGACGTGCCGGTCGACGACCTTCCCGAGCAGATGCGCGTCCGGCGGGAGAAGCTCGACCGGCTCCGGGAGCGGGGCGTCGACCCCTACCCGGTCGGGTTCCCGCGCACCACCACCATCAGCGACCTGCGGGCCAAGCACACCGGCCTCGAGGCCGACGTCCGCACCGGCGAGCGGGTCGGCGTCACCGGCCGGGTCGTGCTCAACCGGGTGGGCGGCAAGCTCACCTTCGCCACGCTCCGAGACGGCACCGGCGACCTGCAGGTCATGCTCAGCCTGGACACCGCGGGTGCCGAGGCGCTCGAGACGTGGAAGCAGGACGTCGACCTCGGCGACCACGTCGGCGTCGAGGGCGAGGTCATCACCTCCCGCCGCGGCGAGCTCTCCGTCCTGGCCGACCGCTTCGCCATCACCAGCAAGGCGCTGCGCCCGCTGCCGGACAAGCACCACGGCCTCACCGACCCCGAGGCGCGGGTCCGCCAGCGCTACGTCGACCTCATCGTGAACGCCTCGAGCCGGGACATGGTCCGCGCGCGAGCCACCGTGCTGCGCTCGCTGCGCGCGACCCTGGACCGGCGCGACTTCCTCGAGACCGAGACCCCGTTGCTGCAGCCGCTGCACGGCGGGGCCGCGGCCCGGCCGTTCCGGACGCACCTCAACGCGTTCGACCAGCAGATGTACCTGCGGATCGCGATCGAGCTCTACCTCAAGCGGCTCGTGGTCGGCGGCATCGAGCGGGTCTACGAGATCGGCCGCAACTTCCGCAACGAGGGCGTCGACTCCACCCACAGCCCCGAGTTCACGATGCTGGAGGCCTACGAGGCCTACGGCGACTACGACACGATGGCCGACCTCACCCGCGACCTCGTGCTCGAGGCGGCGCGCGCGCTCGGGCGCACGGTGGTGCCCGACGGCCACGGCGGCGAGATCGACCTCGAGCAGCCCTGGCGGCACGCGGGCGTCCACCAGCTGGTGTCCGAGGCCGTCGGCGAGCCGGTCGACGTCGGCACGGACGAGGCCACGCTGCGCCGCATCGCCGCCCGCGTGCACGTGGAGCTGCAGCCGCACTGGGGCCCGGGCGAGATCGTCCTGGAGCTGTTCGAGAAGCTCGTCGAGCACACCCTGCTGCAGCCGACCTTCGTGAAGGACTACCCGGCCTCGGTGCGCCCTCTCGCCCGCCCGCACCGCTCGGTGCCCGGCCTGGTCGAGGCCTGGGACCTGGTTGTGGCCGGCGTGGAGCTGGCCCCGGCCTACTCCGAGCTGGTCGACCCGGTCGAGCAGCGCCGCCGGCTGGTCGAGCAGTCCCTGCTCGCCGCGGGCGGCGACCCGGAGGCCATGCAGCTCGACGAGGACTTCCTGCGGGCGCTCGAGCACGGGGCCCCGCCGATGGGCGGGCTCGGCATGGGTGTGGACCGGCTCATCATGCTGCTCACCGGCACCGGCATCCGCGAGACCATCGCGTTCCCGCTGCTCAAGCGGGAGTAGGAGAGCAATGGACGTCCTCGAGGCCATCATTCCGCCGGCCGTCATGTGCATCATCTTCATCGCGGTCGCGGTCACCGCTTTCCGCGCCACCGACGGCGCCCGCAAGCGCGGAGCGTCCTCGCGCGGTCGCGGCCGGTCCACCAAGCGCTGAGGTTCTTTCCTCTTTCCCGGGTGACCCTTTGTGGCGGGGCGGCCCGTTCGCGCCCGCCCCGGCCCGATTGACCTTCCACCCGCCATTTCGCGGCTCTTTTACGCCGATCCCCCGGGGTCTCGGCCGCCATTTTCCCGGCGCTTGTGGGAAGGCTTTGGACGGGCCGCTAATCCTGTGGTTGAGTGTGGGCCCCCCTCCATTGCATTCGGGGCTGAAATCGTTCCCGGCTGCAATCTTTGACAGTGAAAGGAAACCCCGTGGCTCAGAAGGTGCAGGTCATGCTCGTCGACGACCTCGACGGCGGCGAGGCCGACGAGACGGTGAGCTTCTCGCTGGACGGCGTCGCCTACGAGATCGATCTGTCCACCGCCAACGCCGAGGCCATGCGCGAGACCCTCGCGCAGTACGTCGGGGTGGCCCGGCGGGTCGGCGGTCGCGCGGCGGCGGCCCGCGCCACCGGCGGCGGCCGGGCGCGCAAGGCGGCGGCTCCCAGCGCCGACGGCGGCCGGGACACCGCGGCCATCCGCGCGTGGGCGAAGGAGAACGGCTACGAGGTGAGCGAGCGCGGCCGGATCTCCGCCAAGGTGCTCGAGGCGTACGACGCCGCCCACTGAGGCCACCCGCTGAGACAGGCCGCTGGGGCCACCCGCTGAGACAGGCCGCTGGGGCCGCCCGCTGGGACAGGCCGCTGCTGCGGGTGAAGGGCACCGACGATGCGATCGCTCCGGTCGCGGGTGCCCTTCACCCGGGGGGCCGTCCTGGGCCCGGCCCGCGGGTCCGATCAGCCGCGGTGGACGACCTCGGTCTCCCGGGTGGAACGGTCCGGGCCCGTCCCCTGGCGGTGCAGCCGCCAGTAGTGCTCGGCGATCACGTCGGGCTCGAAGCCGGGCGAGCCGACCATCCCGCTGATCGTCACGGTGCCGACGGTCACCCCGGCCGGCGCGAGCTCCAGGGCCGCGGCCTGCACCAGCGCCCGCAGCGCCGCCTTCTGGGCGGCCAGCACCCCCCAGCCCGCGTGCGGGGCGAAGACCACCCCGCCCCCGGTCGCGAGCACCGTCCCGTGCCCGGCCGCCCGCATCGCCGGCGCCACCTCCTGCAGCGCCACCACGAACGAGGTGGCCCCCACCTCCAGCGCGGCGCGCAGGGCGTGGACGTCGACGCCGTCGACCGGGCCGTCCACGAAGACCGACTGGTTGACCACCAGCGCCTCCACCGGCCCCCGCTCGGCGACCGCCCGCCGGAGCCCGGCCCGCAACGAGGCCTCGTCCCCGGCGTCGGCCGCCACGGCTCCGGCCAGCGCCGCGCCGTGATCGCGGACCAGGGCCGCGGCCTCGCCCTCCAGCCGCTCGGCGCCGCGGGCGAGCAGGCTCACCGCCCAGCCCTCCCGGGCGAACCGTCGCGCCACCGCCAGCCCCATCCCCGGCCCGGCGCCGACCACGGCCAGGTGCGGGACCGGGTGGGCGGGGGCGTCCGTGGACGGGCTGCTCATGTCGGTCATGAGCGCATCCTGGCGCGCCCCGCAGGACCCCGCTCGCCGACCGTGGCCGCCCGTTCGCTGGGGGCGTAGAGGCAGGGCCGCTCGTGCGGAACACCGCCGCAGGTCCCTTCAGTTGTGCCCCACGTCGTCGATCGGGTCTACACGACCCACCCGTGGGGGACGTAAGCAGCAGCGACAGCCCACTGCGACACCTACTGCTGTGAGATCCACTGCGGGGACCGGACTGGCGACGACGTGAGCGGTCCCGGCGTCCGGGACTAGCATGCGGAAGGACAGGGAACGGACCGTCTTCCTGCCCGACCGCTCTGTGAGGAGCGACATGTTCGAGAGGTTCACCGACCGCGCGCGGCGGGTTGTCGTCCTGGCCCAGGAAGAGGCCCGGATGCTCAACCACAACTACATCGGCACCGAGCACATCCTGCTCGGGCTGATCCACGAGGGGGAGGGCGTCGCCGCCAAGGCGCTCGAGAGCCTCGGCATCTCGCTGGAGGCCGTCCGGTCCCAGGTCGAGGAGATCATCGGCCAGGGCCAGCAGGCCCCCTCCGGCCACATCCCCTTCACCCCTCGGGCCAAGAAGGTGCTCGAGCTGTCCCTGCGCGAGGCGCTGCAGCTCGGCCACAACTACATCGGCACCGAGCACATCCTCCTCGGCCTCATCCGTGAGGGCGAGGGTGTGGCGGCCCAGGTGCTGGTCAAGCTCGGCGCGGACCTGAACCGGGTCCGCCAGCAGGTCATCCAGCTGCTCTCGGGCTACCAGGGCAAGGAGACCGCCACCGCCGGCGGTCCCGCCGAGGGCACCCCGTCGACCTCCCTGGTCCTCGACCAGTTCGGCCGCAACCTCACGCAGGCCGCACGCGAGGGCAAGCTCGACCCGGTCATCGGGCGCGAGAAGGAGATCGAGCGGGTCATGCAGGTGCTGTCCCGCCGCACCAAGAACAACCCGGTGCTGATCGGCGAGCCCGGCGTCGGCAAGACCGCCGTCGTCGAGGGGCTGGCCCAGGCGATCGTCAAGGGCGAGGTGCCCGAGACGCTCAAGGACAAGCAGCTCTACACCCTCGACCTCGGCGCGCTGGTGGCCGGCAGCCGCTACCGCGGCGACTTCGAGGAGCGCCTGAAGAAGGTGCTCAAGGAGATCCGCACCCGCGGCGACATCATCCTGTTCATCGACGAGCTGCACACGCTCGTCGGCGCGGGCGCCGCCGAGGGCGCGATCGACGCCGCCAGCATCCTCAAGCCGATGCTGGCCCGCGGCGAGCTGCAGACCATCGGCGCCACCACGCTGGACGAGTACCGCAAGCACCTGGAGAAGGACGCCGCGCTCGAGCGCCGCTTCCAGCCGATCCAGGTCGCCGAGCCCTCGCTGGCGCACACCATCGAGATCCTCAAGGGCCTGCGGGACCGCTACGAGGCGCACCACCGGGTCTC
>JBQCIO010000255.1:0-11318 GCA_051953655.1 Motilibacteraceae bacterium
CACCCGCCCTCCGCCGCCGTCACCAGCGCCGTTGACCGTGCCGGCGTGAACCGGCAGCCGCCTGCGAGGGGCGAGCGGACCGGGCGAGGCGCGCCTCCCCGATCCAGACCGGCGTGCGAAGCCCTCCCTCCCCGGCGAGACTGACCCCATGAAGATCGCCGTCACCGGGGCCAGCGGCCTCATCGGGTCCGCGCTGGTTCCCGCGCTCCGCGCCGACGGCCACGAGGTCGTCCGACTGGTCCGCCGGACGCCGTCGGCCCCGGACGAGGTGCGCTGGGACCCGACCGCAGGCACGGTCGACCGCGCCGGGCTGGAGGGCGTGCAGGCCGGCATCCACCTGGCCGGGGCGGGGGTCGGCGAGCACCGCTGGACCGAGTCCTACAAGCGGGTGATCCGCGAGAGCCGGGTGGACGGCACGCGCACCTTCGCCGCCGCCCTGGCCTCGCTCGACCCGCTGCCGGCCGTGCTGCTCAGCGGCTCGGCCATCGGCTACTACGGCGACACCGGCGACACCGCGGTCGACGAGTCCGCGCCCGCCGGCTCGGACTTCCTGGCCCGGGTGTGCGTGGACTGGGAGGCCAGCACCGCTGCCGCGGAGGCCGCCGGGATCCGCGTGGTGCACCTGCGCACCGGGCTGGTGATGTCACCCAAGGGTGGCGCGATGCAGCGGATGCTGCCGCTGTTCCGCCTCGGCGTCGGCGGCAAGCTGGGCTCGGGCCGGCAGTACTGGAGCTGGATCACGCTCGCCGACGAGGTCGGCGCCATCCGCCACCTGCTCACCGCCGAGCAGACCTCCGGTCCGGTCAACCTCACCGCCCCCACACCGGTCACCAACGCCGAGTTCACCCGCGCGCTCGCGCAGGTGGTGCACCGGCCGGCGGTGCTCCCCGCCCCCGCGTTCGCGCTCAAGGCCGTGCTCGGCGAGTTCAGCCACGACGTCCTGGGCAGCCAGCGCGTCCTCCCTCGGGCGCTGCAGGCCTCGGGCTATGCGTTCGCCGACCCCGACCTGGTGCCGGCCCTGCGCACCGTCGTCGCGGCGGGCTGAGCGGACCGCAGCGACCCGGCTCGGCCTGGCACCGCCTCACGAGGGCACCGGCAGACTGGTCCGGGCGATCAGCCACTCCCCGTCGACCCGGGTCAGCTCGACCCGCACCCGCTGGGCGCCGCGGCCCGCACGCCGCTCGAGCACCCGGCCCTCGCCGTCGGTGAGCTCGTAGGGCGCGAGGACGTCGACGACGTCGAGCAGCACCCGCCCCTCGTCCGGTGGCGACGCCTGGGCGGGGACCAAGGAGGCGCTGCGCACCTCGAGCCGCAGGTCGGGCACCCGCGCGCCGTCGGCGGCCAGCTGGCGGACCAGCGCGGTGTTGCTGGCCAGGTCGGCCGAGCCCGGCGCGTAGACCGAGGCGAGCATGGCGGGGTCGGCCGCGGCGAAGGCCTGCGAGCGGCCGGCGTAGAGGGTGGCCAGCACCTCGCCCCAGGCTCCCTGCCGGGCATCTGTGCCGGCGGACGCAGCCGCCCGGGCAGCAGGTGCCGCCGACGCCGGCGTGGCGCGGGCCGCCGTGGTCGGTGCCGGCGAGGCAGGAGCCGGTGCGCCGCCGCGCCGCGACGACGCCTGCGCACCGGAGGTGCGGTCGACCAGCACCGCGGTGGCACCGGCCAGCGCGGCGACCAGCGCCAGGGCCACGGCCAGCGCCCGCAGCCCGAGCGGAGCACCCGCCGCTCGCCGGGGCAGTCGCCGACGGCGGGGCGTGCGCGGCGCGACGGAGGCCGGACGCGGACGGGAGATCACCCTGGTGCCGGACTCGCGCGGCTCCGTCCCGGCAGGCGCCTCGCCGGAGCCGGTCGCACCGGCCGAGGCGTGGTCGAGGAGATCGCCACCCGGACCGTCCCACCCGAACGCCCTGGCGGGACGGCGCCGAACCGGCTCGGGCGGGCACGCGTCGTGCAGGGCGACGGCGAGCTCGGCGGCGCCGGGCCGCTCGTCCGGCCGGGGCGCGAGCGCGGCCGCGAGGACCTCGAGCAGCGCCGGCGGCGCGGCGGGGGCAACGCCCCGCAGCCGGTCCAGGTCCCAGGCGGGCTCGGCCGCTCCGGCCGCATCGCCGGCGACCGGCACCGGCCCGCAGAGGGCGGTGAGCGCCGTGGCGGCCAGCCCGAAGACATCGGCTGCGGGCGTGGGGACGGCGCCGGCCAGCACCGCCGGATCGGTGTAGCCGGGCGTGCCCTCCAGGACGTCCAGCGGCTCGCCGAGCAACCGGGCCACCCCCAGGTCGGCCAGCAGCGGACGGCCGTCGGCGGTGAGCAGCACGTTGGCCGGCGTGACGTCGCCGTGCACCAGCCCCCTGCTGTGCACGTGGGCCAGGGCCTCGGCCACCGGGGCGGCCACGGTGACCACCTCCCCCGGCGTGATCGTCCCCCGCACGGCCAGCAACGAGGCGAGGCTGCCGCCGGCCGCGTGGTCGAGCACGAGGACGAGGCCCGGCCCCGCCGCGCCGCCGGCGGCGGAGGCGGTGGTGGTGGCGGTGCTGGTGGTGGCGGTGCTGGTGGTGGCGGCGCTGGTGGTGGTGGACGGCAGCACCGCGCGCAGCCGCAGCAGGTGCGGGTGGTGCAGGGCGGAGAGCAGGGCGGCCTCCCGGGCCACCCGCTCGGCCGCCTCGGCGTCGGGCCGGGCACCGGGCACCGGCCGCAGTCGCTTCAGGGCGACCGGCTCGCCGGTCGTCCGTTCCCGCGCCAGCCACACCTCGCCGGACGTGCCGAAGCCGATCAGCTCGGCGACGTCGTAGCCCGGGACCTCCCAGCGCCGCGTCCTGTCCGCACCCACGCCAGCATCCTGCGCCCAACCGCTCTCCTCGTGCCGTCCGCTGTCCACAGGCCCGCCGGGCCCTCGGCCGAGCGGGCGCGGTCGGGCGGGTCGGCAGGCCCGCCGGTAGGTTGAGGCCGTGCCCGAGCAGCCCGTCGTCGTCGTTGGAGCGGGCCTGGCCGGGCTCGCCGCCGCCGGTCATCTCCTCGCCGCCGGGGCGCCGGTCCGGGTCCTCGAGGCCGGCGACGCCGTCGGCGGGCGGGTGCGCACCGACGAGGTGGACGGCCTGCTGCTGGACCGCGGCTTCCAGCTCTACAACCCCTCCTACCCGGAGGGCCGCCGGGTGCTGGACCACGACGCGCTGGACCTGCGGGCCTACGTCGCCGGCGTGGTGGTGGCCAAGGGCGGCAGGCGGCACCGGCTCGCCGACCCGCGCCGGGAGCCGGGCTGGGCCCTGGCCTCGGCCCTGGCGCCGGTCGGGTCACCGCTGGCCAAGGCCCGCTTCGCCGCCTACGCCGTGCGCGCGGCCACCCGCCCGGTCCGCGAGCTGCTCGACGCGCCCGACGCCACCGCCGCGCTGTCCCTCACCGCGGCCGGCGTGCACGGGCCGGTGCTGGAGCAGGTGGTCCGCCCGTTCCTGGCCGGCGTGTTCGGCGAGGACGAGCTGGCCACCTCGCGCCGGTTCGCCGAGCTGGTCCTCCGCTCGTTCGTGCGCGGCACCCCGAGCCTGCCCGCCCGCGGCATGCGCGCCATCCCCGAGCAGCTGGCCGGGCGGCTGCCCGCCGGCACGGTCGAGCTCGGCTCGCGGGTGGACGACGTCGCGTCCCTCACCTCGGCCCGGGCCGTCGTGGTGGCCACCGACCCGGTCACCGCGGCCGCCCTCAGCGGCCTGCCGGTGCCCCCCACCAACGCCCTCACGACCTTCTACCACCTGGCCCCGCAGGCCCCGAGCCACCTGTCCGCCCTGCACGTCGACGGCGACCGCTCCGGCCCGGTGGTCAACACCTCGGTGATCAGCAACGTGGTGCCGGACTACGCCCCCGGCCGCCACCTGGTGTCCTCCACCGTTCTCGGCAGCCGCGACGACCCCGCCACCGAGCGGACCGTGCGCGCTCAGCTCGCGCGCATCTACGGCTGCCCCACCGACGGCTGGGACCTGGTCCGGACCTATCCGATCCCGCACGCGCTCCCGGCGATGCTGCCGCCGCTCGACGTGCGCCAGCCGGTCCGCGTACGTCCCGGTCTCTACGTGGCCGGCGACCACCGCGACACCGCCTCCATCCAGGGCGCCCTGGTATCCGGGAGGCGAGCGGCAGCCGCCGTGCTGCAGGATCTGGGCGCATGAGCGCACAGACCCCCACGATCCTGGCCACCTCCGGCGGCTTCCGCTTCGGCAGCCGGGTCGACCTCGAGTTCGCCCCGCTGGTCCACCACGCCGTCGAGCTGGCCCAGCCCGCCGGCACCCCGCAGGTCGCCTTCCTCGGCACCGCCGGCGGCGACCAGCGCTGGTACAACGCCCGGGTCGTCGAGGCCGGCGACGCCGCGGGCTACCGGGTCCGCTGCCTCAACCTCTTCGCCATGCCGACGGTGGAGGACATGCGCGGCTTCCTGCTCGAGCAGGACGTGGTCTGGGTGGGCGGGGGCAGCGTGGCCAACCTGCTCGCGGTGTGGCGCGTGCACGGCCTGGACGAGATCTTCCGCGAGGTCTGGCGGGCCGGGGTCGTGCTCGGCGGCGTCAGCGCCGGCTCGATCTGCTGGCACGTGGGCGGCACCACCGACTCCTTCGGCCCGCAGCTGCGCGCGGTCACCGACGGCCTGGCCCTGCTCCCCTACGGCAACGGCGTCCACTACGACTCCGAGGCCGAGCGACGCCCGCTGCTGCACCGCCTCGTCGCCGACGGCACCCTGCCCACCTCCTACGCCACCGACGACGGCGTCGGCCTGGTCTACCGCGGCACCGAGCTGGCCGAGGCCGTCACCGAGGTCGAGGGCAAGGGCGCGTACCGCGTCGAGCGGGCCGAGGGCGGCGGGGCCGTGGAGACCCGGATCGAGCCGCGGGTGCTGGACGGGGCGGCGCGGTAGGTCCCGGGTGGTCTCCGGCCGGCGCGCGGGGTGCGAGGGTGCGGGGGTGCGTTCCTAGTCGGCCTGCGGTCATGTGCGGGGTGGAAGGCGGCTGGTGACGGCGGGAGCCGGGCGCAGGGTGCGTTCCGCGGCCGGGCGGCGGTCGGCAGCCGCACAGTGCGACGGTTTCGAGGCGACACGCCGGAGAATTGCGCAATACGGTCACACTTTGCCCGCCCGGCTCCTCCCGTCACCAGCGCCTTTGACCGTGCGGAAAGAACAGTGAGCCGCGGGCCGGGCTCAGCCAGGGAGTGGCCGCGTCAGGAAGAAGCCGTGACCCGCCCCCGCACCCACTCCACCGCCGCCACCAGGTCCACCCCGTACGTCGGCCCCCCGGTCCGCGCGTAGGAGAGCACCCGCCCGCTCCCCCGCTCGAACAGGCGCCGTGCCCCGACGTCGTTCCCCCGGGCGGCATGCGTGAGCGCGACGCACAGCTGGGCCAGGCCCTGCCACAGGTCACGCTCGCCCACGGGGGCCGCCTTCCAGCGCGCCTCGAGCACCTCGTGCGCGGAGAACGCGCGGCCCTCGGCCACCAGTCGGCGGGCCGTCTCGACCGTCTCGAGGGGCGGCAGCGGCTCCTCGGGCACCGGCTCCACCCCGGCCGCGCCGTAGGGCAGCGGCCTCCCCAGGGCGTCGCGCGGCCGTGCCTGCCGCGCCCGCCCGGCCGGGTCCCGGTCCCGCTCGCCGCTCACCCGACCGACCCTACGGGGGCGGGCTCGATCGAGGGCTCGACCGGCAGCCGCACCACGACCTCGGTCCCGCCCTCGGCGCGGTTGCGCAGGGACACGTTGCCCCCGTGGGCCTCCACCGCCTGCTTGACGATGGCCAGGCCCAGCCCGGAGCCGGGCAGCCCACGGGCGCTGTCGGCGCGGTGGAAGCGGTCGAACACGTGCGGGAGGAAGTCCTCGGGCACGCCGGGGCCGTCGTCGGCCACGGCCAGGCAGCCGTCGCCGCCGAGCGACACCTGCACGTGGCCGCCGGGCGGGGTGAACTTGCCGGCGTTGTCGAGCACGTTCGCCACCGCCCGGTCCAGACGCTGCGCGCTGCCGACGACCACGGCCGGCTGCGTGCTGCAGCGGTAGTCGACCCCGGGCCAGTGCCGCTGGGCGCGCCGGACCGCGGCCTCCACCAGCCGGTCCAGGCGCACCTCGTCCACGCTGGTCACCGGCTCGTCGCCGCGGGCGAGCTCGACCAGGTCCGACACCAGGCCGGTCAGCTCGTCGACCTGGCCGACGACGGCGGCCACCACCTCGTCCCGCTCGCCCGGTTCGAGCCGGTCCACCTCGCGCAGCAGCTCGACGTTGGCGCGCACGCTGGCCAGCGGCGTGCGCAGCTCGTGCGAGGCGTCGGCGACGAGCTGGCGCTGGGCCAGCACCGACTCCTCGAGGGTGTCGAGCATGGCGTTGAACCGGTCGGCCAGGCGCCCGAGCTCGTCGCTGCGGCGGGTCTCCTCCAGCCGGACGTCGAGGTCTCCGGTGCGCCCGATCCGCTCGGCGGCCGCGGTGAGGCGGCCCACCGGGGCGAGCACCGACCCGGCCAGCGACCAGGCGAGCCCGACGGCGAGCAGCACCGCGCCACCGGCCACCAGCGCGAAGGCGGCCGCCAGCCCGCCCAGCTGCTCGTCGACGGCGTCCATCTCGGCGGCGATCTGCACCGCCGTCCCGTTGCCCGCGCCCAGGGTGAGGACCCGCAGCTCATGGTCGTCCGGCCCCTCGGTGCCGACCACGCTGCCGCCGTCGCGCGCCACCTCTCGCGCCGCAGGAGACACGGGAAGCTGAACCACGACGTCGGAACGCGTCTCCGACGAGCCGTCGGAGTGGACCAGGCGGACCCAGCGCACCTCCTCCCCCGGCGAGCCGTACCGCCCGAGCAGCGAGCTCGCGCCGCCGTCCCGGTCGTCGACGTCGGGCAGCGCGGTGACGATGGCCGTGGCCTGCTGCCGGAGGCGGTCGTCAAGGCTGCGCACGAGGTTGCCGCGCAGCACGAGCAGGGCCACCCCGACCACCGCCAGAACGGACAGGGCGACGACCGCGGTGGTGGCGAGCACCAGGCGGCTGCGCAGCGACCAGCGGCGGTCGTGCCGCGGCAGGCGCATCACGGCTCCCGCAGCTGGTACCCCACCCCGCGCACGGTGTGGATCAGCCGAGGCTCCCCGTCGGCCTCGGTCTTGCGCCGCAGGTAGCCGATGAAGACCTCGAGGGAGTTGGAGGCCGGCTCGACCTCGTAGCCCCACACCCGGTCGGTGATGACCTCCCGGGGCAGCACCGCGTTGCAGTTGCGCATGAGGACCTCGAGCAGGGCGAACTCGGTGCGGGTCAGGTCGAGCCGGCGTGAGCCCCGCAGCACCTCGCGGGTGAACGGGTCGAGCCGCAGGTCCGCGCAGACGTAGGCGGTCTCCTCCTCCGGCGCCGCCTCCGGACGCGCCCGCCGCAGCAGGGCGCGCACCCGCGCCCGCAGCTCCTCCACGGCGAACGGCTTGATCAGGTAGTCGTCCGCGCCGGCGTCCAGACCGGCCACCCGGTCGCCCACCTGGTCCCGCGCCGTGAGGACGAGGACCGGGGTGCGGTCCCCCTCGCCGCGCAGCCGCCGGCACACCTCCAGGCCGCCGACGACCGGCAGCATGAGGTCGAGCACGACGGCGTCGGGGGTGCGCTCGCGGACCGCGGTCAGCGCCGCCGCGCCGTCGCCGACGGTCTCGACCCGATGGCCGTCCAGGCGGAGGGAGCGGGCCACGGCGGCGCGCAGCTGAGGGTCGTCGTCCACGACCAGCACCAGGGCGCCGTCCCCCGCCTCGTCGCTGCCCGCGCCGGTCTGCGGCTCACCGTTCACGGCAGGAGTCTCGCGCACCCGCCCACGTGTCCCGGCCGGATCACTTGGACAGGGCGTCGAGGGCGGCCTGGAGGGACTGGGCGTAGCCGATGCTGGTGAAGGTGGCGCCGGAGACGGCGTCGATGGCGGCGCTCTGGGCCGCGAGCGCCTCCTGGTGGAGGATCGGCACGGCGTAGGCCGCGACCTCCTCGCTGTGCCGATCGCCGTTGGGCGTCTGCACGGCCACGACGTCGAGGATCTTGTGGCCCTGGGCGACCACCTTCACCTGGACCGGGCCGTAGTCGGTCTCCACCACCGGCCCGGTGGCGGAGCGGCGGGCGGCGGCGGCCGCCGTCGAGCCGGCGTGCGCAGACGACGACGTCGAGGGCTGGGCTGCCGCCGTCGCTCCGCTGGCCGGGCCGTTCGAGCTGCTCGGGACGGACCCGGTCGCCGCCTGGCCCCCCGGCGGGACCCTCGAGCCGAGGGCCACCCGCGCGGGCGCCGGCGAGGTGGAGGCCTTGGCCGACAGCAGCGCGACCAGGCCGACGGCGGTGCCCGCGGTGACCACCGCGGCGCGGGCCAGCGACGGGCGGCCGAGCAGGGACGGCACGAGGAACCTCCGGTGGGTGGCGGCGGGTCAGAAGCTGAACTGCTCGAGGTGGACGTGCCGGCGACGGGCACCGCTGCGGACCAGCGCCTCCTCGGCCGCCTCCATGAAGCGCGGCGGGCCGCAGACGAACACGTCGCGGGCGGGCAGGTCCGGGACGAGCTTGCGCAGCCGGCGCCCGACCAGCGCGTCCTCCGTGCTGCCCACCGGACCGACGAGGTAGTGCACCCGCGCCCGGCGGGAGGCGGCCAGGGCGTCGATCTCGGCGGCCAGGATGACCTCGTCGCGGCGCTCGGCGCGGTAGACGAGGGTGATCGGGCCGGTGTGGGGGCCGAGGTGCTCGAGCAGGGCCCGCAGCGGCGTGATGCCGATGCCGCCGGCCAGCAGCAGCACCCCGTGCCCGCGCCGACGGTGCGGGGTGAACGCGCCGTAGGGGCCCTCCGCGATGACCCGGGTGCCCGGCCGCAGGCGGGCCAGCTCGCCGCTGCCGTCGCCCAGCTCCTTCACCGTGATGCGCAGGTGGGTGGGCGTGGGCGCCGCCGACAGCGAGTAGGGGTGCGACTGCCACCACAGGCCGGTCGTCAGGAAGCGCCAGCGGAAGAACTGGCCGGGCTGGGCGCGCAGCCGGTGCAGGTCGTCGCCGCGCACCACGACCGACACCACGCCCGGCCCCTCGGGCACGACCGCCTGCACCCGCAGCCGGTGCCGCAGCGCGTAGACCAGGGGCGTCAGCCAGCGGAACCACAGCAGCGCGGCGAACACCGCGACGTAGAGCGCCTTCCACACCAGCTTGGAGAGGCCGGTGTGGAAGTCGGCGCCGTTGGCGAGCACGTGGCCGAAGGTGAGGAAGACGGCCAGGTAGGTGATGAGGTGCACGTGGTACCACGTCTCGTAGGAGACGCGGGCCCGGGCCGCACGGGCCGACAGGACGCCGACGCCGACCAGGGCGAGCGTGCCGATCGTGCCCTTGAGCACCTCGGGGTAGTTGACGACGACGTCGACGCCCTCGCCCAGGAGCCCCTTGTGGAAGGAGATCGAGTAGCCCCAGACGATGGTGAGCGCGTGCACGGTGGCGAGGCTGACGACGTAGCGCCCGCCCATCGAGTGCCAGCGGGCCAGCCGGTCGGCGCCGAGCCCGCGCTCGATGGCCGGCACGCGGGCCATGAGGAGCATGACCACCGCGATCGCCCAGCCGGCGAGCAGCCCCGTCACCCGGCCCACGGCCGTGAGCCAGTCGCCTGTGCCGGACAGGGCCACGGTGTCGTGCCACCACAGAGCCAGCACCGCGACCGCCCCGGCGACGACCAGCGCGAGCAGCACCGGCTCGGAGATCTCGGGCCCGGGCGCCGGGGCAGCCGGCGGCAGGGACGCCGGGCGCCGTCCCGTGCTCAGCGTCGACATCTGCCCTCCGGTGCGCTGGTCCTCGTCGTCCCTGTGCCCGTGACGATCGGCAGGGCACCTGAAAGCGACCTGAACCTGCCTCAGTCCTGTGCTCGACCGCCGACCGCCTGCACCTGCCCGGTGCGCGCCGACGTGCGAGCGGCGTCCAGCACGGCCAGGGTGGCCACCGCGTCCGCGGGGTCGACCGGGGGCCGCGACTCCCCGCGAACCCAGGGGACGACCGCGGCGTAGAAGGCGGACCAGTCCCCGTCCGCCCGCTCGACCGGCTCGCGCTCGTCCCCGCGCAGCAGCCACCCGCGGGACCCCGGGGCGTCGGCCAGCGCCGCCCACGGTGTCGGCTCGTCGTCGACCCCGGCGACCACGTAGCTGGCCTCGGTGCCCAGCACCCGGGTCCGCGGCCCCGGGGCACCGGCCAGCGAGGTGGCCGACAGGTGGCTGACGACGCCGCACTCGTGGCGCAGACGCAGGAACGTGACGTCCTCCCCCACCGTCGTGACCGACTCCAGCTCGGCGAGCACGTCCACCGCGGGACCGAACAGGTGCAGGGCGCCGTCGACGAGGTGCGACTGCAGGTCCAGCAGCAGACCTCCGCCCTGCTCACCCGGCAGCTGCTCGCGCCAGCGGTCCTTGGGCTGCGGGCGCCACCGCTCGAAGCGCGCCTCGTAGCGCAGGACCCGGCCCAGGGCGTCGTCGTCGAGGAGCCGACGTAGCGCGCGGTGCTCGCCGTCCCAGCGGCGGTTCTGGAACACGGTGAGGCCGACGCCGGCCGCCAGCGCGGCGTCGACGACCCCGCGCGCCTCCTGCGCGGTGAGCGCGAGCGGCTTGTCCACCACGACCGGGATCCCGAGCCCGATCGCCGCGAGCGCCTGCTCGGCGTGCGCGGCGTTCGGGCTCGCCAGCACCACGACGTCGACGGCCCGCTCCCCGTCGGCCACCGCCCGCCACAGGGCCTCCGGGCTCGGGTGCACGAAGACGCCGGGGTGCTCGGCCAGCGCGGCCTCGGCCCGCTCCCGGTCGCCGGTGACGACGTCGGTCACCTCCAGGCCGGGCTCGGCCCGCAGCAGCGGCGCGTGGATGGTGCGGCCGGATGAGCCGTAGCCGACCAGGGCGAGGCGGAGGGGGGTGGGCACGGGGGTGAATCTACGCAGGAGTTGTCGCGAGGGCGGGAGTCGTCGCTGCGGCACGTCACGCGGGCCACGTACGTGTCGTCCTTGGTGAAAGGCGGCTGGTGACGGAGGGGAGCCCGGCGGGTGGTTGCCTCGGCGGCCAGCCGGAGGTCTCGAGCCAATCTTGTTTGGGTGAAGGGGCCCTTGTGCCAATAGGTTCGTCTGAAGGGCCCCTTCACCCAATCCTCGGCCCCGTCGCAGCCGCCGGCCGGCCGCACGACTCGGCCCCGCGCCTGCTCCCGCCGTCACCAGCGCCCTTGACCGTGCCGAGACGGGCCGCTAGCGCCACAACCTGTGGGCCTCGAGCGTCAGCCGCGCGCCCTTCTCACCCCAACTGGTCGCCTGGGGCCGGGCATTCACGGCGCCACGGGGCCGCTGGGACCCGGCAAGGGTGGGGGGGGCCCGGGGCGGGGGAGCC
>JBQCIO010000256.1:0-2964 GCA_051953655.1 Motilibacteraceae bacterium
TGGCCCTGGCGCACCGGGCCGGCGAACGCACCGCCGACGCCCTCGACGCGGTCGACCGCGCCGGCAGCACCTTGCGCCGCCGGGTCACCCCCCGCCGTCCGGCGGCGCGGCGCTCGGCCGGGTGAGGCCCTCCCTCGGCGAGCGGGTCGTGGGCACCGTGCTTCCGATCGGAGGAGCGGTGGCCCCCACGACCCCCTGCCGGGTCGACCTCGTGTGGAACTGACGGCGACCCGCTGCGAGGTCATGGTCATGACGAGGCCCATGACGAAGCCCCGGCACGCGGGGCGTGCCGGGGCCCTGACGGATCGAGCGGGCTGGTTCAGACGGCCCGGTTCAGGCGGCCCGAGGCGGCCCAGGAGCCGCAGGCCGGTTCGGCGGGCCGAGTTCAGCGGGCGCCGGGTCCCTGTTCGCGGCGGCGGTTCCAGCGCTGCTCCATGCGCTCCATGAAGCTGCCCGAGCTCTTGGCGCGGGCGGCGCGGGCTCCGGAGGCCGGACGAGCAGCGCCACCGACGGGCCGCGGACCGGCCGGCGCAGGCGTGGCGCGCCAGCTGGAGACCACGAGGAACGCCGAGCCCAGCATCACGAGGAAGCCGAGGACGCCCACGGGCCAGAAGGGCACGATGACGCCGGTCAGGAGCAGGGCGATGCCGATGACGAAACCGATCGACGCCTGCACGATGCGGCGGCGACGGTGGGTGCGAGGGTCCGCACCGCGCAACGCGGAGGCGAACTTGGGGTCCTCGGCGTAGAGCGCCCGCTCCATCTGCTCGAGCAGTCGCTGCTCGTGCTCGGAGAGCGGCACGGTGTCCTCCTGAGGGACGTACCCGCGAGTGCGGTGGTGGATCGGTTCTCAAGGATAGGCACGCCGACCCGGTCCCGAAAGCCGACGGGTGAATCGGGCTGGTGGCGGGACCACTGACGCGATCACCAGTGCACGACGCTCGGGGGAGGTCGAGGGTTCCTTACCCGTCCTGTCGGCCGTCCGCACCAGCATCTGAACCCCGGCTTCCGGGGTGGTGCGGACGGTGCTGTGAGCAGCCGCACCCCGCGCCGCGGCAGCGGCCCGGCCGGCTGCCCGATCAGGTGGTGGTTCGCCACCGATCGGGCCGGACCTCCTACGCATGGGTGTCACACCCATACGCTTCCGCGACGCCGCCCACGCGGTCAGTCGTCGTCGGTGCCGACCCGGGCGGCCGGCCGCACCGCCCCGGCACCGAACCGACGCACGGCACGGTCCACCGCCCGGTCGGCCTCCTCCCACCCGGCCGGCCGGGCGTCGAGCAGCAGCTGGCGCGGCGCCGACCCGGCGTCGACCAGCCCCTCCACCCGCACCCCGACCAGCCGGAGCCGGGCGCGGTCCAGCCCGAGCGCCTCGTGCAGCCCGGCCGCGGTGGCGTAGACCTCCTGGCCGACGTCGGTGGCCTCGCGCAGGGTGCGCGAGCGGGTGATCGTGGTGAAGTCGGCGAACCGGACGGTGAGGGTGCCGGTTCGCCCGCGGCCCCCGCCCGAGCGCAGCCGGGCGGCCACCTTCTCCGCGAGCCGCAGCAGCTCGCGGCGCACCACCTCAGGGTCGTCGACGTCGCGGGCGAAGGTCTCCTGCGCGCCCACGCTGCGCTCGGGCTCGCTGGCCACCACCCGCCGCTCGTCCCGGCCCCAGGCCAGGGCGTGCAGGTGCGGCCCGGCGGTGGGGCCGAGCATCCGGCCGAGGGTGGCGACCGGGGTGTGGGCGAGCTCGCCCACCGTGCGCAGGCCGTAGCGCAGCAGCACCTCCTCGGTGCGCTCCCCCACCCCCCACAGCGCGCCGACCGGCAGCGGGTGCAGGAACGCGACGACGTCGTCGCGCGGCACCACGAGCAGGCCGTCGGGCTTGCACCGGGTGGAGGCGAGCTTGGCGACGAACTTGGTGGTGGCCACACCCACCGAGCAGGTGATGCCCTGCTCGTCGGCCACCCGGTCGCGCAGCTCCCGGGCGATGACGGCCGGCCGGCCGCAGCGGCGTCGCGCACCGGCGACGTCGAGGAACGCCTCGTCCAGGGAGAGCGGCTCGACCACCGGGGTGACCGACCGGAAGATCTCCATGACCGCCGCCGAGACCCGCGCGTAGGCGTCGTGGTCGGGCGGGACGACGACCGCCTGCGGGCACAGCCGCCGGGCCCGGGCCATCGGCATGGCCGAGTGGACCCCGAAGGCGCGGGCCTCGTAAGTGGCCGAGAGCACCACGCCCCGGCTGCCCCTGCCCCCGACCAGCACCGGCAGCCCGCGCAGCTCGGGCCGGTCGCGCAGCGACACCGAGGCGAAGAACGCGTCCATGTCGACGTGCAGCACGGTGCAGCCGGTGTCGTCGGCGTCCTCGCGGCCGCGCACACCGGGCCGGTCGAGCTGGCGCCGGGTCACGGCCGGCCCCCGCCAGATCGGCTCCTCGCTGGGATGATGTCCGAATTGCGCAGGCACCGACCTCCCCGTCCCCGGCGTGTCGGCCCCTTCGCACCACGACACGCCGAGCCCTGCCTGCGCACTTCGGTCACTGGCGGAACGGCCGTCACCGGCGGGCGAGCCGAGGCGGCTGCCGACGCAGGTGGGGCCGGGTCAGGTGCGGACGGCGAGGACGTGCAGCTGGGCGGCGATGCCGGCGAGCACCGGGTGGGTGGCCGCCGCGGCCTCGAGCGCGGACAGGGCCGCGGCCGCACCGGGCTCGACGTCGACGAGGGCGCCGGGCACGAGGTCGGCGAAGACCCGCACCCCGTGCACCTCGCGCACGGCGAAGCCGGCCGCGGTGACCAGCGGCACCAGGTCGGCCTCGTCGAAGCGGCGCGGCAGCGGGTCGCCGGCGCCCCACCGCCCGGCCGGGTCGGCCAGGGCGTGCCGGGCCTCCTCGAAGTGCCCGGCCAGCGCCCGGGCGATGACGGCCGCGAGCCGCTGCGCGGCGAGCACGCTGAGCACGCCGCCCGGGCGCAGCACCGCGGC
>JBQCIO010000257.1:0-4445 GCA_051953655.1 Motilibacteraceae bacterium
GCCCGCCGCA
Organism: Motilibacteraceae bacterium; assembly: GCA_051953655.1. Lineage (GTDB taxonomy): Bacteria > Actinomycetota > Actinomycetes > Motilibacterales > Motilibacteraceae > JBQCHF01. The sequence goes on from JBQCIO010000257.1 coordinate 11, forward strand.
CCGGGCCGCTGCCCGGCGGCTGGCAGGTCACCGCCACCCGCGTGGACGACCCGGGCTGCACCGCCGGTGAGGCCTACACGTTCACCTCCCCCACCGGCGGGGCGATCGGTGCCGCGCTGCCGTTCGGCAGCTGGACCTTCACCGTCACCAGCTCGGTGGGGTCGGCGACCAGCCCGACGGTCGTGCTGGCCCCGGGCACCGGGAACGGAAACGGGACCGGGAACGGGACCGGGAACGGTGGAGGCAGCGGCAGCCCGGTCACCACGGTGGCGGTGGTCCTGCCATGAGGACCTGCCTGCTCCGTCGCACGGACTGGACCGCCTCCCGCTCCGGCTTCCGCTCCGGCTTCCGCTCGGACGAGGGCGTCTCGCTGATCGAGCTGCTGGTCACGATGGTGCTGCTCAGCCTGGCGCTGGGGATGTTCACCACCTGGTTCATCGGCATGCAGCGCTCGGCCACCGGCTACAGCGCCCGGATCGCCGACCTGGGCGACGCCCGCCTCGCCGTGGACGCGATGACCAAGGACGTGCGGATGGCCATCTCCCCCACGGCGGCCACGAGCCCGTTCCTGCCCACGACGTCGTCGTCGCGGCTGGACCTCTACGTCAACCGGCCCACCGGGCTGCCGGACCTGGTGACCTATCGGTTCGCCGCCGAGCCGGCCGGCACCGTGCAGCTGGTGCGCACGGTCACCCCCGGCCTGGCCGCACCGGCCGGCTCCCCGGCCGGCACGATGCCGACCTGGCCGGCCGCCGGTGCCCGCACCCAGGTGCTGGTGCGCGGCCTGCCGGCGGCCTCCGCCGGGTCGCCGTTCACCTTCTACGACCAGCAGGGCGCCACCCAGCCGCCGTGCGGGGGCTCGGCGACGACCGGGTGCGCGAGCCCGATCAGCGTCGCCGACGCGCTCGCTGGGCCCGACGTCGTCGGCGCGGTCGGGATCGACCTGGTCGTCGCGGGCCGCCCGGAGCTGGCCAAGGGCACCGAGGTCGTCTCGCGCGTCCGGCTGGTCAACGCCGGCGCCTCGGCCGACGTCGCGGGGGCGGGCCGATGACCCCGCCGCGCCGCCGGTCCCCCCTGACCCCCACCCGAGGAGCGTCGATGTCCCGCTTCCGCTCCGCCACCTCCCGCGCGCGCCGGCGGGTCGCCCTGCGCGACGAGGACGGCGTCGCGCTGATCATGGTGCTGGGCCTGGGGATGGTGCTCACCCTGGTCCTGGTGGCGCTGTCCGGCTACGCCCTCAACGGCTACGTGCAGGCCAAGACGCAGGTGGACCACTCCACCGCGATCGCGGCGGTGGAGGCCGGCGTGGACGACTACGTCTCCCGGCTCAACGACAACGAGCTGTACTGGACGAAGAACAACGTGGACCCGACCAACCCCGCGCTCACCGGGTGGGTGGGCGTGCCCGGGTCCACCAACGGCGGCGCCTACCGCTACGCCGTGGACAGCTCGACCACCCTGACCGACGGCGTCGTCCGGCTGACCGTGAGCGGCAAGGTCGGCAAGGAGGTGCGCACCGTGGTGGTGAAGCTGGCCCGGATGGCCTTCACCGACTACGTCTACTTCTCCGACTTCGAGACCGGTGACCCGGCCAACCCCGCCTTCTACCAGGGCAGCTACTGGGGCAGCGGCCGTGGCCGGCACGACCCGGCGACCACGTGCGGGGTCTACAGCTGGGCGGGCGGCTGGAACACCCGGGACGCCAGCTGCACGAAGATCTACTGGACCCAGAACGACATCGTGGACGGCTGGTTCCACACCAACGACCTGTTCGCGGTGCGCGACCACCCGCTGTTCAAGGGCCTGCTGGAGACCGGCTGCCCGGCCACCCGGCCCGGCGACCCGTGCTACAGCCACCCGCTGTGGGTCCCCGACCCGAACGCCGGCGGCAGCCCGCGGCTGGAGCAGCCGCCCGCCGTCGGCAGCCGGCTGTCGCCCATGCCCGCCAGCAACGCGGCGCTGAAGGCCGAGGCGGACCCGGCGCAGGGCGGGCGCGGCTGCCTCTACACCGGCCCGACCCGGATCGTCTTCAACGCCGACGGGACGATGGCGGTGGACAGCCCCAACACCCCGCGCAGCGCGCCCTGCGGCACCGGGGCGCGCGTCGCCCTGCCGGCCAACGGCGTCGTCTTCGTGCAGAACCTGCCGGCCGGCCGCGCCCCGGTGCGCAACCAGGTTCCGTATGTGGGCACGCCGAACGGCGTCTCCCGGCCCGCCAACTCCGGCGGCACCTCCTTCCCTCTGTCCGGCGACGTGACGCCGTACAGCTCCCGGAACGGCGACGCCTTCGTCGAAGGCACGCTGAAGGGTCAGGTCACCCTGGCCACCGACAACGACATCGTCGTCACCGGCGACCTCACCTACGCGAACACCGGCGGCACCGACGTCCTCGGCCTGGTCGGGCAGAACAACGTCTCGCTCTACCACCCGGTGGACCGCAACGGGAACGAGCTGCTGGCGGACAGCCAGCTGAAGGACGTGCAGGTGTGGGGGGCGCTGCTGTCGGTGCAGCACTCGATCAACGTGCAGAACTTCGCCTCCGGGACCCCGCGTGGCGACTTCACCGTGCACGGCTCGATCATCCAGCGCTGGCGCGGGGCCGTCGGCACCTTCGACAGCCGCTCGGGCACCACGTCCACCGGCTACCGCAAGGACTGGCACTGGGACCCGCGCCTTCGCTACGCCAAGCCGCCGCGCTATCTCGACCCGGTGGCCGCCTCGTGGCACGCCATCGACCAGGCCGAGACCTCGCCGGCCTTCAGCGCCGGGTAGCAGGGCGGACGATCGGCGGATGAGAGGGCGGCCGGCTGGGTAGCGTCCCGCCCATGCAGTTCGACGACCAGGGTGTCGACGTCTCCGGCGTCGACGACCGACGGGGCCGCGGCGGGGCGCTCGCCCTCGGCGGCGGTGGGCTGGGCGTGGTCGGCGTCGTCATCTACCTCGTCATGTCGCTGCTCGGCGGCGGGGGCAGCGGGGCCGGCGGCATCGACCTGTCCCAGGTGGTGGCCCCGCCCGCGGCCGGCGGGGGCACCAGCGGCGAGACCCAGCAGCAGCTCCAGCAGCGCTGCAACAGCGCCGGCGCCCTCGACACGTACGAGGACTGCTACCTGATCAAGGTCTACAACGAGACCGACGAGGTGTGGCAGGCCGAGTTCCAGCGCCGCAACCTCTCCTACCACGCGCCGCGGCTGGCCTTCTTCAGCGGCGCCACCCAGACCGGCTGCGGCAACGCCAGCGCCGACGTCGGCCCGTTCTACTGCCCGCCGGACGAGGAGATCTACCTCGACCTGGGCTTCCTGGACCAGCTGCAGCAGCAGTTCGGCGCCACCGGCCGCTACGCGCAGGCCTACATCCTGGCCCACGAGTTCGGCCACCACCTGCAGACCCTGCTGGGCACCGAGCGGAAGATGCGCGCCCTGCAGCAGCAGCACCCGGACCAGGCCAACGCGCTGTCGGTGAAGCTCGAGCTGCAGGCCGACTGCTACGCGGGCGTGTGGGGCCGGCTGGCCGACGACCGCGGCAACGTGACCGTCACCCAGTCCGACGTCGCCCAGGCCCAGAACGCCGCGGCGGCCGTCGGCGACGACCGCATCCAGCAGCAGGTGCAGGGCCGGGTGAACCCCGAGTCCTTCACCCACGGCTCGGCCGCCCAGCGCCGCCAGGAGTACACCACCGGCTACTCCACCGGCGACCTCGCCGCCTGCAACACCTTCGGCAGCACCTGATCCCCCCAGCTCATGCCGTGATCAAGCGGAAATGGTGAGGCGAGTGCTTCACCATCTCTGCTTGATCACGGCAGAAGGTGGATGAGGACGCAGCGGGCCCGGGCGGCCGCCTGCTCGAGCACGTCGCGCTTGGGGTCGGCGACGTCGAGGAAGCGTTCGGCCACCAGCGGGCGCAGCGGGGCCAGACGTGGGTCTTCGAGCACGTCGGCCACGAGAGTCCGGTCGCCGCCGGTGACGACCGCGACGAGCTCGCCGGCGTGCGGCAGCAGCACCCGGGCGGCGGGCTCGGCGGCCGCCTGCACGGCCTCCCGGGTCTGGCCCTCCCGGCGCCGCGCGAAGCGCTGCTGGGACCAACCGCCGGCCGCGGTGCGGCCCTGGACGTGGCGGCTGCCCACCTTCGACGCCACCAGCGAGCCACCGACGTCGACGCCCGCCGCGTAGCCGCCCCGGCGGACGAGCAGCAGCCCCACCGCGTCGTCGTCGGCGTAGGGCGGGACCCCGACCACGGCACGGGCGCCGTCCGAACCGACGAGCGACAGGCCCTCGGCGACCTCGGTCGACGACGCCCCGCCGTGCCGCTCGGCGAAGTTCTCGCACCACCGGGCGAGCCGCTCGGGCGCCACCTCCACCCAGCGGCCGCCGCCGGCGGCGGGCCTGCCGCTCACTGATGTGGCCGTGCGGTCAGACGTTGAAGCCGAGCGCGCGCAGCT
>JBQCIO010000258.1:0-9806 GCA_051953655.1 Motilibacteraceae bacterium
GCCCCAGCCCGCTCGAGCCTCCCCCGCTGACCCCCCGCCCCAGCGCCTCCGGGCCGAACCCGGGGCCGCCGTCGCGGACGGCGAGCAGCACGCCATCGGCGGTCGGCTCCACCGCCACCTGCAGCGGGGCACCGTCCGGAGTGTGCGAGAACGCGTTCTCCAGCACGGCATCCAGCGCTGCGGCCAGCTCCTCGGCGTCGACAGCCACCGTCACCGGACGGTCCGGGAGCACGACCTCGACGCTGCGCCCCTGGTCCTCGGCGAGCGCGGACCAGAAGGCCGCGCGCTCGGCCGCCACGGCCACGACGTCGGCCTGGGGAAGCGCCGAGCGGACCGGGCGGCGGGCCGCCGCGATCACCGCGTCGATCGAGCGCTGCAGCTGGTCCACGTGGGCGGACACGCGCGCGGCCTCCTCCGGGTCGCGCAGCCCCTCGGCGTCCAGCCGCAGCGCGGTGACCGGGGTGCGCAGCCGGTGCGAGAGGTCCGCGACCAGCTCGCGCTCGGTCTGCAGCAGGCGGCCGATGCGCTCGGCCAGCCGGTTGAGCGCCACGCCGACCTCGACCACCTCGGCCGGCCCGGCGGGGACGACGCGGGCGTCGAGGTCGCCGGAGGCGAGCCGGTGGGCCACCGCCGCCGTCCGCACCACCGGCCGGCTCACCGACCGGGCCAGCAGCACCGCGGCCAGGACCGCGGCCACCAGCAGTGCCGCGCCGAGCCCGCCCAGGACCGCGAGCGCCCGCCCGACGCCCTGGTGCAGCGTGGCGGCGGGGACCGCCACCCGGACCACGGCGCGCCCGGCCGGGCCCTCCACCGGCAGCAGCACGGCCCGGCCGCCGTCGGCGGTGGCCACGGTGAAGGCCTGACCGGCCCGGGCCAGCGCGACGGCGTCGTCGGGCGTGGCGGGGGCGCCCACCGACCGTCCGCCGGGCAGGAAGACGGTGGCGCTCTGCACCCCGCGCGCGTTGACGCCCTCCACGGCGGCGGCGAGCCGGTCGTCCGCCGCCACGGCGGCGACGACGGCGATGCCCTGCGCCTCCTGGCTCGCCGTGCCCATGGCCCGGTCCTCGGCCAGCCCGCGGGCCAGCACGGCGAGCGGCACGAGGAAGGCGGCGAGGACGACCGTGGTCATCGCGGCGCCGTAGAGGACGAGGCGGCGGCGCATCCCCGGGCCCCGCCCCGCGGCAGCGGGCGTCGGGCGTCCGGAGGCGGGGCCGCTCACCGCTCGGGGTCCACGAGGCGCAGACCGACCCCGCGGATGCTGTGCAGGTAGCGCGGGGCGTCGGCGCGTTCGCCGAGCTTGCGCCGCAGCCAGGACACGTGGACGTCGACGGTCTTCTCCGCGCCGCCGTAGGGCTGGCGCCACACCTCGGTGAGCAGCTCGCGCTTGCTCACCACCTGCCCGGCCCGGGCGGCCAGGTGGTGCAGGAGGTCGAACTCGAGCCGGCTCAGCTCCAGCGGGCTGCCGTCCAGGGTGGCCTCGCGGCTGGTCGGGTCGATCCGCAGGCCCCCGACGACGACGGGGGCGGGGGCGTCGGACGTGGCGGTGCGCCGCAGCACGGCGCGGATGCGGGCGTCGATCTGCCCGGCGGCGAAGGGCTTGACCACGTAGTCGTCGGCCCCGGCGTCGAGCAGGGCGATGACCTCGTGCTCGTCGTCGCGGGCGGTGGTGATGATGACGGGGACCTGGCTGACCGCGCGGATCATCCGCAGCACCGTGCCGCCGTCGACGTCGGGGAGCCCGAGGTCGAGCAGGACGACGTCGGGGCGGTCGTCCACGGCCGCCTGCAGGCCCGCCATGGCGGTGGGCGCGGTGCTCACCGCATGCCCGCGCTCGGCGAGCGCGCGGACCAGCGCCGACCGGATCCCGGGGTCGTCCTCCACCAGCAGCACCTGCACCACGGCGACGACGGTACGAGACCGGGATGCCACCGCACCGCAGGGACCGGCGACCTGGCCCGCTCTGGGCGGAGGTTCGGTCGGTCTTAACCGGGCCTTATCGGAGCGAGCAGGGCGTGGGGGCACGATGGCGGGGTGCAGACCGACCCGACACCGCCGCGCCGTCGCCTGCGGGCGGCCGCGCTCGGCGCCGGCTGGCTGGTCGCGACCGCGGGTGTCGCCGCCGGGGCCTGGCTCGCGGTGAGCGCCGCCGGCGACGGGCTCGGCACCGGGCAGCGGGTGCTCACCGGCGACCAGGTGCGGGCCCGGCTCGCGGACGTCCCCGCCGGCGACCAGGCGGCGCCGACGCCGGGCGTCACCGCACCGCCGCGCCCGACGCCCTCTCCCCGCGGCCCGTCCGACGGCCCGGGCGGCTCCGGGGCCGGCCAGGGCGCCGGGCAGCCCACGGCCACCGCGGTCCCTCCGGCGGGTGGCACCGGCGGCTCGACATCGGGAGGCAGCGGGTCCGGCCGGACGTCGTCCCCGCGGTCGCGTGCGACCTCCACCCCGGCGACCGCGCCGGTGCGCACCAGCGCGGTGGCCACCAGCGGCGGCACCGCGGCGGTGGCCTGCCAGGGCGGCGCGGTGTCGCTGCGGTACGCCACGCCGCGCGACGGCTGGACCGTGGCGGTGAAGGACCGCGGACCGGACACGGTGGAGGTGGTCTTCGCCCGCCCGACCGGCGAGGGCTCCGGCGACCACGGCTCCGACGGGAGCGGTGGCGGCGGGGACCACGGCAACGGTGGGCACGGGCCGGAGGCGACGGCGAAGGCGAGCTGCGTCGGGGGCACGCCGGTGTGGGAGACGGAGACGCGCTGAGGTGGGTGGTCGCCGTCCTGCGGAGGGCCCGCTAGGCAAAGACTCGCCCACCTCGGCGGATTCACCGAGGTGGGCGAGCAAAGATCACGGGACCGTGATCGTTCCGGCCGGGGCCGGAGTGGCGGTCAGTCGATGTGGTCAGTCGTTGCCGTCAGTCGTTGCCGTCAGTCGTTGCCGCGGAGGATGGCGATGAGCCGGAGCATCTCCAGGTAGAGCCAGATGACCGTCATCATGAGGCCGGCGGCGGCCAGCCAGGAGTAGCGGGCCGGGGCGCCGGCGCGGATGCCGCGCTCGATGCCGTCGAAGTCGAGGATGAGGAACAGGCTCGCGATCGCGACGCCGGCCACCGACAGCAGCAGGCCGAGGCCGCTGACGCCGTAGAGGCCGAGGCCGCCCTGGAAGCCGAACAGGCCCGCCACCAGGCTGACCAGGCCGAGGGCGAGGTAGCCGAAGGCCGCGGTGATGAGCATCTTGGTGAACTTGGGCGTGGCCCGCAGCGTCTTGGTGCTGTAGAGCACGAGCATGCCGACCACCGCGGCCAGCGTTCCCAGCACCGCCTGCACCACGATGCCGGAGTACTGGATCTCGAAGGCCCGGCTGACGCCACCGAGCACGAGGCCCTCGGCCACGGCGTAGGCGAGGATCAGCGCCGGGTTGGTCGACTGCTTGAACGAGATGATCAGGCCCAGCACGAGCCCGACGATCAGGCCGGGCAGAACCAGCCCGAAGGCCGTGGTCTCCGAGAGAGCCAGGAAGCTCACCGCGGCGACGAGGATGAGCGTGCCGAAGCTGATGGCGCTCTTGACGACGACGTCGTCCAGCGTCATCCGGCGGGTGTCGTAGGAGGTGGCCGCCGGGGCGTCGTACATGCCCTGCAGCTGGTCGGCGGTCGGCGTCGGCGCCGTGTCGAACCCGGCGTAGCGCGTCTGTCCGCTGAAGGCGGGGTTCCGGTCGAAGACCGGGTTGCTGTGGCCGAAGCCCCTGCTGCCTCGCCTGTCGTTCGCTGCCATGCACTCCTCCGTCGCAGGCCTGTGCCGGCCCGATGCGGACCGTGGTCGTCAGGGTAACGCGAAAGTAAAGCCGACAGTTCCCGCCGCGCACCGCCCTTCGACGGCGACGGCCCCGCACCCCGGACCGAGCCGGGATGCGGGGCCGTCGGACGACCGGGTCGGGTCAGGCGGCATCCGGTGCGACGAGCGCCGGCAGCTCCTTCTCGAACAGGTCCGCGAGCTTCAGCGAGGGCAGGATGAAGCCCTGCGGACGCGCCGAGCTGGCCAGGTTCGCGGCCCACTGCGAGGAGTGCAGCCGCTGGTTGGGCGTGCCGTGGTGGCCGGCATTGTCGAAGGCACAGTCGCCGACGTCGTAGAAGGACTGCTCGACCTGCAGCACGCGCTGGGTGTTGAGCGCGAGGCCGCGGGCGTGGACGGCGAAGTAGGTGCCGAAGGCGTCGGCCATCAGCTCGGTGCGCCGGGTCTGCTCGGCCGGGTCGGTGAGCGTGGTCTGGAAGAGGTTGTCCTCGAACTGCACGTGGTGGCCGAACTCGTGGCCCATGACGGCGCGCGGGCCGACGTCGGAGAGCCCGAGCGCCTTGAGGGCGTCGAGGATGCCGTCGCCGAAGATCAGCTTGTCCGGCACGTTCGCGACCAGCGGGTCGGGGTCGCCCTGCGCGGTGTAGGCGAAGGCGTTGAGGGTGAACAGCGGGTTGTCGCCGCCCGCGAGCGCCCGGCTGCCGGTGACCGCCTTGGCGATCGCCTGTGCGTAGACGTCGGCGTTGTCGGCGTAGCCCTGGCCGAACAGGCCGGTCTTGAACAGGCGCGCGACGCGGGCCGGGTCGGCCAGCACCGAGCCGTGCATGGCGTGCAGCTGGATGTCCGAGGACTTGATGTCCCAGAACTTCTTCACGTCGCGGAAGGTGTTCTGCAGGGACCGGCTGTAGTCCGAGCGCAGCGCGTACTGCGGGTCGGTGTCCGACCCGAACAGGAGGGCGTCGTAGGTGGGGATGTCCAGCGCGGGGGTGTTCACCAGCAGCTGGATGTCGCTCGGAGACATCTTCGCGATGAGGTCGTCGACGTAGCCGTCGAGGGCCGTGGGCCCGCACTGGTACTGGGTCGGGTCGATGGCGCGCTCGACCAGGGTTCGGGCCGGGGAGTCGACGCCGAGGCGGCTCTCGGCAGCCTGCATGGTCGAGGCGGCGGCGGCCGTCGACGCGGGGGCCGGTGCCTCGGTGGCGAGGGCCGGCGTGAACGTGGAGAGGGACAGGGCGAGGGTCGCTGCGGCAGCGAGCGGCCAGCGGGCCTTGATGGTCACGGGAGGGTGGCTCCTTGAGGGCGGTCGAGGTGCCGGGACCGGATCGGGTCGCACGGGCACCGAAGGCCGGAGGAACGTAACCCCCGAAAACAGGCGTGGATAGATATAAGCCCGAAGTAGGAAGAATTTTGTCCGCTACGACGTCTGGGCGGCGGCTGGGTGCTCGCCCGCGCAGCAACCCGCCGCGCCGTCTCTTCCCGCGATGCCTGCGTTCTGTGCCGGTGACTCGGCCAGACTCCTCGCCCTCGCCACGCTCCGACTGGGTCTCCGCCCGCGCTCGCCGGCTCCGTGGCAATGACAGCGATGGCCGACCCGGCTCGGGAGCCGCCCCGAGCCCGACGAAGATTGCTCGCACACTGCGAAGACCACGTGGTGCCCCCGGTGGGACTCGAACCCACACTGCGCCCCTTTTAAGGGGGCTGCCTCTGCCGTTGGGCTACGGGGACCGGCGCCGGCCCGAAGAGGCCCCGCCCACCCCGAGCATCCCAGACGCGAGGCGCCGGGCAGGCGGGCTGGGGCTGCAGGCGGTCAGAGGTAGGTGCGCCGCGGGTAGACGGCGTGGGCGCCGGCCACCCGGTCCAGGAACAGCTTGCCCTCGAGGTGGTCGACCTCGTGCTGCAGCGCCACCGCCTCGAAGGCGTCGGTGACGATCTCCACCTGCTCCCCCGACCCCGGCAGGGCCCCGGTGAGACGGAGCCGGGTGGCCCGCTTGACGTCGCCGGTGAAGTGCGGGACCGACATGCAGCCCTCCCGCCCCTTCTGCCAGCGGGTCGCCTCCTCGACCACCGGGTTCACGATGACGAACGCGCCGTGGCAGGTGCGGGTCTTGGGGTGGGCCGAGACGTCGAGGCTGAACACGCGCCACCCGACCCCCACCTGGGGCGCGGCCAGCCCCACGCAGCCGGGCGAGACCCGCTGGGTGGCCAGCAGGTCGACGGCCAGGCGGACGACGTCGGGGTCGGTGGGGTCGACCTCGACCGAGGGGGTGGCGAGCACGGCCGCCGGTGCCGTGACGACCGGGCGGACCTCGCCGGCCGGCAGGCCGTCCGGCAGCCGCAGCAGCCCGATGTTCTGATCAGTCTTCTGACCGGTCTGCTCGGCCACGGACTCGTCCGGCCCGGGAGCGGGGGCGCCGGCCATCTAGAGGACGTCGGTCTCGGCCGGACGCAGCGCCGCCTCGACGCCGAGCTCGCGCGCGGTGGCGGCCAGGCGGGAGCCCAGCGCGCCGGCGTCGACCTGCGCGGGCAGCTCGACCTCGGCCACCAGCAGGTAGAGCCCTCCGGCGAGCCGGGTGGTGAGGTCGGTGACGTTGCCGCCGGCCTCGGCCACCACCCGGGTGATCGCCGAGACGATGCCGGGCCGGTCCGCGCCGTGCACGGTGAGGACGTAGCCCTCGCCCAGGCCCGGCCCGGTGGCCTCCTCGGGCACCTCGCGGACGGAGACCAGCAGCGTGCCGTCGGCGGTGACCGGGGCGAGCGCGGCCTCGACGTCGGCCGGCTCCGCGCCGGTGGCCACGACGAGCGTCATGGCGAAGTGGCCGCGCAGCAGGGTCATCGAGGAGTCCTCGAGGTTGCCGCCGAGCCCGGCGAGCAGTCCGGTGACCTCGGCGATGATGCCCGGCCGGTCGTGGCCGATGACGGTGACGGCGAGCAGGCTCACGGCTCGGGAGCCTAGCCGGGAGCGGCCGGTCCGACCGGCACCCGTCCGGCCCGCGGACGCACCGCGGGGAGACACCGTGAGCGGTTCAGGCGACCGGCATGGCGACGACCCGGCGCCCGGAGGCGAGCCGGACCGCCTCGACGTCGTCGCCGCCGCAGACGCACTGCGCCGCGTGCAGCCACCCGGGCACCTCGAGCCGGAACCAGACCTGCTTGCCGGTGGCCAGCGAGGCGACGCCCCACTCGTCGGCCAGGGCGTCGACGAGCTGCAGCCCGCGACCCCCGCCGCGCAGCCAGGCGATGTCGTCCTCCACGCTGGTGGCCGGCACCGGGACCGGACGCAGCCGGGCGCGCTGCTCGACGTCGGTCACGCCGACCTCGAGGGTCTCGCCCGCGAGCGCCACGACGACCCGGGCCGGGCTGCGGGCGTGCCGGACGGCGTTGGTGACCAGCTCGCTGGTGGGCAGCTCGGCGACCTCGCGGACCTCGCGGAGCGGATGGTCCACCAGCCCCCAGGCCGAGAGCGTGTCCGCCACCAGATGGCGCGCCTGCGCCGGGGCGTGGAGGGAACGGGGATGGGCCCCGGTGACGACTCGACACATGTGCTGCTCCCGGCGGTGCGGCGCTCGCTGTTGAACGCTGGCGGCCCCGTACCCAGCCCCGGGGCCCGCCACACGACGAGCCCGACCATGATCGGGCCGCCGGGTGTGAGCGCAGTGTTGCAGGGAACACGCGAGCCGGAGGTGCTCCCATGCCCGCACTCTCGCTCTCGCCGTCATCCCTCCCGCTCGCCGGTGTCCTCGCGGCAGCCGGCACCCCGGCGGCGGGCGACGCCCAGCTCGTCGTGGCGGCCCTGCTCGGCATCGCCACCGTCGTCGTCCTGATCACCGTGCTGCGGGTGCACCCGTTCCTGTCCCTGGTGATCGGCTCGGCGGTGCTCGGCCTGGTGGCCACGCTCGGGCCGTCCGCCACCGTGGACAGCTTCACCAAGGGGGTGGGCAGCACCGTGGGGAGCGTCGGCCTGCTCATCGCCCTCGGCGCGATGATCGGAGGGCTGCTGGCGGACTCCGGCGGCGCCGACACCGTGGTGCGCCGGGTCGTCGAGCGGGTCCCCGGCAGAGGCATGCCGTGGGCGATGGCGGGCGTGGCGGCGCTCATCGGGCTGCCGCTGTTCTTCGAGGTCGGCGTGGTCCTGCTCGTGCCGGTGATCCTCCTGGTGGTGCGGCGCAGCCGGCTGCCGCTGATGAGCGTCGGCATCCCCGCGCTCGCCGGCCTCTCCGTGCTGCACGGCCTGGTGCCGCCGCACCCTGGACCGCTCGTGGCGATCTCCGCGCTGCACGCCGACCTCGGCCTCACCCTGCTGTTCGGCCTCGCCGTCGCCGTGCCGGCTGTGATCATCGCCGGGCCGCTGTTCGCGCGGGTCGCCCAGCGGTGGGTGCCCGCGGAGGTGCCGGCCGCCCTGGTGCCCGAGCGCGAGCCGGCCACGGTGGGAGCGGCCGGGGCGGGCGGCAGCGGCGCCGGCTATGCGGCGGCCTCGGCGGACCTCGGCGAGCCCGACCGCGACCAGGCCGACCGCGCGGTCGCGGCGACCGCTCCCGCCGGCGCCGAGGCGTACGACGAGGCCGACGACGCTGCCCGTGCGCGGCTCGGCGGGGAGCACGGTGACGGCGCCGTCGACCTGCGTGGAGGGAGCACGGGGCGGCGGCCGAGCTTCCTGGCCGCGGTGCTCACCACGCTGCTGCCCGTCCTGCTCATGCTCGCGCGCGCCGTCGGCGAGCTCACCCTGACCGAGGGCAGCGCACCGCGCGAGGCGCTGGACGACCTCGGCAACCCGGTGGTCGCGCTGCTGATCGGGGTGCTGGTCGCCATGGTCGTGCTGGGCGGCGGCGCCGGCCTGTCCCGGCGACAGGTGTCGGACTCGCTGTCCGCCTCGCTGCCGCCCATCGCCGGGATCCTGCTCATCGTGGCCGCCGGCGGCGGGTTCAAGTAGGTGCTGGTGGACGCCGGGGTCGGCGACGTCATCAAGCACGCCGCGACCGGCGTGCACTTCCCCGCGCTGGTGCTCGGCTGGCTGGTCGCGGTCGGCATCCGGCTGGCCACCGGGTCGGCCACCGTCGCGACCATCACCGCCGCCGGCATCGTCGCCCCGCTGGGCGCCGCCCTGGACCGGCCGCACCTGGCCCTGCTCGCGCTCGCCGTCGGCGCCGGATCCCTGTTCTTCTCGCACGTCAACGACGCCGGCTTCTGGCTGGTGAAGGAGTACTTCGGGCTCACCGTCGGCCAGACCATCAAGAGCTGGTCGGTGATGGAGACGATCATCTCGGTCATCGGCCTGGGCGGGGTGCTCATCCTGTCCGCCCTGGTCTGAGCAGCCGGGCTCCCGTCTAACACCTCCCAATCTCCCATCTCGCATCTCGCATCTCGCATCTTCAGACCGGACACGGTCGCAAGGCCGGGGCGAGTAGGAGAGGGTGGGCGACATGCGCAAGGTCGTCGCCTACCACCTGCTGTCCGTCGACGGCGTGGCCCAGGACCCCGAGACCTTCGTCCACGACTTCGACGCGGAGATGGACGCCGACCTGGCCGACGTCATCGGGACGCAGGACACGGTGCTGCTCGGCCGCCGCATGTACGACGAGTGGTCGGTCTACTGGCCCCAGGGCGAGCACCAGCCGTTCGCCGACTTCATCAACCCGGTGCGCAAGTACGTCGCGACCTCCACCGCGCTCTCCCGGCAGTGGACGAACGCCGAGGCGATCGATGGCCCCGTCGAGGACTTCCTGCGCCAGCTCAAGACCGGCGAGGGCGGCGACATCGGCCTGCACGGGAGCATCGCCCTCACCCGCTCGCTGCTGGTGGCCGGGCTGGTCGACGAGCTGCGGCTGGTCGTCGCGCCGCAGATCGTGGGCCACGGCCGTCGTCTCTTCGAGGACGACGTGCCGCACACCCTCCGGCTGGTGCGGTGCGCCGGCACGCCGAGCGGCTCGCTCCTCCTGCGCTACGACGTCACCAACCCCTGAGCGGCGCCGCCGCTCCTCACCCTCGCCCACTCCACCCCTGCCGTGATCAAGCAGAAATGGTGAGGAT
>JBQCIO010000259.1:0-19235 GCA_051953655.1 Motilibacteraceae bacterium
CCGCGCGCCGCCGCGCGGGCGGGGGGGGGGCGCCCGCCCCCCCCGGGGGCGCCGCGCCCCCCGGCGGGGGCCCGCCCCCCCCGCGAGGGTGCTGCCGAGCTCAGTGGGCGTGCTCGCCGCGGTAGTACTCGAAGACGAAGCCGATCGTGGACAGGCCCAGCACGAGGACGCCGATGTAGAGCAACCACCAGCCGACCGCGATGCCGGCAGCGCAGAGACCGGCACCGGCCGCGACCGGGAGCGGCCACCAGGAGTGGGGGCTGTAGAAGCCCAGCTCACCGGCGCCCTCGGCGATCTCGGCGTCCACCCGGTCCTCCGGCCGCGGGTCGATGCGCCGCGCCGTGAACAGGACGTAGAAGCCGATGAGGAACGCCAGCCCGGCGGTCAGCGCCAGCGCGGTGGTGCCGACCGGCTCGCCCGAGACGAACCAGTAGACCAGCGCCACGATCCCGTAGAAGACGGTGCCGGAGGCGAACAGCCAGCCCTCGATCTTCACTTGCGGCCCTCCAGGTCCGGCTCGCCGTAGAACTGGTCGATGAGGTTCTTGTTCGGCGTCGGGGTGTCGACGTGGACGACCTCGGGGTGGTGCAGGTCGAACGCCGGACGCTCGGACCGGATCCGCGGCAGGGCCACGAAGTTGTGCCGCGGCGGCGGGCAGGAGGTCGCCCACTCCAGCGAGGCGCCGTAGCCCCACGGGTCGTCCACGGTCACCTTGGGCGCCCGCTTGGCGGTGATCCACACGTTGTAGAGGAACGGCAGCGTGGAGGCGCCGAGCAGGAAGGCGCCGATCGAGGAGATCGTGTTGAGCGTGGTGAAGCCGTCGGCGGCGAGGTAGTCGGCGTAGCGGCGCGGCATGCCCTCGACGCCCAGCCAGTGCTGCACGAGGAAGGTGGTGTGGAAACCGATGAACAGCGTCCAGAAGTGCAGCTTGCCGAGCTTCTCGTCGAGCATCTTGCCGGTGAACTTGGGCCACCAGAAGTAGAAGCCGGCGAACATCGCGAACACCACGGTGCCGAACACGACGTAGTGGAAGTGCGCCACCACGAAGTAGGAGTCGGACACGTGGAAGTCCAGCGGCGGGCTGGCCAGGATGATGCCGGTGAGACCGCCGAAGAGGAACGTGATGAGGAAGCCGATGGACCACAGCATCGGTGTCTCGAAGGTCAGCGATCCTCGCCACATCGTGCCGACCCAGTTGAAGAACTTCACGCCGGTCGGCACCGCGATGAGCATCGTCATGAAGCTGAAGAACGGCAGCAGCACCGCGCCGGTGACGAACATGTGGTGGGCCCACACGGTGACCGACAGGCCGGCGATGGCGATGGTCGCGAAGATCAGGCCCTTGTAGCCGAACACCGGCTTGCGGCTGAACACCGGGAGGATCTCGGTGACGATGCCGAAGAAGGGCAGCGCGATGATGTAGACCTCGGGGTGCCCGAAGAACCAGAACAGGTGCTGCCAGAGGATCGGGCCGCCGTTCTGCGGGTCGAACACGTGCGCGCCGAACCGGCGGTCGGCCTCGAGCGCGAGCAGCGCCGCCGCCAGCGGCGGGAAGGCCATGAGCACCAGCACGCTGGTGAGCAGGATGTTCCAGGTGAAGATCGGCATCCGGAACATCGTCATGCCCGGGGCGCGCATGCAGAAGATCGTGGTGATGAAGTTGACGCCGCCGAGGATGGTGCCGAGACCACCGACCGCCAGGCCCATCACCCACAGGTCGGAGCCCGTGTTGGGCGAGAACACCGGGCCGGACAGCGGCGCGTAGGCGAACCAGCCGAACGAGGCGGCACCGCCGGGCAGCAGGAAGCCGGAGACCGCGATGAGACCGCCGAACAGGAACAGGTAGAAGCTGAACATGTTCAGCCGCGGGAACGCGACGTCCGGGGCGCCGATCTGCAGCGGGACGATCACGTTGCCGAACCCGATGAACAGCGGCGTGGCGAACAGCAGCAGCATGATCGTGCCGTGCATGGTGAACAGCTGGTTGTACTGCTCGTTCGTCAGGAACTGCAGGCCCGGCCGGGCCAGCTCGGCGCGCATGACCAGCGCCATGAGCCCGCCCAGGAGGAAGAACGAGAACGAGGCGATCAGGTACATGTAGCCGATCGTCTTGTGGTCCGTGGACGTCATCCAGCGCACCACGATGTTGCCGCGGCGGGTGGGCCGCGGCGGCAGCGCCGACGTCGTGGCGACGCGCGGCTCGCTCGTGAGGGTCACGTCAGGCTCTCCTACTGATCTGCGCTGGGTGCTGGACCGCTAGTTCTGCGACGGCGGGTTCGGGCTGCCCCCGCCGATCCCCGACTCGCCGGTGCCGTTGGAGCCGCCGGAGGCCGGGTTGTCGGTGGTGCCCTCCGGAGCGGTCTGGCCGGCCGGGCCGGACCCCTGGCCCTGGTCCAGGCTGCTGTCCGGGCCGAGGGTGCTCGGCAGGGCGCCGGTCAGTCCTGCTGCGGCGAGGTCCTTGAGGTGCTGCTCGTACTGCGCCGGAGGGACGACCTTCACGTTGAACAGCATCCGCGAGTGGTCCACGCCGCAGAGCTCGGCGCACTTGCCGGCGTAGGTGCCCGGCTTCTCGGCGGTGGCCTCGAACCGGTTCACCCGACCCGGGATGACGTCCATCTTGAACAGGAAGGTCGGCACCCAGAACGAGTGGATGACATCGCGCGAGGTGAGGATGTACTCGACCGACTCGCCCTGCGGCAGCCACAGCGTGGGCGGCTGGCCCGGGGTACCGGACTCGTAGACCAGCGGTTTGCCCTGCTGGTCCAGGTAGTTGAAGTCCCAGCTCCACCGCTTGGCCACCACGTTGATCTTGACCTGGGCGTTGCCGTCGACCTTGGTGATGGCCGACTCGTCGCGCGCGGTGAAGTAGAAGAAGGTCAGGACCAGGACCAGCGGGACCGCGGTGTAGAGGATCTCGATCGGCAGGTTGTAGCGCACCTGCGGCGGAAGGCCGGTCTCGTTCTTGCGGCGCCGGAAGGCGACCGTGGCCCACAGGATCAGACCCCACACCAGCACGCCGACCAGCAGCGCGGCGATCCAGGCGCTGGTCCACAGCGAGGTGATGCGGTCGGCCTGGTTGGTGATCCCGGCGGGCAGACCGGCGCGCTTCCACTCGTCGACCGTGCTCTGCGAGCAGCCGGTGGTGGTGAGCAGCAGACCCGTGACGAGCGCCAGGGGCGCCAGCCGACGGCGGCGCCGGCCCTGGCGGGCGATGGCGGAGGGACGCAACTCGCAGGCCTTCCCGGGGGTACGGATGGTGCTTTCTCAGATCGGCGTCACCCTACTACCGGGCCTGGTTGATCGCCGCCGTGGGGGCCGTCTGCGCCCCGGCGAGTCGAACGCGTTCACATGGCCCGTGGCGGCGCCCTGACCCGGTGCGGAGGGCCGCCCCGGACCGGCTTCCCGGCCCCGGTAGCGTCGCGGACGTGGCCTACCTCGACGCCGCCTCGGCGCAGCCGCCGCACCCCGCGGCCCGGGCCGCCTGGGGGGCGGCGCTCGAGCGGGGCTGGGCCGATCCCCTGCGGCTGCACGCCGAGGGCCGACGATCCGGGGCGCTGCTGGACGCGGCCCGGGCGGGCGTGGCGAAGGCGCTCGAGGCCCATCCCGACGAGGTGTCCTTCACCTCCTCCGGCACCACCGCTGTGCACACCGGGCTGCTCGGCCTGCTCGCGGCCGCCGGCCGCCGGACCGGGCGGCCGGGCCGGGTCGTGGTCGGCGCCGTGGAGCACTCGGCGGTGCTGCGGGCCGCCGAGACGCACGCCGCCACCGGCGGCGAGGTGACCGTGGTCCCCGTCGACCGCACCGGCCGGGTCGACGCCGAGGCGTTCCTGGCCGCGGTGGCCGGGGATCCGGCGGGCGCACAGGTCGCCCCGGCCGCCGTGGCGTGCCTGCAGAGCGGCAACCACGAGGTCGGCACCCTGCAGCCGGTCGCGGAGGTGGCCGACGGCTGCGTCCGGCTGGGCGTGCCCCTCCTGGTCGACGCCGCGCAGTCCGTCGGCCGGGTGCCGGTGCCCGGCGGCTGGTCGGTGCTCACCGCCAGCGCGCACAAGTGGGGCGGTCCTCCCGGGGTGGGCGTGCTCGTGGTGCGGCGTGGGGTGCGCTGGCGCTCGCCCTGGCCGGAGGACGAGCGCGAGGGCGGGCGGTTCCCGGGCGCGCCGGCGGTCCCGGGGGTGCTGGCCGCGGCGGCAGCGCTGGAGTCGGTCCGCGCCGACCCGGCGGCCGAGGCGGCGGAGTCCGCCCGCCTGTCCGCGCTGGTCGACCTGATCCGGGCCGAGGTGCCGCGTCGCGTGCCCGACGTCGAGGTGGTGGGCCATCCCGAGCTGCGGCTGCCGCACATCGTCACGTTCTCGTGCCTCTACGTGGACGGCGAGGCGCTGGTCACCGGCCTCGCCCGCGCCGGCCACGCGGTGAGCTCGGGCTCGTCGTGCACGTCGAGCACGCTGCGGCCGAGCCACGTCCTGGAGGCGATGGGCGTGCTCACCCACGGCAACGTCCGCGTGTCGCTGCCCTTCGGCACCACCGAGGCCGACGTCGACGCCTTCCTCGCCGACCTGCCGAGGGTGGTCGAGGACGTCCGTGGCGCGGCCGGGGTGGCGGGGCTGTGAGCGCGGTCCCGCAGCCCGACCTGGTGCTCGACGCCCTGGGCAAGCGCTGCCCGCTGCCGGTCATCGACCTGGCCCGCCGGATCGGCGAGGTCCCGGTGGGCGCGGTGGTGGCCGTGCTCGCCGACGACCCCGCCGCCCGGGTGGACATCCCCGCCTGGTGCCGGATGCGCGGCCAGGAGTCCCTGGGCGAGGCCGCCCTCCCCGACGGCCGCTCCCCCGCCCACCTGGTCCGCCGCCTCACCTGACCCCACCCCACCCACCCACCTGGCGATCATGCAAAGGATGTAGATCGCCAGGGGGCGGCCGCGACGATCTACAGGTCTTGCATGATCACCAAGGGGGTCAGGGGGTCAGGGGTGGCGGCCGTCGTCGAAGGCGGCGGGGAGGGGGCGGGTCAGCGCCCGGGCCAGCGCCCTGAGGTACTGCTTGCGGCGCATCTCGACCACGCCCAGGGAGGCCAGGTGCGGGGTGGCCCACTGGACGTCGAGCAGGCGGTCGGGGTCGGCGTCGGCGGCGAGCAGGTCGACCAGCCCGACCAGGGCGACCTTGGAGGCGTCCCGGGCCCGGTGGAACATCGACTCGCCCGCGAACAGCCCGCCGATCGCCACGCCGTACAGGCCGCCGACCAGCTCGCCCTCGAACCAGGTCTCCACCGAGTGCGCCCAGCCCAGCCGGTGCAGCTCGCCGTAGGCGGCGCGGATGTCGGCACCGATCCAGGCCCCGTCGCGGTCACCGCCCGCACAGCCCTCGACGACGTCGGCGAAGGCGGTGTCCACGCGGACCTCGTAGCGCCGGCACGCCTGGCGCAGCGACCGCGAGACGCGCAGCCCGTCCAGGGGCAGCACGCCGCGCGGGTCCGGCGACCACCAGCCCAGCGGCCCGGCGACGCCTTCCAGCCGCATCGGGAACAGGCCGCGGCGGTAGGCGGCCAGCAGGGTCCCCGGGGCCAGGTCGGCCCCCACCCCGGCGACCTCGCCGAGCAGCGGCCGGTCGGCCCGGGGCAGGGCCCACCGGCACGGCGGCGGCTCGACCGGCACGAGTCGTTCCCTCCCGCCCGGTCCCGTCAGGGCTTGGGGCAGCGCACGTGCGGCTCGACCTCGGCGGCGGCGTCGTCGCCGTACGCCTTGGCCATCCGCTCGAGGAAGTGCGTGCGGGACAGCTCGTACTCCTGCGTGCCGATCGTCTCGATGACGTATGTGGCCAGCAGGGAGCCGACCTGCACGCACCGACGGTCCTCCAGCCCCCACGCGACCCCGGTGAGGAATCCGGCGCGGAAGGCGTCGCCGACGCCGGTCGGGTCGGCCTTGCGCTCCTCGGCGACGACGTCGACGTGCACGCCGCGCTGGCCCTTGCGCTCCACCAGGGCGCCGCGCGGGCCGAGGGTGGTGACGCGGACGTCCACCCGCTCGAGGATGTCGCCGGAGGACCAGCCGGTCTTCTGCTCTGTGAGGGCGGCCTCGTACTCGTTGGTGAACAGGTACGTGGCGCCGTCGATGAGCTCGCGGATCTCGTCGCGATGCATCCGGGCCAGCTGCTGGGACGGGTCGGCGGCGAACGGCAGGCCGCGCTGGCGGCACTCCTCGGTGTGCCGGAGCATCGCGGCCGGGTCGTCGGCGCCGATCAGCACGAGGTCGACGCCGCCGTGCCGCTCGGCCAGCGCGCCGAGCTCGATCAGCCGGGCCTCGCTCATGGCGCCCGGGTAGAAGGACGCGATCTGGTTGTGGTCGGAGTCGGTGGTGCACACGAACCGGGCGGTGTGCTTGAGCTCGGAGACGTGGACGCCGCTGGTGTCCACCCCGTGCCGCTCCAGCCACGAGCGGTACTCGTCGAAGTCGGCGCCCACCGCGCCGACCAGCAGCGGCGAGAGGCCGAGGCAGCCCATCCCGAAGGCGATGTTGGCCGCCACCCCGCCGCGGCGGACCTCGAGGTCGTCGACGAGGAAGGACAGCGAGACGCGATCGAGCTTGTCGGCCACCAGGGAGTCGGTGAACCGCCCCGGGAAGCTCATGAGGTGGTCGGTGGCGATGGACCCGGTGACCGCGATGCGCACGCGCGCTCTCCCGTCGACGTCTGGGCGTTCGGACGGGCGGCAACCCTACCCGCGGGTACCCGTTCCCCCGCAGGCCGCGTCGCCCTAGCGTGGCGGTCATGACCTCACCGGAGACCACCGCCGCCGGGACCGCGCTGGCCGCCGACCGGCTCGCCGTCGTGCCGGCCGCCCGCACCGAGGCCGACGGCGGGGGCGCCCGCACCGGCTGGGCGTCCTGGCTGCCGCTGTGCGAGGCGGTCACCGCGAACCTGGCGACCATCCCCGCCTGGGACGAGGCGCGCTCGCGCTAGCCCCCGTGGCCGACGTGTCGCGGACGATCTACTACACGGCCAGCAGCCTGGACGGCTTCCTCGCCGACCCGGAGAACTCCCTGGACTGGCTGTTCGAGGTGGACACGGGCGGCGAGAGCGGGGACGACGCCGGCTTCGGCGAGTTCTTCGCCGGGATCGGCGCGATGGCCATGGGCGCCACCACCTACCAGTGGGTGCTCGACCACGAGGACCTGCTGGCGCACCCGGAGCGCTGGACCGCCTCCTACGGCACCACGCCGTGCTGGGTCTTCACCCACCGCGACCTCCCGCTCGTCCCCGGCGGCGACGTCCGCCTCGTCCACGGCGACGTCGGCCCGGTGCACGCGCAGATGCTCGAGGCGGCCGCCGGGAAGGACGTGTGGCTGGTCGGCGGCGGCGGGCTGGCCGGCCAGTTCGCCGACGCCGGGCTGCTGGACGAGCTCCAGGTGCAGCTGGCACCGGTGACCCTGGGCGCCGGTGCGCCGCTGCTCCCCCGCCGGCTGCTGGCCCGCGACCTCACCCTCACCGCCGTCGGCCGGCAGGGACAGCTGGCGCTGCTCACCTACGCCGTCCGCCGGGCCGGCTGACGACCGGATCGAGCAGCGGGTCGGTGAGCGGCTCGGTCGGCGGGGCCGGGACCGGCTGACGAGGCAGCCTGAGTCCGGAGACGACGTCGGCCGGCCCCCTCGCGCGAGGGAGCCGGCCGGACGTCAGCGCTCGGGCGGGCCGAGCCAGTCGTACTGAGCAGTCTCAGTGGAACGAGTCGCCGCAGGCGCAGGAGCCGGTGGCGTTGGGGTTGTCGATGGTGAAGCCCTGCTTCTCGATGGTGTCGACGAAGTCGATCGTGGCGCCGCCGAGGTAGGGGGCGCTCATCCGGTCGACGACGACGTTGACCCCGCCGAAGTCCTTGACGACGTCGCCGTCGAGCGAGCGCTCGTCGAAGAACAGCTGGTAGCGCAGGCCGGAGCAGCCACCGGGCTGCACGGCGACGCGCAGGGCCAGGTCGTCGCGACCCTCCTGCTCGAGCAGGCTCTTCACCTTGGACGCAGCGGTCTCGGTGAGGAGGATGCCGCTCTGGGTGGTCTCGTCCTGGACGGTCATGCGTGGGCTCCCGATCTGGTGGTGACGCGTCTCGCGGCTTCTAGCGCCCGACCGCGTCAGCGCATTCCCTTGTCGTCCCGATCGCTGTGAAGTCGAACGGTGGTTCTCGCTGGGTGATTCCCCATCGTGGCACACGCACTCCAGCGCAGCGGTGCGCACCGCACAGTCGTGGGCCCGAGCGCTCAGCGGCGGGACCAGGTCCGGGCCACCCGGGCGGCCAGCGCGGTGAGCACCTCGGCCGGGCGCGCCATCGCCGCGGCCACCTGGTCCGGGGTCTCCGCGCACGCGTAGGCCGACTCGACGCCGGTGGCGGCCATCTCCCGGCGCCCCACCTCGACCCGTCCGGCCAGCACGATGACCGGGCGGCCCACCGCCGTGGCCGCACGGGCCACGCCCGCGGGGACCTTGCCGCGCAGGGACGTGGCGTCGAAGCTGCCCTCCCCGGTGACGACGAGGTCGACGTCGGCCACCGCGTCGGCGAAGCCGGTGGCCCGCATGACCACCTCGACCCCGTTCTCGCGCCGCGCGCCGAGCAGCAGCAGCGCGTGCCCCAGCCCGCCGGCGGCCCCGGCACCGGCCGCCCGGGCCCTCTTCTCGTCGGTGATCCGACCCCAGTGCGCGAGCGCGCCGTCGAGCTCGGCGGCCTGCTCGAAGGTGGCCCCCTTCTGGGCGGCGAAGGCCATGCTCGCCCCGCCGGGTCCGGCCAGCGGGGAGTCGACGTCGCTGGCCAGCACCAGCTCCACCCCGGCCAGCCGTTCCCGGGCCGGCTCGAGGTCCACGGCGACGACGTCGGTGAGCGCGAGCCCGCCGCGGCGCAGGGAGTCCTCCGGGCCGTCCACGACCCGCGCCCCGAGCGCGTCGAGCATCCCCGCGCCGCCGTCGTTGGTCGCGCTCCCACCGAGGCCCACCACGAGCCGGTGGGCACCGGACTCCAGCGCGGCCAGCACCAGCGCGCCGACGCCGTAGGTGCTCGCCACCGTCGGGTCGCGGTCCTCCGGGGCGACCAGGGCCAGCCCGCACGCCTCGGCCGCCTCGACGTAGGCGGTGTCCCCCACGACCAGCACCGCGGCCGGGACCTCACGGCCCAGCGGGTCGGTGGCCGGCACGACGAGCAGCTCGCCGCCCAGCGCCGCGTGCACGGCGTCGAGGAAGCCAGGGCCGCCGTCGGCGAGCGGGGCGAGCACCAGGTCGTCAGCCGGCGACGTCTGCCGCCAGCCCTCCGCGATGGCCTCGGCGGCCTGCACCGCGGTCAGCGTGCCGGCGAACTTGTCGGGAGCGATGAGGACGCGCACGGAGGCGCAGTCTGCCGTATGCCACCGCGTGGTCCTCGCGTCGCTGGCTGTGGAGGTCCGGGCAAAGCGCTCGCCGTCGGCCGGTAAAGGTTCTTCCGGGGGCGAGCGTCGCGCAGCCCGACATGTGGCGATCTACGTCGGCCGTGCCTAGCGTCCGGCCACCGGCGACCACGGGGTGGTCGGCGGAACGAACAGTCCGCTGCCCTGGTGAGGGCCTGCTCGAGGAGATCCATGCGCCTACCCACCACCCGGCGCGCGGTGGCCACCGCCGCCGCGGCCCTGTCCGTCGCGGTGGCGCCGCTGGCCGCCGCCGCCCCGTCCACCGCGTCGACGACCTCGACGTCGTCGAACGGCAACCTGGTCTTCACGGTGCACCCGCTGACGCACCCGGCCCCCTCGGTCGCCCTCACCGGCGACACCGCGAGCCGGTGCTTGGCCAGCGGCCTGCTCTGCTACAACCCCGCGGACATCCGCAAGGCCTACGACATCCCCGCCACGGTGGACGGACAGCCGGCCGGCACCGGCACGACGATCGTCATCGTCGACGCCTTCGGGAGCCCCACCGCGCAGGCCGACCTCGACACCTTCAGCGACGCCTTCGGCCTGCCGCGCACGACGATCGACGTCGTCTACCCGGGCGGGAAGCCCAGCTTCAGCGGCTCGGACAACCAGGTCGGCTGGGCGGAGGAGACCAGCCTGGACCTGCAGTGGGCGCACGCGGTGGCTCCCGGGGCGAAGATCGTGCTCGACGTGGCCGCCACGAACTACGGCAACGTCCTCAACAACGCGGTGCAGTACGCGGTCGACCACCACCTCGGCGACGTCATCTCGATGAGCTACGGCTCCCCGGAATCAGACTTCCGGGGCAACAACGCCCAGGTCCTGCAGGGCCACAAGATCTTCGCGGCCGCGGCGGCCCGGAACATCACCGCCTTCGCCTCCGCGGGCGACTCCGGCTCGGACAACGGTGCGGGCTTCGGCAACTACGCCTTCCCCGCCGACGACCCCAACGTCATCTCGGTGGGTGGCACCAACCTGTTCACCGACGGCGCGACCGGTGAGTACGCCGGCGAGACGGTGTGGGGCGACTACACCGGCTGCGCCCTGGGCTGCTCCTTCGGCCCGATCGGCGCCACCGGCGGCGCGCCGAGCCTCTACACGGCCAAGCAGGGCGCCGACGTCTCCTACAACGCGTCGGTCTACACCGGCGTGCTGACCTACCTGGGCTTCCTGGGCGGGGACTCGGGCTTCTACATCTTCGGCGGCACCAGCGCCGGCTCCCCCCAGTGGGCCGGCATCACCGCGGTGCTCGACCAGGCGCGCGGCAGCGACCTCGGGCTGTTCACCGATCGGCTGCCGCAGCTGGCCGCCCAGGGCGCGCTGCGGGACGTCACCACCGGTGACAACGAGACGGACACCTTCACCGGCGGCTTCTCCGCCACCGCGGGTACCGACTCGCCCACCGGCTACGGCACCCCCGACGTCGGCAAGCTGATCAGTGCGCTGAGCTGACCACGGCAGTCCGAGGCCGGCCCGGGAGCGACAGGCTCCCGGGCCGGCGTCGTCCAGGGCAGCCCCGGGGGTGCGGCAGGACCCAGGGCCGTGGCCAGCGGGAGACACCGTCCTAGGATCGTGCGCGCAGGCGCGTGCGCGCCCGCCGCCGCCAGGCGCTGGTGAGGAGCCTCTTCCGTGACCACTACCGACCTCGGTCTTCCCGAGGGCGTCGAGCCCACCCCGCTGGCCCTGCTCCTGCTGGGCCGCGACACGGACCTCGCGAGCGAGCGCGGCGTCGAGTGCCCCGGCGACCTCCCCTCCCCCAGCGACCCGGACCTGGTCGCTCGGGCGCGGGCGGCCAAGGCGGCGCTGGGTGAGCGCGTGTTCGTGCTCGGGCACCACTACCAGCGCGACGAGGTCATCGAGTTCGCCGACGTCACCGGCGACTCCTTCAAGCTCTCCCGCGACGCCGCGGCCCGGCCCGACGCCGAGTTCGTCGTGTTCTGCGGCGTGCACTTCATGGCCGAGTCGGCCGACATCCTCACCGGCCCGCACCAGCAGGTGGTGCTTCCCGACCTCGCGGCCGGGTGCTCGATGGCCGACATGGCCAGCGCCACCCAGGTCGAGGAGTGCTGGGACGCGCTGGTGGACGCGGGCGTGGCCGGCGAGGTCGTCCCGGTCTCCTACATGAACTCCTCGGCCGCCATCAAGGCGTTCACCGGGCGGCACGGCGGCACGATCTGCACCTCCTCCAACGCCAAGCAGTCGCTGGAGTGGGCGTTCACCCAGGGCAGCAAGGTGCTCTTCCTGCCCGACCAGCACCTGGGCCGCAACACCGCGGTGCTGCAGCAGGGCCTCTCGCTCGACGACTGCGTCGTCTGGGACCCGCACAAGCCGCACGGCGGGCTCACCGCCGACCAGCTGCGGGCCGCCACGATGATCCTGTGGCGCGGGCACTGCTCGGTGCACGGCCGGTTCAGCCCGGAGAACGTCGACGAGGTGCGCGAGCGGGTGCCCGGCATCAACGTGCTGGTGCACCCCGAGTGCCGGCACGAGGTCGTCGTCAAGGCCGACTCGGTGGGCTCGACCGAGCACATCATCCGGACCCTCGAGGCGGCCCCCGCCGGCTCGGCGTGGGCCATCGGCACCGAGCTGAACCTGGTGCAGCGCCTCGCCACGGCGCACCCGGACAAGCAGGTCGTCTACCTCGACCGCACCGTGTGCTTCTGCTCCACCATGAACCGGATCGACCTGCCGCACCTCGTCTGGGCGCTCGAGTCGCTCGTGGAGGGCCGGGTCGTCAACCGGATCGTGGTGGACGAGGACACCGCGCACTGGGCCCGGGTGGCGCTGGAGCGCATGCTCGCGCTGCCCGGGGTGGGTGCGGTGCCGGGGCCGGCGGCAGCACAGGACTGAGGGTTCTTCTCACGCACGCCGCGAGCACTCGAGCGGGCTTCTCGAGGGCGGCTGCGGTCCTGCGTCGGTTGAAAGGCGCTGGTGACGGCCGTGTCCAGGCGCTGCGGGGCCGGGCGGCCGAGCTGCGGTCCGGGGGGCGCAGAGTGTGACAGTTTGCCGCGACACGTCGGTTTTCCTTTCAACAGCGCCACTTTTCCCGGGAACGACCAGCTCCACGCTCCAGTGGAGAGCTGTTGCAGGACACGCCGGCGTATGGCACAACAACCTTCCACTCGACGCTCGAACCGCCGGCCGGCCGCGGTAACGCCACCGCGGGCGGCCCCCCGTCACCAGCGCCCTCGACCGTGCCCGAGCCGGCCGCAGCCCGGCCGCGCAACCCTCGCCGCGCGTGGCCCCCGCCGTCACCAGCGCCTTCGACCTGCCCGACCACAGTCCAGGGCCGTCACGCCCCGCCCAGCGCCCACCTCAGCCCCTGCGCGAGCGCGGGGTCCCAGACCCAGAACGTGTGTGCGCCGGGGTGCTCGACGTAGGTGACGTCGACGCCGTGGGCCCGCAGCTGCGGCACCAGGGCCCGCATCTCCTCGCGCGGCAGCCCGTCCTCGCGCCCGACGTCCATGCGCACCCGCAGCGGCGGGCCGGGGGCGAGGTGGGCGACGTAGCGGGACGGGTCGTCCTGGGCGGCGCGGCGGGCGGCGTCGGGGCCGTAGAGGGCGCTCATCCCGCCGGTGTACGTGGGGCGGGTGTAGCCGCTCAGGTCCAGCACGGCGGAGAAGACGTCGCGATGGCGCAGGCCGAGATTGAGGGCGCAGTAGCCGCCGGCGCTGTTGCCGGCCACGGTCCGACCGGCCCTGGTGGGCACCGTGCGCAGCGCGGCGTCGACGGCGGGCACCACCCGGTCCAGCAGCCAGGTGGCCGCCAGGGTGTTCCGGCCGTCCACGCACTCGGAGTCGTCGAGCCAGCCGCGCGACATCCGCGGGATGACCAGCACGGCCGGATGCCCGGCGGCGGCCTCGCGCCCGGCGGCGGCCAGCACCTGGCCGCCGTGCAGGAAGTCGGCCGGCACACCCGGGGACCCGTGCAGCAGGTAGACCGCCGGGAAGCGCCGGTCCGGCTCGGTGACGTACTGCGGCGGCAGCCACACCAGCACCCGGTCGTCGAGGATCCCGGTGCCGGTCAGGTCGGGTCGGACGGTGACCAGCGCGCCGCTGCGGGCGGCCCGGGCGCGCAGGACGGGGTCGGCCAGGACGCGGTCGACCGGGGGCACGACCGGGTCGGCGTCCGAGCGCGCGACGCCGGCGGCGGCCTCGGCCAGCGAGGCCGGGGTGGGCAGGTAGTCGAACCAGGCGTTGGCCGCGGCCGCACCGCACACCGCCCACAGCGCCACCGTGGCAGCGGCCGTGGCCAACAGCGTCCGCCGGGCCCGCACCCGGCGCCGTCGGGAGGCGCGCAGCCACCGGGCCAGGGTCACGGTCAGCACGGCGGCGACGAGGACCAGGGCGGCCGGGACCGCCGGGTTGGTCAGTGTCACCGCCGCTCCCTCCGGGTGGCCTCAGGTCCTGGTGTCCTCAAGTCCTGCTGGCCTCAGGCCCTCGCGTCCGGACCATCGGCCCGCCGGACCTACCACTGTGGCGCGCGCGGCACGACCAGGCCAAAGGCAGGGGGCCGCTTGACCGTCGCGTTGCCGAGCGCTGGCGACCCTGGAGCCATGAAGCGCTCGCTCGCCCTGCCCGCGCGGCCCACGCGCGCGCAGGTGCGAGCCCTCGCCCGCCGGGCCTGGCGGCTGGTGCGCGGCAGCGACCTGGCCCTCGCCTACTCGGCCGTGGTCGTCGCCGTGGCCCTGGTCCTCGCCGTCCTGCCCCGTGAGGTGCACGACCGCGTGGTGCTGCAGTCCAGCACCAACCTGGCCAACCTGCGCGACCACCCCTTCGAGGTGCTGCTGGCCAGCGCCTTCGTCGTCAGCGACGTCCTCGGCCTCTGGATGGTCCCGTTCCTGGCGCTGGCCTACGCCACCGCGCAGCGCTGGCTGGGCCGCGGGCCCACCGTGGTCGCCGCGCTCGTGGGGCACGTCGGCGCCACGCTGCTGGTGGCCAGCGTGCTCGTGGCCGGCATCCGGCACGGACGGCTCGCCGCCTCGGTGGCGCACGAGCCCGACGTCGGCATCAGCTACGGCCTGGCGTGCGTCGCCGGTCTGATCACTCCGCGCCTCCCGGTCTCCTACCGTCCGTGGTACGTCGCCGGGCTCGTCGTCTTCTTCGTCGGCCCCCTGGTGATACGCCCCACGTTCACCGACCTGGGCCACACCTGCGCGCTGCTGCTCGGCTTCGGGCTGGCCCTGCTGGCCGCGCGTGCGGCCAGCGCCGCCGGAACTGCGGGCGAGGGTCGCGCGTTGGACCTCGACGCGCCGGGCGGCTAGCGTCCGCCTGTGAACGACCACGCGGCCTACGAGCTCCGGAAGCAGCGACTGCTCGAGCAGTACGCAGCCATCCCGCCCGGCGCCCCCGTCCGCCTGGCCAAGCGCACCTCCAACCTCTTCCGTCCGCGGGCGGCCACGAGCACGCCGGGGCTGGACGTGCGCGCCTTCGACGGGGTGCTGTCGGTCGACCCGGTCGCCCGCACCGCCGACGTGCAGGGCATGACCACCTACGAGCACCTGGTCGACGTCACGCTGGCGCACGGCCTGATGCCCAAGGTGGTGCCGCAGCTGCGCACCATCACCCTGGGCGGCGCCGTCACCGGCCTGGGCATCGAGTCCACCTCGTTCCGCAACGGCTGCCCCCACGAGTCGGTGCTCGAGATGGAGGTCATGACCGGCGACGGGCGGATCGTGGTCGCGCGTCCGGACAACGAGCACCGCGACCTCTTCTACGGCTTCCCGAACTCCTACGGGACGCTCGGCTACACCCTGCGGCTCACCATCGAGCTCGAGCCGGTCAAGCCCTACGTCCACCTGCGGCACGTCCGCTTCTCCGACGCCGCGTCGTTGTTCGCGGCCGTCGAGCAGGTCGCGCAGACGCAGGAGCACGACGGGCACCGGGTCGACTTCATGGACGGGGTGCTGTTCTCTCCGGACGAGGGCTACCTGTGCCTCGGCGAGTTCACAGACGAGGCGCCCTACACGTCGGACTACACCGGCATGGAGGTCTTCTACCGCTCCATCCAGCACCGGGACGAGGACTACCTCACGGTGCTGGACTACCTGTGGCGGTGGGACACCGACTGGTTCTGGTGCTCCGGGGCCTTCGGTGCCCAGGACCCGCGCATCCGGCGGGTCTGGCCCAAGAGCAAGCTGCGCTCGGACGTCTACTGGAAGCTGGTGGCGCTGGACGAGCGCTACGGCGTCGTCCGGCGGATCGAGGGCGCGCGCGGGCTGCAGCCGCGGGAGAAGGTCATCCAGGACATCGAGGTCCCGGTGGCCCGCGCGGCCGACTACGCCGCCTGGTTCGACCGGGAGGTCGGGATGCGGCCGGTGTGGGTCTGCCCGCTGCGCCAGGCCGACCCGGAGGCGGTGTGGGACCTCTACGCCTTCGACCCCTCCACCACCTATGTGAACTTCGGCTTCTGGGGCACGGTGCGGCTCAAGCCCGGCCAGGCCGACGGGCACCACAACAGGCTGGTCGAGCGCGAGGTCGAGCGGCTGGGCGGGCGCAAGTCGCTCTACTCGACGGCCTACTACGAAGAGGACGAGTTCTGGCGCCTCTACGGCGGCGCACAGTACGAGGTGCTGAAGAAGACGTACGACCCCGGCAGCCGGCTGCTCGACCTCTACGCCAAGTGCGTGGGGCGTCGCTGAGCGCCTGCAAGGAGCTTCACGAAGCCGGGCGGGACCACGGGTGCCGGGACGAGAGCGGCCGACGAACAGTCGGCAGAGGGAGACAGGGACGATGAGCAGGACCACCAGCAGCGCCGTGCGCGGCACCATCAGCGTCGCCGACGCCTTCGAGCGGGTCGTGGGTGCGGACGTGCCGGTCGCGTTCTCCGCCTACGACGGCAGCAGCGCGGGCACGCCCGGGGCCTCCATCGCCGTCAACGTCCGCAACCCCCGCGCCATCTCCTACCTGGTCCAGTCCCCCGGCGAGCTCGGCCTCGGCCGTGCCTACGTGGCCGGCGACCTCGAGGTGGAGGGCGACGTCTACGAGGCCCTGCGGGCGATGTCCCAGTCCACGCTGGACAAGCTCTCCTGGCGCGACCGGTTGGACATCCTCAAGGCCTTCGGCAAGCAGGCGCTGCGCCCGGTCGCGCCGCCGCCGCAGGAGGTCGTGCAGCACGGGCTGCTGCGGCACACCAAGCGCCGCGACGCGCAGGCGATCTCGCACCACTACGACGTCTCGAACCGGTTCTACGAGTGGGTGCTCGGACCGTCGATGGCCTACACCTGCGCGGTCTACCCCGAGCTGGGCAGCTCACTGGAGGAGGCGCAGTACACCAAGTTCGACCTGGTGTGCCGCAAGCTCGACCTGCAGCCGGGCCAGCGCCTGCTCGACGTCGGCTGCGGCTGGGGCGGCATGGTCATGCACGCCGCCAAGAACTACGGCGTCAAGGCGCTGGGCGTCACGCTCTCCCGGCAGCAGGCCGAGTGGGCGCAGAAGGCGATCGCTGACGCCGGGCTGTCCGACCTGGCCGAGGTGCGCTACCTGGACTACCGGGACGTGCCCGAGAGCGGCTTCGACGCGGTGAGCTCCATCGGTCTCACCGAGCACATCGGCAAGGCGCAGCTGCCCTCCTACGTGCGCTTCCTGCACAGCAAGCTCAAGCCGGGGGGCCGCCTGCTCAACCACTGCATCATGCGCCCGACCAACCTCGACCCGCTGATCCGCAAAAAGGGCTTCATCAACCGCTACGTCTTCCCCGACGGCGAGCTGCTCGGCCTCGGCCACATCGTCTCGGCCATCCAGGACAACGGGTTCGAGGTGCGCCACGAGGAGAACCTGCGCGAGCACTACGCGATGACCCTGCGCGACTGGGGCCGCAACCTCGAGGAGCACTGGGACGAGGCCGTCGCCGAGGTCGGCGAGGGCACCGCCCGGGTGTGGCGCATCTACATGGCCGGCTCGCGCCTGGCCTTCGAGCGTCGCGGCATCGAGCTGCACCAGGTGCTGGCCGTGCGCACCCACGACGACGGCCGCGCGGACATGCCGCTGCGTCCCACCTGGGCCAGCTGACCCGAAGGGCACCCGAACGACCCAGCGAGGGCCCCCGCTCCAGTCGGAGCGGGGGCCCTCGTGGCGTGCGGTCCCGCGAGGGCTTGGGCGCTTGACCGACTCTTTACCTTGCGGACCCATCCACCGTCTCCCCCGCTCCGGACCTGAGATGTCCGACGGCGTCCCGGCTCTCATGCCAGGGGCGCGGTCATCCGGTTCGACTCTCGGTTCCAGCGAAGGGTTTCCCATGAAGGTCAAGAAGTCGCTGTTCCTCGCGCCGATGCTCGCCCCGGTGCTCCTGCCGCTCGCGCTGGCCGCTCCCGCGAGCGCCGCGACCAACGGCACCTACACCTTCCAGATGGACTCGCTCAACAACTCCGGTGCCACCGCCACCGCCCAGGTGACGTTGAACGGCACCCAGCTGCACGTCGTCATCGACGGCCACGGCTTCGTCCCGAACGCGCCGCACGCCCAGCACCTGCACGGCGACCTGTCCGGCAAGACCTTCGACTGCCCCACCCCGGCCGAGGCCAAGGCGTCGGACAAGAACGGCGACGGGCACCTGTCCACCACCGAGGCCGCCGGCTTCTACGGCCCGGTGATGATCGCCCTCACCACCAAGGGCGACACCAGCATGAACAGCGCCCTGGCCGTGGACCGCTTCCCGGTGGCCGACGCGAAGGGCAACCTGCACTACGACCGCACCATCACCATCGACCAGAAGACCGCGGACAACCTCAAGAACCTGCACATCGTCGACCACGGCGTCGACTACAACGGCAACGGCAAGTACGACGGCGACGCCAAGAGCGACCTCGACCCGTCGCTGCCCGCCGAGGCCACCGACCCGGCCGCCTGCGGCGCGCTGCACCTGGCCCAGGTCAGCAACACCCCGATGGGCGGCGTCAACACCGGCACCGGCTCCTCGGGCCCGGCCGACCTTCCCGCCATCGTGTTCGGCGGCGGCGCCCTGGCCGGCGCCGGCGCCCTGCTGGTCGCCCGCCGTCGCACGGCGGCCGGCAGCCGCTGACGTCGTGGCAGTCACCCGGTTCGGCGGTCGTCGCGGTGTCCTCACCGCGGCGGCCGCCGGCCTGGCCACCCTGGGCGTGGGCAGCATCGGCTGGGCGGCGACGCACCAGCCGACTCCCCCGCCCGCGCCGTCGTCCGTGACCGTGGCCGGCGCGCCGAGCGCCACGCCCTCGTCGTCCGGCGCCTCGACCACGTCGTCCGCCTCGCCGTCTGCTCTGCCCTCCTCCGACAATTCGTCGGAGAGAGTGGTGGCGGCGGCGACACCGAAGGGCCCTGCTGCGGCGCCGGCCCTGCCGTCGTCGAAGCCGGTGCGGATCGTCATCCCCAAGATGCACCTGGACCAGCCGCTCGTCGGCGAGGGCCTCGAGCCCAGCGGCGAGCTGAAGGCGCCGTCCGAGCCCGGCCAGGTCGGCTGGTACACCGGCGCCCCCACGCCGGGCTCGATGGGCCCGGCGGTCGTGGAGGGCCACGTCACCTGGAACGGCGACCCTGCGGCGTTCTACCAGCTGGGCAAGCTGGTTCCCGGCGACACGGTCGAGGTGGCCCGCGCCGACGGCAAGGTCGCCGTCTTCACGGTGACCGGCGGGAAGGTCTACTCCAAGGACCAGTTCCCCACCGCCGACGTCTACGGAAACCTCGACCACCCCGGCCTGCGCCTGATCACCTGCGGCGGCACCTACGACAAGGCGAACCACCGCTACCTGGGCAACCTCGTCGTCTTCGCGACGATGACCTCGGTGAAGGACGCCTGACCCAGAACCCCTGCCGTGGTAATTAAAATAAAGTGAAAATAACCAAAAATAAAATATAAAAGAAAGAGT
>JBQCIO010000260.1:0-9869 GCA_051953655.1 Motilibacteraceae bacterium
GGGGGGGCGCCGCCGAGGGGGGGGTCCTTTTCTTTTGGGGTGCTTCTCTTTGGCCCCCCCGGGGGGGGGGGCCCCGCCCCCCCCGCCCCGCGGCGCCATTCGTGCCGTGCGTACCGTGGGCGCGTCGGCCGTCAACGTGAGAGGAAGTCTGGCGTGGAGCTGGAGCACGAGTTCACCGTCCCCGTCCCCGTCGCCGAGGCGTGGGACGTCCTGCTGGACGTGGAGCGGATCGCCCCCTGCATGCCGGGGGCCACGCTGGAGACGATCGACGGCGACTCGTTCACCGGGAAGGTGAAGGTCAAGGTCGGGCCGATCATGGTCACCTACGGTGGCCAGGCGCGCTTCGCCGAGAAGGACGCCGAGAACCACCGCGCGGTCATCGAGGCGCACGGCAAGGAGGCCCGGGGAACCGGCACCGCGGCCGCCACGGTGCACGCCACCCTGCACTCGGAGGGTGAGCGCTCGACCAAGGTCAAGGTCGTCACGGACCTGGCCATCACCGGCAAGCCGGCCCAGTTCGGCCGCGGCGTGATGGCCGACGTCGGCGGCAAGATCATCGGGCAGTTCTCCGCCTGCCTGGCCGAGCAGATCTCGGCCGGCACCCACGTGGCCGAGCCGGCGCCCACGCCCGCCGCCACCGGCGAGGTCGCCCCCGGGGCCGCGGTGGCCGCCGAGCTGCCCGCGGAGCCCGGTGTCATCCCGCCCGAGGCGGTGCGCGAGGCCCCGGCCCCGGTGCCCCCGACCACCCCGCCGCCCGGCCCGCGCGTCGTCCCGCCGCGCCCCGGCGCCGAGCCGATCGACCTGCTCGGCACCGCCGGCACCCCGGTCCTCAAGCGCCTGGCCCCGGTCCTGGCCGGCGTCCTCGCCCTGGTCGTGGTCTGGCGGCTGCTGCGCCGGCGCAAGCACTGACCCGTGGTCCGTGGCCGGTCCGCCGGCCAAAGATCACGTCAACGTGACCATTGGTCGCTTACCGCCGGGGATTAACACGGCCGTAAGCGACCAATTTGGGTGAGAGGGGCGGCTGCTGCCCCGGCTACTCCAGCCCGAGGTCCGCCAGCGAGAACGCGGCCCGGTACTCCAGCCCGGCCTCGGCCACCTTCGGCGCCGCGCCGCGCTCCACGATCACCGCGACGCCGACGACCTCAGCGCCGGCCTCGCGCAGCGCCTCCACCGCGGTGAGCACCGACCCGCCGGTGGTGGACGTGTCCTCCACCGCCAGCACCCGCCGGCCGGCGACGTCGGGGCCCTCGATCCGCCGCTGCAGCCCGTGCTGCTTCTCGCTCTTGCGCACCACGAACGCGTCCAGCCGGCGACCCTGGGCCGCGGCGGCGTGCAGCATCGCGGTGGCCACCGGGTCCGCGCCCAGCGTCAGGCCGCCGACGGCGTCGTAGTCCCAGTCGGCGGTGAGGTCGAGCATGACCTGCCCTACCAGCGGTGCCGTGGCGCCGTCGAGGGTGACCCGGCGCAGGTCGACGTAGTAGTCGGCCTCCCGCCCCGAGCTCAGCACCACCCGGCCGTGCACGACGGCCTTCTCGCGGATGTCGGCCAGCAGCAGGTCACGGGTCGAGAGGTCGCTCGCGTCGTTCAGGTCGGTCATGGCCCCGAAGCCTAGGGGTGCGCCCGGGGGGTCCCTCAGTCGACGTCGTCGGCCACCCCTCAGTCGACGTCGTCGGCTACCCGACCGGGCGACCGCTCCGCCTGGCGCCGCGGGGCCTTGCGGCGGGTGGCCAGCAGCGAGAACCCGATCGGCACCACCGAGAGCAGCACGGCGCCGAGCAGGATCAGGTCGATGTGGTCGCCGATGAACGGCACCTTGGGGCCGATGAAGTAGCCGAGCAGGGTGACGCCGAACGCCCAGGCGACGCCGCCGACCAGGCTGTAGAGCAGGTACTGGCGCAGCGGCATCCGGCTGGCGCCGGCCATCACCGTGATGAAGGTGCGCACCACCGGGACGAACCGCGCCAGCACGACGGAGTGTGCGCCCCAGCGCTCGAAGAACCTGGCGGCCCGTTCCACGTGCTCGTGCTTGAACAGGCGCGAGTCGGGCTTGTTGAACACCGCCGGCCCGGCGCGGTAGCCGATGACGTAGCCCACCCAGTTCCCCAGCACCGCCGCCGCGGCAACCAGGGCGCACACCAGCCAGATCGAGTGCGGCAGGCCGGTCTTGTTCTCGGCCACGATGACGCCGGCGGAGAACAGCAGGGTGTCGCCGGGCAGGAAGAAGCCGACGAGCAGCCCGCACTCGGCGAAGATCACCACGAGCAGGCCGATGAGGCCGAAGGTGGCGAGCAGCTGGTCGGGGGCCAGCCACGACGGGCCGAGGGCGACGGTCACGACGTCGAGGCTAGCCGAGCGGCCGGAAGGGTCCCTGAGAGGACTTCAGCCGCGCACCGTGAAGGACTCGACCTGCCCGCTGCCGCCCAGCGACCGGGGCTTGCCGTCGACGACGAAGCGCACCCCGCCGGCGTTGCCGGTGCGCACGGTGAACGCCGGTCCGTCGTAGGAGGCCTTCTCCCCGGCCCGGAAGACGCGCGCCACCAGCTGGTGTCCGCTGCTGTCGGTGACCGAGATCCAGGCGGTCCGCAGCACGGTGAACGACAGCAGCGGCGGGGGCGTGGGGGAGGGGGTGGCGCTGGCGGCCGGCGTCGGCGCGGTGGACGCGGGCGCGCTGGTCGCGGGAGTGGCGGCCGGCGACGGGGTGGGCGAGGTGGGTGCCGGGGTCGGCGTGGGGCTCGTCGAGCTGATCGGCGCGGGCGTGGTCTGGACGTCGGCGCGGGCGCCGGCGTCGTCGGAGCCCTGGGTGGCCAGGACGACGGCCACCACGGCCAGCACCACGAGCAGCGCCGCCAGCACCACGACCGGGCGCTGCCACGGCGCACGGCTCGGCGCCGCCTCCGGCCTGCTGTGTCGCCCCACGTCGTCGAGCCTAACCGCGCCGTCACGGCTGTACCGGATCCTGCCGGTTAGCGTTGGCGCTCGTGCCCGACGACGACACGCAGCCCGACGCAACGCTGCTGGGGGCCGGCGAGCCCGGCGTCGGCGTCGGCCCGTGGGAGGGTCCGTGGCCGGACGACCCCCGCTACGACCCCGAGCTGCTGGCCGGCGGCGACCGGCGCAACGTCGTGGACCGCTACCGGTACTGGCGGCTGGAGGCGGTGGTCGCCGACCTCGACGCCCGCCGCCATCCGTTCCACGTGGCGATCGAGAACTGGCAGCACGACCTCAACATCGGGACCGTGGTGCGCACCGCGAACGCCTTCCTGGCCCGCGAAGTGCACGTGGTGGGACGTCGCCGCTGGAACCGGCGCGGCGCGATGGTGACCGACCGCTACCAGCACGTGCGCCACCATCCCGACGTCGAGGCGCTGCTGGCCTACGCGCGGGAGCAGGGGCTGGCCGTGGTCGGCGTGGACAACCTGCCCGGCGCGGTGCCGCTGGAGACCACCGAGCTGCCGCGGCAGTCGCTGCTGCTGTTCGGGCAGGAGGGACCCGGGCTGTCCGAGCCGGCGCGGGCGGCGGCCGACGTCGTCGTGTCGATCGCGCAGTACGGCTCCACCCGGTCGATCAACGCGGGGGTGGCTGCCGGCATCGCGATGCACGCCTGGGTCCGCCGCTGGGCCGACCTCGCGGCCGGCCACGGCGCGCCCCGCCCGGGCGACCCCCGCTGACGCTGCTCATCGCCAGCTGACGCCGCAGGTCTTCGGGCCGCCCTGGAAGAGCTCCCCCAGCTCCTCGGTGCGCACCCCGGAGAAGGGCTTGCGCTGCAACGCGGTGGCGCGGTCGCGGGCGTCGAAGCCACAGGTGGTGACGGTGCCGTCGTAGGTCGGCTCCTCGGTCACCGGTCCCTGCCGGGTCGACTCCACGGTCACGACCTCCCGCCCGGCGTGGTCGGGCAGCGCGTCCAGGCAGGCGAAGCTGCTCGGGCCGCTCATGCTGCCCACGGTGGACAGCTGCCAGGGCGCGTCCCCGGCGAGGACGACCAGCCCGGTCTGCCGGGCCCAGCGCACCACCAGGTAGCCGTCGCCGGTGGCGCCGTGGAACGTCCGCAGCAGCACCTCCGCGCGGCCGTCGCGGTCCAGGTCGGCGCTGCCGGCCACCACCGGGTCCTCGACGAGCCACTCGGGCAGCAGCGGCGAGGTGGTCAGCTCGCCGGTCGACGTCGGTGCGAGCGCCACCTCCCAGCCGCCCGCGGGGGTGCGGCGCACCGCCACCCGGTCGGCCCGGCCGTCGCCGTCGACGTCCCACGCGCTCGCCGCGCGAGCTGCTGCCGGCGTCGTGGTCGGGGTGGTGGTGGTCGCCGTCGCGGCGGTCGGCGACGCGGCCTGGCTCGGTGCGGTGGTGGTGGGCGTGCCGGCCCCGGTGGGTCCCGCCGGGCTGGGCGTGCTGCTCGGGGTGCTGCTGGCGGGCGGCGGGGTCGCGGTCGGGGTGGTGCCGGCCGCCGGCGCGGCGCCCACGGGGCCGTCCCCTCCCCGGCCGAGCCGCGCCCCGGCCCCGAGGCCGGCCGCGGCGACGGCGACCGCCGCCGCCACCGCGAGCGGTGCCCGGGCACGGCGACGCGGCTCGGGCCGGTCCGGGCCGAGGTCGTCGGAGGGGACGGGCGGGTGGGTCATCAGGCGCTCCCGGTCGACATCAGGTGCCGGGCCGCTGCGGCCCCGCACCCGAAAGACGCCTGGGAGCCGGTCAGGTTGCATCCGCCCTACCGGGACGCCCCGTCTCCGTCCCGCCGGGACGCCTCGTCTCCGCCCTGCCGGGACGTGCGGCCCTGTTCGTCCGGCACCTCGCTGGGGAGGCTCGGGGGGACCGCGCGAGCCAGCGGGAGGAGCCGCCATGACCACCGACGTCCGCAGCGCAACCGATCGTGGTGCCCCCGACCGCCGTGCCCCCGGCCGGAGCGGGTCGGACCTGGAGGTGCAGCGTGCGGCCGGCGCCGGACCGGTCGGGATCGACCGGATCGTCGAGCTGCTCGGTGATGCGGCCCCGGGGCTGCTCGAGCACCAGCCGGCGGTGCCCAGCGATCTGCTCGCCCTGCCGGGCCCGGACTTCCTGGACCGCGTCTCCGCGCGGACCGACCGCTCGCCGCAGGTGCTGCGCAGCCTCGGGCAGCTGTTCGGGCACGGGCGCCTGGCCGGCACCGGCTACCTCTCGATCCTGCCGGTGGACCAGGGCATCGAGCACTCCGCCGGCGCCTCGTTCAGCGTCAACCCGCGCTACTTCGACCCCGAGGGGATCCTCGAGCTGGCCATCGAGGGCGGCTGCAACGCGGTGGCGTCGACCTTCGGTGTGCTGGGGGCGGTGTCGCGCTCCTACGCGCACCGGATCCCCTTCATCTGCAAGGTGAACCACAACGAGCTGCTCACGTTCCCCAACGAGCACAAGCAGCGGCTCTACGGCACGGTGCGCGAGGCGTGGAACCTGGGCGCGGCCGCGGTGGGCGCCACCGTCTACTTCGGCTCCGACGACGCCGGCCGCGAGCTCACCGAGGTGGCCGAGCTGTTCGCCCACGCGCACGAGCTGGGCATGGCCACCGTCCTGTGGTGCTACCTGCGCAACCCGGGCTTCACCATCGACGGGACCAACCACGAGACCTCGGCCGACCTCACCGCGCAGGCGAACCACCTCGGGGCCACCGTGCAGGCCGACATCATCAAGCAGAAGCTGCCCACCCAGAACGGCGGCTTCCCGGCGGTGAAGGCGCGCAGCGGCCAGTCCTACGGCAAGACGGACAAGCGGATGTACGGCCAGCTGGCCACCGACCACCCGATCGACCTGTGCCGCTGGCAGGTGCTCAACAACCTCGCCGGCCGCGCCGGGCTGATCAACTCCGGCGGGGCCTCCAGCGGCGGGGGAGACCTGGCGGCCGTCGTCCGCACGGCGGTGGTGAACAAGCGGGCCGGCGGGACCGGCCTGATCACCGGACGCAAGGCGTTCCAGCGGCCGATGGCCGAGGGCGTCGCGCTGCTGCACGCGGTGCAGGACGTCTACCTGTGCCCGGAGGTCACCGTCGCCTGAGGCTGCCGCCGACGTCGCCGCCGGCGTCGCGCTCCGGGCCGGGACGGTTCACCGCCGGCCCGGTGCGTGGCAGGATGCGCCACGGACCGCGGCCGACGACGCCCGCGCGCGTCGTCCACCGCCAACCCGTTCTGCCTGAGGAGTGCTGACGTGCCCATCGCCACCCCCGAGGTCTACGCCGAGATGATCGCCCGCGCGAAGGCCGGCGCCTTCGCCTACCCGGCGATCAACTGCACCTCGTCGCAGACCATCGTCGCCGCGATCCGCGGCTTCGCCGAGGCCGAGTCCGACGGCATCGTGCAGGTCTCCTGGGGCGGCGCGGAGTTCGCCTCCGGCCAGCTGGTCAAGGACATGGTCACCGGCGCGTCCGCCCTGGCCGAGTTCGCCCACGTCGTCGCCGCCAAGTACGACGTCAACATCGCGCTGCACACCGACCACTGCCCGAAGGACAAGCTCGACGGGTTCATGCGCCCGCTCATCGACATCTCGCGCGAGCGGGTGGCGAACGGGCAGGAGCCGCTGTTCCAGTCGCACATGTGGGACGGCTCGGCGGTGGAGCTGCACGAGAACCTCGACATCGCCGAGGAGCTGCTCGAGAAGTCCGCGCAGGCCAAGACGATCCTCGAGATCGAGATCGGCGTCGTCGGCGGCGAGGAGGACGGCATCGAGGCCAAGGAGAACGCCAAGCTCTACTCCACGCCCGAGGACGGCCTCGCCACGGTCGAGAAGCTGGGCCTGGGCGAGCGCGGCCGCTACCTGGTGGCCGCCACCTTCGGCAACGTGCACGGCGTCTACAAGCCGGGCAACGTCAAGCTGCGCCCGTCGATCCTCAAGGAGATCCAGGACGCCGTCGGCGCCAAGTACGGCAAGGACAAGCCGCTCGACCTGGTCTTCCACGGCGGCTCCGGCTCGCTCCTGTCCGAGATCCGCGAGGCCCTGGACTACGGCGTCGTGAAGATGAACGTCGACACCGACACCCAGTACGCCTTCACCCGCCCGATCGTCGACCACATGTTCAAGAACTACGACGGCGTCCTGAAGGTGGACGACGAGGTCGGCAACAAGAAGGCCTACGACCCGCGCACCTACGGCAAGCTCGCCGAGGCCGGCATGGCCCAGCGCGTCGTCGTCGCCTGCGAGAACCTGCGCAGCACGGGCACCAAGATCAAGTAACCCCGGCCCCGGCCGGAACGATCACGGCCCCGTGATCCTTTGTCGCCGCCCCCGTGGGATTACGCGGGGGCGGCGACAACGTGATGGGGGCGGTACGGCCTCGCGCCGTCCACAGCCTCGCTGAAGCCCCGCCACTGTCCACAGCAGTCGTCTCCGTCGCTGCCGACCCTGCTCCGAGGCGTGCACCATCCGGCGCATGACGGCAGCGCACGAGCTGGGCCTTCCATCGTTGGGCCAGGTCTTCTACCGCAAGCAGGCCCTCGCCGCCGGCTGGTCCGCGGGCGAGATCCGACGCAAGCTCGACCGCGGCGAATGGGTGCGAGCGCGTCACGGCGCCTACGCCGAGACATCCTTCTGGGAGCACCTCGACGAGCACGGCCGGCACCTGCTCGTCGCCCGCGCGGCGGTGGGGGCGGTCGGTGGCCGCTCGGTCCTGTGCGGGCCGACGGCCGCAGTGCTGCACCGTCTGCCGGACCACGATCTCGACCTGTCCGCCGTGCATCTGTGGCGGTCCGACGAGCGGCACGGTCGTGTGGGGGCAGGCGTGCGCCACCATCAGGGTGAGATGTCGCCCGACGACGTCTGTGTGAGGGACGGGCTGCTCGTCACCTCGGTCGCGCGAACGGCGGTCGACGTCGCCCGCACCTCGTCCCTCGCCACCGGCCTCGTCGTGACGGACGCGGCGCTGCGCCGAGCCAGCCCGGCGGAGGTGCGCGAGGTGCTCGAACGTCAGCGATCGTGGTCCGGAGCCGCCGCTGCCGCCCGGGTGGTCCAGATGTCCGACGGCCGCTCGGAGTCCGTGGGTGAGTCGCTCGGCCGGCTGGTCGTCGTCAGTGGAGGACTGCCGGTCCCCGAGCTGCAGGTGGACATCCGGGACGACGCCGACCGGCTGGTGGGTCGTGTCGACTTCCTGTTCAGGGAGCAGCGGACCATCGGCGAGTTCGACGGCAGGGACAAGTACGGCCGGTCGAGCAGCTCGGACCCGCGTGCCGCCGACCCCCGGCTCGATCCCGGGCGCAGCGACGACCCGGGGGAGCGCGTCTGGCGGGGGAAGCTCAGAGAGGATGCGTTGCGGAACCTGGGCTTCGAGGTCGTCCGGTTCGTCTGGGCGGAGCTGTGGACGCCCGCGGTCATCATCGAGCGGTTCGAGCGGGCCTTCCGCCGGGCGGCCTCGCGCTGAGCAGCCCGACGAGCCG
The DNA here is from genome assembly GCA_051953655.1 of Motilibacteraceae bacterium. GTDB lineage: Bacteria > Actinomycetota > Actinomycetes > Motilibacterales > Motilibacteraceae > JBQCHF01. The sequence goes on from JBQCIO010000260.1 coordinate 8,379, forward strand.
GTCAGCCCCCATCACGTTGTCGCCGCCCCCACGGCATTCCACGGGGGCGGCGACAAGTGATCACGGGGCCGTGATCGTTCCGACGCGGGCCGGCTCAGACCACCCCCGCGAGGAAGCTGCGCACGGCGTCCAGGTAGGCCTCCTGCTCCTCCACGAACGGCATGTGGCCGCTGCGCTCGAAGACCACGGCCCGGCCGTCGGGGACGCCGGCGGCGATGACACCGGCGGCGTCGGCGGGGCAGGTGCGGTCGTGCCGGCCGGCCAGTGCGAGCAGCGGGGAGGTCACCGCGCCGAGCCGGTCCTCGACGTCGAGGCCGCCGTAGCCGCTGGCCGCCATCGCGCGCAGGACGTCGGGGGCGTAGACGGTGCCGGCGGTGCGGCGCTGGTAGTCGGCGATCCGTGGGTCCAGCGGGTCGGCGAAGTGGAAGGGCTCCTGGTCGTGCATCAGCTCGGCGAACTCCTCCGGGGTGGACACCGACTCCTCCCGGGCCCAGGACGCCGCCACCTGCTCGCGCAGGTGCTCGGGCTCGAACGTGGCCAGGTTCGCCTCGACGCCGTCGAGCCAGCCGAACGAGGGCACCCCGCAGGAGACGACGGTGGCTACCGCTGCACCCGGCAGCGACACCGCGTGGGCCAGCGCCACGAAGGCGCCGTAGGAGTGACCCAGCACGGCGTAGCGCCCACCGAGCGCCTTCCCGAGCGCGTCGACGTCGCGCGCCATCTGGTCGATCGTCCAGGTGGCCGGGTCGCTGTCCCGGTCGGAGAGCCCCTGCGCCCGCAGGTCCACGAGCACCAGGCGCACCAGGTCGCCCAGCGGGTCGAGGTAGTCCGCGAACTCGTGGTGGTCCAGCCCGGGGCCGCCGTGCAGCACGAGCAGCGGCACGGCGTCCTCCCGCCCGCGCTCGACGACCCACAGCCGGGTGTCGCCGACGTCGACGTGACGACCGGTGGACGAGCTGGTGGACGAGCTGGCGGACAGGCTCTCGGGCGCGCTCATGGAGCGGAAGCCTGCCCTACCCCCGCCGGGGCGGCCCGCCGGGGCGGCACCTGCGGCTGACCGGCAGGATGGGGGGATGCCCGAGAACCTGCTCGCCGGACCCCCGCCCACGCTGCTGCCCGACGACCCCGGGCCGCGGGAGCAGCTCGCGGCGGGGGAGGACCCCGCGCGGGTGGCCGCCGCCACGCCGACGTCGAGCCTGGCCTGGGCGGTGCTCGCCGAGGCGGCGCTGCGCGACGCCAGTGACGTCGAGGCCTACGCCTATGCCCGCACCGGCTACCACCGGGGGCTCGACGCGCTGCGCCGCAGCGGGTGGAAGGGGCACGGCCCGGTGCCGTGGGCGCACGTGCCCAACCAGGGGTTCCTGCGCGCGCTCGGCGCGCTGGCGGAGGCCGCGGCGCGGATCGGTGAGGCGGACGAGGCCGAGCGGTGCGGCACCTTCCTGGCCGACTGCGACCCGGCGGCCCCGGACGCGGTGACCGCGCTGCGAGCCT
>JBQCIO010000261.1:0-3624 GCA_051953655.1 Motilibacteraceae bacterium
GCCGGCCTGGTCCAGCAGGAACCCTGCGGCCGGTTCACCTACTACCGCCTGGCCCCCCACGCGCTGGACGCCCTCGCCGGCACCCTCGGTGACCTCGCCGCCCTGGCCGCCGGCGCCGGCGAGCGCCGCCGCCCCTGCTGACACGCCACCGCCCTCCCCCGACGCCCTGTAGGAGCCATGAGCGACACCGTCGCCGAGACCCCCGCCCCCGACCTCGACACCCCGGTGCTGGGCCGGCTGTCCACCCTCGACCGGTTCCTGCCCGTCTGGATCCTGGCCGCGATGGCCGCCGGGCTGCTGCTGGGCCGGCTCGTGCCCGGCCTGGACGACGCCCTGTCCGCGGTGCAGGTCGGCCGGGTCAGCCTGCCGATCGCGGTCGGGCTGCTGCTGATGATGTACCCGGTGCTGGCCAAGGTCCGCTACGGCGAGCTCGGCCGGGTCACCGGCGACCGGCGGCTGCTGGTGCCCTCGCTGGTGCTGAACTGGGCCGTCGGGCCGGCGCTGATGTTCGCCCTGGCCTGGCTGGCGCTGCCGGACCTGCCCGCCTACCGCACCGGCCTGGTCATCGTCGGGCTGGCCCGCTGCATCGCGATGGTGCTGATCTGGAACGACCTCTCGTGCGGTGACCGGGAGGCCGCCGCGGTGCTGGTCGCCCTGAACTCGGTGTTCCAGATCCTCGCCTTCGGCGCGCTGGGCTGGTTCTACCTGCAGGTGCTCCCGCACTGGCTCGGCCTGCCCACCACCTCGGCGCAGTTCAGCGTCTGGGCCATCGTGCTCTCGGTGCTGGTCTTCCTCGGCATCCCGCTGCTGGCCGGCTACCTCACCCGCACCCTCGGCGAACGGGCCCGCGGCCGCGCCTGGTACGAGCAGCGGTTCCTGCCGAAGATCGGCCCGGTCGCCCTCTACGGGCTGCTGTTCACCATCGTCATGCTCTTCGCCCTGCAGGGCGACGCGATCACCTCGCACCCGCTCGACGTCGCCCGCATCGCGCTGCCGCTGCTGGCCTAATTCGTCCTCATGTTCGCCGGCTCGTTCGCCCTCGGGATCCGGCTGCACCTTGGCTACGCCAAGACCGCCACCCTCGCGTTCACCGCCGCCGGCAACAACTTCGAGCTCGCCATCGCCGTCGCGATCGGCACCTTCGGGGTCACCAGCGGACAGGCGCTCGCGGGCGTCGTCGGCCCGCTCATCGAGGTGCCCGTCCTGGTCGCCCTCGTCTACGTCGCCCTATGGGCCCGCCAACGCTTCTACCCCACCACCCCGGCCGCCGTCGCCGGCACCCGCTGAACCCCTTACCGACAGGAGAACCTGCCGTGACCGACCAACCCTCCGTCCTCTTCGCCTGCATCCACAACTCCGGCCGCTCGGTGGCCGCCCAGGTCCTCACCCGGCACCTGGCCGGCGACGCCGTCCAGGTCCGCTCTGCCGGCTCCGAGCCCGGCGCCGGCGTCAACCCCGTCGTCGCCCAGGTCCTGGCCGAGCGCGGCCTGCCGGTGGACGACCACATCCCCACCCTGCTCGACGCCGACCTCGTCCAGGCCGCCGACGTCGTCATCACCATGGGGTGCGGCGAAACCTGCCCCATCTTCCCCGGCAAGCGCTACGAGGACTGGCCCGTCGACGACCCCGCCGGGCAGGACCTCGAGACGGTGCGCCGGATCGTCGACGACATCGAGGCCCGCGTCCGTCAACTCCTGGCCCAGCTCGACGTCCCTGTTCAGGGCCGGCCGGTGAACCACAGGTCTGCCCACTGACGGTCAGGGCACGCCGACGCGGACCTCTTGCAGTAATGGTTCCCCCACCTCCTGAGCAGCACCGGCAGCACTGCTGCGCGCACGGGGAGCCACCCGGGACTAACCAGAGTCAAGATCAATGTGGGGCCGATGTGGGGCCCAACAGCCCAGCACACGTCAGCACGGACCGGACGGGCCGGAACGAGATCATGGACCTGACCTGCGGAAACAGCACCAGCCGGACCGGCACGGACGCTGGGTCACGGGTCTGGTTCATCTTCTAATCCGACGGTCGCAGGTTCGATCCCTGCCGGGCGCGCCCATCTGGTGCCGTCCTGTGCCGTCCTGTGCCGCCCAGTCCGGACACATGGGTGTCCTGACGGCCCCACAAATCCGCTGCCCTGCAGAACTCCTGGTCGTCGACCTTGGGCAAGGCGCGCTCATGGCGGGCGTAGTTGGTGGGGCCCACCCACTCTGTCGGGGAGTACGCGAACGATGAAGCCTGCGTTGCCCTTCGCCGCCAGGCCGAGGGGGGCAGCGGTCAGCCGGTGATCGTGATGGTCTCCGTCCGCCCGGCCGGCGTTTGCCAGCCCGGGTAGGTCACCTGGACCGTGAGCGTGGCGCTGCCGGTGGGTGACTTGTCCAGGTGCCAGGGGTAGACGAACTGGTGCTTGGCCGTGTCGTACTTCATGCAAACCGGGGTCAGGATCGGCTGCACGCCCGTCGCCATGAACTGCACCCGGCAGTCTGCGGCGAGTGCCTCCGACTGCGCGTCGGAGAGCGCGGTGCCCGCACCGTCTGAGAGCGTCGCCTTGATCGGGACCGTCTGACCCGCCTTCCACTTCGAGTCCGGGACTGGGCTGGGGAACGCGGAGATCCGGTACTGGACCAGGTAGGGGAACGCGATGCTGGTGGTGTTGCCCGCGTGGTCGGTCGCCGTGCACACCACCGAGTGGTAACCGGCGCTGTCGGTCGCCGGGGTCCCGCACAACGCGGAGGCCACGCCGGACCCGTCGTCGGTGGCGTTGGGGGTGACCGTCGCGACGTCGCCGAGGTAGGTCGGCGACGGGCTGATCGTCGGGGCCAACGTCGGGGCGACGGTGTCGACCAGCCAGGAGACCGATGCGGGCTCGCCCACGTTGGCCGCGCGGTCGGTCGCCCGGACCCGGACGGTGTGCCGCCCGTCGGGCAGCGCGGTGTAGGAGACCGGAGAGGTGCAGTAGGCCCACGCTGCGGTGTCCAGGCTGCACTGCACCCGGGCGACGCCGGAACCGACGTCGGCAGTGGTGAAATCGACGCTCGCCGACGTGTCGGCGGTCGGGTCCGGCGGCGACGACGTGATCGTCGCGGTCGGCGCGACCGTGTCGATGCTCCACCCGTACGAGCGCGGCTGCTCGGTGTTGCCGGCCGCGTCGGTGGAGCGGACCTGGAACGTGTGCGCCCCGTCGGCCAGGCCGCTGTAGGCGACCGGGCTCGTGCAGGCCGTGAAGGCGGCTCCGTCCAGGCTGCACTCGGACCCCGCGACCCCGGAGCCGGTGCCGTCCACCGTGAAGGCGAACGTCGGCGCCGCGGTCTTGCTCGGGTCGGCCGGCGTCGAGGTGATCGTCGTGACCGGCGCGACGGTGTCGACCGTCCACGTGTAGGACACGGGGTTCTCGACGTTGCCCGCGGCGTCGACAGAGCGCACCCGGAAGGTGTGGCTTCCGTCGACCAGCTGCGGGTAGCCGACCGGGCTTGAGCAAGCGCTGAACGCAGTTCCGTCCAGGCTGCACTGCGAGGAGGCGACACCTGAGCCGGTGCCGTCGTCGGCGGTGAAGGAGAAGGAGGCCGACGAGCTGTCGGTCGGATCGACCGGTGCGGACGTGATCGTCGTGGTCGGCGGCGTCGTGTC
>JBQCIO010000262.1:0-6084 GCA_051953655.1 Motilibacteraceae bacterium
AGATCGACGACGTCACCGGCGCGCTCGACGCCGGCGCCGCGTTCCGCGAGCGGGTCCGCACCAGCGGGTTCACCCCCGACGAGCGGCGCACGCTGCTCAACCGTGGAGCGAGCGCCGCGGACATCACCGCCCTGGAAAACGACTGGGTGGCCGACGGCCAGGTCCGGACGATGACCAAGGACCAGGTGCTCGGCATGTTCGACGACGTGCTCGCCGCGAACGCGGGCATGCGGCAGGCGTTGGCGGACTCCGCGGCAGGGTGGGACGACGTCGTCTCCTCGCTCGAGCAGCGGGTGGACGAGGTGCACCCGGAGGCCGACGCCGGCGGTCCCTACACCGCCCCGCACGGCGAGGTCACCCTCGACGCCACCGGGTCGCATCCCTCCCCGGCCGCCGCACTCATCCGCAGCTACGCCTGGGACCTCGACGGCGACGGGCAGTTCGACGACGCCACCGGCGCGCGGCCGGCCGTGCACGTGGACACCTCGCGCACGGTCGCCGTGCAGGTGACCGACGACAACGGCCGCCAGGCCACGGACTTCGCCCAGGTCACCGTGACCGGCGGGGACCGCGCGCCCGTGGTCTCCTCGGCCAGCCCGGATTCCCCCGTCACCATCACGACGGGTTCGACCGTGCCGCTGCAGGTGAGCGCCTCCGACCCCGACGGTGACCTGATCTCCTACGCCTGGTCGGTGGACGGGGACCCCGTCGAGGGGAGCGCCTCGAGCCTCACCTACGCCCCGTCGGAGGACGCGGTGGGGGAGCACGTGGTCGCGGTCTCCGTCACAGCGGGCACCAGGACGACGACCCACCAGTGGTCGGTCTCGGTGCTGGCACCCGACGCGGACGAGGACGGCTGGACGGCCACCCCCGACTGCGACGACACCCGCGCCGACGTCCACCCGGGCGCCTACGAGCGGCTCGGCAACGACCGGGACGACGACTGCGACCCAGCCAGCCCGGACGGCCCGACCGGCGGCATCACCGGATCGGTCAGTGCCTGGGGCTCGGCCATCGGCGTCGGCCTCCCGCCTCGGGCGAACCAGAGCCTGCCCTACGCCACGCCGGTCCAGGTGGGCTCGCTGGGCAGCACCGTCCGGCAGGTGGAGTCCTCGGACACCACGGGTCTGGCCGTGCTCGCCGACGGGACCGTCCGTTCCTGGGGTATGAACTGGTCCGGCCGCCTCGGCGACGGCACCAGCACCGACCGCTGGACGCCGGTCAGCGTGCTCAACGTGGGCGGCGAGGCCGGCAGCCAGCTCAACGGGGTGGCCTCGGTCTCCGCAGACGCCGACGCGGTCCTCGCGCTGCGGTCGAACGGCAGCGTCGTGTCGTGGGGGGACAACGGGAACCGCCAGCTCGGTGACGGCAGCACGGTGGCGTCCCGGCCGGTGCCGGTCCCGGTGCTCACCGACCAGCAGCAGCCGCTGACGGGTGTGGTGCAGGTCGAGCTCGGCGAGAACTCCGCCTACGCCGTCATGGCCGACGGAACCGTCCGCACCTGGGGCGTGGACCGCTGCGACGGCGGCACCGACTCCACCAAGGCGGTGAGGCGGAACCTCGCCACCACCAACGCACGCTTCGGTACCGGCGTCGTCCAGATCGCCTCGGGCGACGGCGGCGGCGCGCTCGTGCGCAAGGCCGACGGCAGCGTGTGGTCGTGCGCCGGCTACGACACGACGCTGGGACGGCCGCACACCATCTACGACGTCAACGACCTGCGCCGGGTCACCGGGCTCGGTTCCGGCGTCGTCGACGTGACGATGGGCTCCTCGGCCGCGGCCGCCCTCACGGAGGACGGTTCGCTCTGGATGTGGGGGAAGAACCTCAACCACTCCCTCGACGTGGCGGGGGTCGCGACCGGGAACCTGCAGGAGACGCCGGTGAAGGTGACCCTGCCTCCGGGTGCTCCGGTGCTCGACGTCGAGTCGGACTACAGCGACACGTTCTTCGCCGTGCGCGCCGACGGGTCGGTGCTCGCCTGGGGCTCGGACACCTACGGCTCGTCGGGGACCGGGCAGACCGGCTACGTGAAGGGGTTCGCGGTCCTGGACCTCGGCGGCGCACGGGGCATCGCGGTGGCGAACTCGGTGTGGAACGGCATCGCGCTCACCCGGCCGGCCGACGACGCCGACCTCGAGGTACCAGCGCAGTACGTCACCGCCTCGGTGGCCGACACCGAGGTGACGGAAGGGACGCGGGGGTCGGCGACCCTGACCCTGTCCCAGCCGGCGCCGTTCGACCTCACGGTCACCTACACCGTCGGCGACGGGTCGGCGCAGACCGCGCCGGTCGCCCAGGGCGCCACCAGCGCCGAGCTGCCGGTGCTGGTCGCCGACAACGCGTTCGACGAGCCGGACCGGGAGCTTCCGCTGCAGGTGCTCGGGATCTCGCACAGTGTGCGAGTCGCCGGGGGTGCCGCGGTGGTGACGGTGCACGACGACGACGCCGCACCCGTGGTCTCGGTCGGCGACGTGCAGGTGGCGGAGGGGAACACCAGCCTCACCGACGTCTCGGTGCCGGTCACGCTGTCCGCAGCCAGCGGGCAGGACGTGCAGGTGGCCTGGTCCACGCAGGACGGCACCGCCACGGCGCCCTCCGACTACGCCGGGGCGCACGGGGTCGCGATCATCCCGGCCGGGCAGACCTCGGCCACGGTGCACCTGTCCGTCGTCGGCGACAGCGCGGTCGAGCCGGACGAGCAGCTCACCGTGCAGCTGGCCGACCCGGTGAACGCCACGGTCGGCACGGGAAGCGGCACCGTCACCGTCGCCGACGACGAGCCGCTGGGGGTGGACGTCTCCGACGTGACGGTGACCGAGGGCGACTCGGGCACCGCGCCGGCCACGTTCACCGTCTCCGCTCCGGCGATCCCGGTGGGCGAGACGCTGACGGTTCCGTGGTCGGTGGTCGGCGGCACGGCCGAGGTCGGCTCGGACGTGCAGGCCGCGCACGGCGAGGTGACGCTGACGTCGGACGCGCCCAGCACCGAGGTGAGCGTGCAGGTCGTCGGGGACACCGTGGCCGAGCAGCCGACCGACGAGGTCTTCCGGCTGCTCCTCGGCCGCGACCTCGTGACCAGCGCGCGCCGCCCGGTCATCCCGGGCGACGGCGGCGGCGTCGGCACCATCACCGACGACGACGTCGCGGTCTCGGTGGACGCCGGGCCCGACCTCGACGGCGTCGAAGGATCGGCCGTCGCGGTGCACGGGACGGCCTCCGCGCCGGCCACCTGGACCGTCGACGACCCGCGGTGCAGCATCGCCGACCCGGCGGCGCTGGACACCACGGTCACCTGCGTCGACGACCTGGTCGCCACGCTCACGCTCACCGCGGACGACGGCACCGACCCGGCCGTCTCCGACACCGCGTCGGTGACGGTGCGGAACGCCGCGCCGAGCCTGCGGATCACCGGCCCGGCCGACGGAGCCACCGTCGACGTCGGACAGCCGGTCACGCTGAGCACCGAGGTCTCCGACCCCGGGGCGGACGCGGTGACCTGCTCGGTGGACTGGGGCGACGGCACGACGTCCACCGGCTGCGCCCCGTCGCACACCTACGCCGCGGCCGGCGACCGCACGGTCACCGTGACGGCGGACGACGGCGACGGCGGCACGGGCACCGCGAGCATCCGGCTCACGGTCGCCCCGCCGCGGACCGACTGGCCGTTCGACGGGTTCTTCCAGCCGGTGGACAACCTGCCCACGGTCAACGTGGTCAAGGCCGGCTCGGCGGTGCCGCTGACCTTCAGCCTGCACGGCTTCCGCGGCACGGACATCTTCGCGGCCGGCTACCCGGCCTCGGCCAGTCACGCCTGCGGGAGCACGACGCAGGGCGACCCGCTGGAGGAGACGGTGACGCCGGGGGCGTCGGAGCTGAGCTACGACGCGGGCACCGACCGGTACCAGTACGTCTGGAAGACGGCGAAGTCCTGGTCCGGGCAGTGCCGCACGCTGACGGTGAAGCTCGCCGACGGCAGCGTGCACACGGCGGAGTTCCGGCTGAGGTAGGGGCTCCTCGTCGCCGCCCCGGTCCTGCACCCCGCAGGGCCGGGGCGGCGGCACGCGCACACGAGCGCTCGACTCTGCCGAATCGGCTCGAACACGTCGGCACCGTCTCCTACCCTTCGCTCTCGAGTCACTCCCAGCCGCCCGCGGAGGGCCCCATGGCGCAGATGCTCAGCGCGGCCGCCCCCGGCAGCGGCGGCACCGCGGGCGACCGGGCCGGTCTCGCGCTGTCCGTGCTCGGGGAGCTGTCCGGCTCGCTCGACGGCGCGGCCCTCGATCTCGGCGGCCGGCAGCAGCGCTCGGTGCTGGGGGTGCTGCTGGTCGCCCACGGGGCGGTGGTGCCGGCCGAGCGGATCATCGACGCCGTCTACGGCGAGCAGCCCCCGCCGCGCGCCGCGGCGGCGCTGCAGTCCTACGTCTCGCACCTGCGCCGCCGGCTGGAGCCGGGCCGCACCGCGCGGTCCAGGGACAGCGTGATCGTCAGCATCGGCGCCGGCTACGCGCTCCGGCTGCCCGAGGACGCGGTGGACGCCTGGCGGTTCGAGCGGCTGATCGAGCGCGCGCACGGCGAGGCGGACCCGCAGGTCCAGGCCGGGCTGCTCCGCGAGGCACTCGCACTGTGGCACGGCCCGGCCTACATGGAGTACGCCGAGAGCGCGTGGGCGCAGCCCGAGGCCGTGCGGCTGACCGAGCTGCTCGAGGTGGCCCGCGAGCGGCTGGTGGCGGCCCGGCTCGCCTGCGGCGAGGCCGCCGTCGTCGTGCCCGACGCCGAGCAGCTGGTGGCCGCCGCGCCGCTGCGCGAGGAGCGCTGGCGCCTGCTGGCCCTGGCGCTCTACCGCTCGCACCGGCAGGCCGACGCGCTGGCCGCGCTGCGCCGGGCCCGGGCGCTGCTGGCCGACGAGCTCGGGGTCGACCCGGGCCCGGCCCTGCGCGCGGTGGAGGCCGAGGTGCTCGCCCAGTCCCCGGCCCTGGACGTGCCGGTAGCCCTCGTGTCGAACGGGCCGGTCGTCGCGGCGAGCGTGCCGGCGCAGCACACCCCGCGCCCCGTGCCGCACCCGGCCGACGCCCTGGTGGACCGGGACCGCGAGCTGGTCGCCCTGCGCCGCAGCCTCGCCGACCTCGCCGCGGGGACCGGCGGGGTGGCGCTCATCGAGGGACCGGCCGGCATCGGCCAGACACGGCTGCTGGCCGAGGTGCGGGCCGAGGCCGCGGGCGACGTCGTCGTGCTGACCGCGCGGGGCAGCCAGCTCGAGCGCGAGTTCGCCTTCGGCGCGGTGCGCCAGCTCTTCGAGCCCCTGCTGGTCGCCCCGGAGCGACGGGCGGCGCTGCTCGCCGGTGCCGCCGGTGCCGCGGCCGGAGTGTTCGACGTCTCCGACGCCGCGTCGGACAAACGCGCCGACGGCTCGTTCTCCGTGCTGCACGGGCTCTACTGGCTGATCGTGAACCTGGCCACCGAGCGGCCGGTGCTGCTGGCCGTCGACGACCTGCAGTGGTGCGACGCCGGGTCGCTGCGCGCGCTGGCCTACCTGGTGCGCCGCCGGGAGGGGCGGCCGGTCCTGCTCGCGGCCCCGCTGCGGACCGGGGAGCCGCACGAGGACGCGGCGCTGCTGGCCGAGCTCGCGCACGACCCGTCCACCACCCCGGTCCGTCCCGGCCCGCTCAGCCGGGAGGGGGTCGACGAGCTGGTGCGCGGGCGGCTGGGCGCCGACGCCGCGCCCGCGTTCGTCGAGGCGTGCTTCCGCACCACCGGCGGGAACCCGTTGCTGCTGCGGCAGATGCTGCGCGCGCTGGAGAGCGAGGGGGTGCGGCCGGACGCGCTGCACGCGCACACCGTCACCGCCGTGGGCTCGCGGGCCGTCTCGAGCCTGGTGCTCATGCGGCTCTCCCGGATGCCCGCGGCGGCCACCGCGGTGGCCCGGGCCATCGCCGTGCTCGGCGACGGCGCCGCGCTGCCGGCGCTCGCCTCGCTTGCCGGCGTCCCCGAGCCGGAGACGGCCGCCGCCGTCGCCGCGCTGGCCCGGGCCGAGGTGGTGCGCGACGAGCACCCGCTGGGGTTCGTGCACCCGCTGGTGCGCGA
>JBQCIO010000263.1:0-17965 GCA_051953655.1 Motilibacteraceae bacterium
GGCGAGGCGCTGGTGAAGGTGCAGACCTGCGGCGTCTGCCACACCGACCTGCGCTATCGCGAGGGCGGCATCACCGACGACTACCCGTTCCTGCTCGGTCACGAGGCCGCCGGCGTCGTGGAGGCGGTCGGCGAGGGCGTCACCGAGGTCGCTCCCGGCGACTTCGTGGTCCTGAACTGGCGGGCCGTGTGCGGCCAGTGCCGCGCCTGCCGCCGCGGCGAGCCCTGGTACTGCTTCAGCACTCACAACGCCGCGCAGCCGATGACGCTCACCGACGGCACCCCGCTCAGCCCCGCGCTCGGCATCGGCGCGTTCGCCGAGAAGACCCTGGTGGCGGCCGGGCAGTGCACCAAGGTCGACCCCTCCGCCGACGCCGCCGCGGTCGGCCTGCTCGGGTGCGGGGTCATGGCCGGTCTCGGCGCGGCCATCAACACCGGCGGGGTCACCCGAGGCGACACCGTCGCGGTCATCGGCGTCGGCGGCGTCGGCACCGCGGCGGTCATGGGCGCGAGCCTGGCCGGGGCGAGCAAGGTCATCGCCGTCGACCTCGACCCGCGCAAGCTCGAGGTGGCCCGCCGGGCCGGCGCCACCGACGTCGTCGAGGCCGGCGCCGGCGACGTGGTGGAGGCCGTGCGTGAGCTCACCGGCGGCTTCGGCGCCGGCGTCGTCATCGACGCCGTCGGCCGCCCGGAGACGTGGAAGCAGGCCTTCTACGCCCGCGACCTGGCCGGCACCGTGGTGCTCGTCGGCGTGCCCACCCCGGACATGACCCTCGAGATGCCGCTGCTGGACTTCTTCGCCCGCGGCGGCTCGCTCAAGTCCAGCTGGTACGGCGACTGCCTGCCTTCGCGCGACTTCCCGATGCTGGTCGACCTCTACCAGCAGGGCCGGCTCGACCTCGACCTCTTCGTCACCGAGCGGATCGGCCTGGACGACGTCGAGAAGGCGTTCGAGAAGATGCACTCCGGGGACGTCCTGCGCAGCGTGGTGGTCCTGTAGTGGGCGGCACCCTCCGGGTCGACCGGGTGGTCACCGCCGGCACCTTCTCCCTCGACGGCGGCACCTGGGACGTGGAGAACACCGTCGGGCTGGTCGGCGACGACGACGAGGTGCTCGTCGTCGACGCCGCCCACGACGCCGACGCGATCGCGGCGGCGGTGGGGGAGCGCCGGGTGGTCGCCATCGCCTGCACGCACGCCCACGACGACCACGTCGACGCCGCCCCCGAGCTGGCCGCGCGGATGGGCGCGCCGGTGCTGCTGCACCCGGCCGACCGGGTGCTGTGGGACATGACCCACCCGGACCGGGAGCCCGACGGCGACCTCTCCGACGGCCAGGTGCTCGAGGTGGCCGGCACGCAGGTGCAGGTGCTGCACACCCCCGGCCATGCGCCGGGCGCGGTCTGCCTGCACGTGCCGGCGCTGGACGTGGTGCTGACCGGCGACACCCTCTTCCAGGGCGGCCCCGGGGCCACCGGCCGCTCCTTCAGCGACTTCCCGACCATCGTCGACTCGATCCGGGACCGGCTGCTCGTGCTGGACCCCGGCACCCGGGTGCTCACCGGGCACGGCGACGAGACGAGCGTCGGTGCCGAGGCGCCGCACCTGCAGGAGTGGGTCGACCGCGGGCACTGACGGCGGCCGACGGAACGAGCCGGGCGCCGATCGGAATCGCTGACAGAGCGGATCAGGACGGTTGCCCTCCGCGCAGGAGGGCACGAGAAGCACGTGAGCTTCGGACTCGTGCTCGGTGCGGGCGGCCTCCCCGGGGAGGCCTTCCACCGCGGCGTCCTCCGCGCGCTCTACGAGGGCTACGGCCTGGACGGGCGCGCGGCCGACGTCGTGGTCGGCACCTCGGCCGGCTCGATCGTGGCCGCGTCCCTGCGCTCGCCCCGGCCCGGCCACGCGGTGCCGCCCCAGCCGGGCGAGGACGCACCGCTGAGCACCCCGTTCATCCAGGCCGGCGCCGGAGGCCTGCGGCCGCTGCCCGACATGCTGGGCCTGGCCGGCTACGCCGTGCGGCCCTGGCGGCTGCGTCCGGGCCGGTTCGTGGCCGCCGCGCTGCCCGCCGGCCGCCACTCCACCGAGATCCTCAGCGACCCGCTGGAGCGACGCTTCCACCACGACTGGCCCACCGCGTGCACCTGGGTGGTGGCCGCCCGCCGCCGCGACGGGCGACGGGTGGTCTTCGGCCGGGACCGCTTCGACGTCGACCTGCCGACCGCCGTCGCCGCATCGTGCGCCATCCCCGGCTACTTCCGCCCGGTCGTCATCAAGGGCGAGCAGCACGTCGACGGCGGCGTGCACTCCCCGACCAACGCCGACCTGCTGGCCGGTCAGCGCCTGGACCTGGTCGTCGTCAGCGCGCCCATGGGCGTCGACCCCGCCGGTGCCCGTCCCGTGGTGGGCCTGCCGCTGCGCCTGGCCTGGCACGCCCAGCTGGCCCGCGAGGTGGCCGCCCTGCGGCGGGCCGGCAGCGAGGTCGTGGTCGTAGAGCCCGGCGGCGGACTGCTGCGCAGCCTCGGGCTCAACCCGGTCACCGCGCTGCGGCTGGACGAGGTGGAGGAGCGGGCCTACGAGCGGACGGCCGCTCAGCTCGCGCGCCGGCCCTACGTCGCCGCCGAGGCCGCCTGAGCGCGACCGCTCGTCCTGACTGCTCCGATCGCCGCCGCCGGTCGCACGATCGGCTCCGCTCGGCGCACCGTCGTGACCGCGTGGGCTCGGAGCGCATGAGACGGGGACCTGCGTGGAAGGGGCCTCGTGTGACGTCTGACGCAGCGGCGCGCCCCGGCCCCAGGCCGCGACCGACCCCCCGCCCCGGACCGCGCGGGAGCGACGCCCCCCATCGCCCTCCGCGGCCGGCCGTGGCCCGCCCTCCGGTGCCGGTCGAGCCGGAGGAGCAGCGTCACGTCGAGGTGCTCGAGGCGATGGTCCGACGCCTGAGCAGCCAGGTCGAGGGGCTGCAGGACGCGATGCAGCAGCGATCGGTCATCGAGCAGGCCAAGGGCGTGCTGGTCGCGCGCGAGGGCTGCTCGGTGGAGGAGGCGTTCGCCTCACTCGTCCGCGCCAGTCAGCACCGCAACGTGAAGGTGGCCCGGGTGGCCGCAGAGGTCGTCGGCACCGCCGGCGCCCCGCCCGCGGCGGCCGGACCCGCCGCGCCCGCCGTTCCCTGCAGCCCCAGCCGGGCCTGCATGCCCGACCCCTCGACGGCCCCCGCCAGCGGCGCGGCGAGCAGCGAGGAGGAGCGGGCCTGGCGCGAGGCCTACCCGCTCGCGCTCGCCGCGGTGGAGGCCGCCGGCTCGACGGCCGAGCTCGCCGCGGCTCTTCGCCGGTTCCCCGCCGAGCGTCCACCGGACCACGTCCTGGTCACCGCGCTGGAGGCCGACGGCTCGCTGGCGCTGCTCGGCTCGGCCGGGCTGGAGCCGCGCGCGGCCTCGGTGTGGCGGCGCATCCCCGCCGTCGTCGACGTGCCGATGACCGTCGCCGCCCGTTTCGGGGCACCGGTCTGGTGCCCCGACGCCGAGGACATGCGGGCGCGCTTCCCCGGGGTCGCGCACCTGGTGCCGTTGCCCGGCGGAGCCGGTGGAGCCGGTGGAGCGCTGGGAGCCGAGCGCCGCATCTCCGGGGTGGACCAGGGGGCTGCGCCGCCGGCGGTGGCCGCCCTGCCGCTGCGGGTCGGCGGCGTCGTGCAGGGCGTGCTCGCGCTCGGCTGGGCCGGTGACCGGCCGTTCCCGCCCGCTCTGCAAGGTCACCTGGTCGCGCTCGCCGACGCGGCGGCGCAGCGGCTCGTGCGGCTGCAGGACGGGCCGGCCGACGACGTCGCGAGCCCGGCCTGCGGTGCGGGCAGCGCCCTCGCCGCGGTCACCATCGCACTGCAGACCGTCCTGGACCCGGCCCTGCTGCTCAGCCCGGTGCGGGGCGGCGACGGCGTCGTCGACGACTTCCGGGTGGACTGGGCCAACAGCGCCGCCCTGGCGGCCGCAGGCACCCTCCGGCACCGCTACGTCGGCCTCACCCTGCGCGAGGTCACCCCCGCGGCGGTGCGCGAGCACCTGCTCGTCCCGTACCGCCAGGTGCTCGAGACCGGCCTGCCGGCGCTGCTGCCCGCGGTCTCCTTCCTCCCCGACACCGGCGACCCGCGGACCGGGCCCACGGTCGCCGTGAGCGCCGCGCGGCTCTTCGACGGGCTGGTGGTGAGCTGGCGGGCGCACGGATGAGGGCGCGCGGTGATGGGGGCCAGGGCGCTGGTGACGGATGTCCTGCTCGGGGCGGGTGGCCGAGTGGCGGAGGTGGGGGCGCAGAGCGCCTCACGCCGCCGTCACCAGCGCTCTTGACCGTGCTCCCGGCTGCCGCAACCGCCTGGCGTCACCGAGGGGCCAGGGAGCGCGGCCGGGCAGCACCCTCGTCTCACCCCCCGGACCCCACGGGTGGGAAGGCGCGGCCGCGGGCACGAGTTCGGGCTGGGGGAAGGCCCGAACAGCTATCAGGAGGATCCACGTGCAGACCCGCCGCATCGGCGACGTGCAGGTGAGCGCCATCGGCCTCGGCGGCATGCCGATGTCGATCGAGGGGCGCCCCGACGAGGACCGTTCGATCCGCACCATCCACGCCGCGCTCGACGCCGGGGTCACGCTCATCGACACCGCCGACGCCTACCACCAGTTCGCCGACGAGGTCGGGCACAACGAGTCGCTCATCGCCAAGGCCCTGGCCTCCTACGGCGGTGACACCAGCGAGGTGCTGGTCGCGACCAAGGGCGGGCACCTGCGCCCGGGCGACGGCTCCTGGACGCTCAACGGCGACCCGGGCTGGCTCAAGCAGGCGTGCGAGGACAGCCTCAAGCGGCTGGGTGTCGAGGCCATCGGCCTCTACCAGTTCCACCGGCCGGACCCGAAGGTGCCCTACGCCGAGTCGGTGGGCGCGCTGGCCGAGCTGCTCGACCAGGGCAAGATCCGGATGGCGGGCATCTCCAACGCCGACCCGGCCCAGATCCGGGAGGCGAACGAGGTCCTCGGCGGTCGGCTGGTCTCGGTGCAGAACCAGTACTCGCCCACCTTCCGCACCAGCGAGCCCGAGCTGCGGCTGTGCGACGAGCTGGGCATCGCGTTCCTGCCCTGGAGCCCGCTCGGCGGCATCGGCAACGCCGGCGACCTCGGCTCGAAGTTCGCGCCCTTCGCGGAGATCGCCGCGGCGCACGAGGTCAGCCCGCAGCAGGTGTGCCTGGCCTGGATGCTGGCCGCGTCCGAGCAGGTCATCCCGATCCCGGGCTCGAGCCGGCCGGAGACCATCACCGACTCGGTGCGCGCTGCGGACCTCAAGCTCTCCGACGACGAGCTCGCGCGCCTCGACGCCGCCGTGTCCTGACCGCGGTGTCCTGACCGCGGTGTCCTGACCAGCGTGTCCTGACCGGTGTCCTGATCGCCGGGCCGGACAGCGGGGCGGGCAGGATGGTCCACATGACCGTCCCGCCCGCCCCGCAGCCGTTCCCGGACGACGACGTCCTCCCGGCCGCGGTGCAGTGGCTGCGTGCGGTCCCGCTGGGCGGCGGCCGGTCCCTGGACGAGGAGGACCCCTGGGCGCTCCCGCTCGTGGTGCGGCTCGAGCGGGACAGCAGCGCCACCCACACCGCCGTGCTCGAGGCGGCGGCTCGTGCCGTGCTGGGGCTGCTCTGCGACGACCGGGTGGCGCCCGAGGGGGAGTGGCACGCCCCGGTGGCCAGGTGGCTTGACGGCCGGATCCGCAAGGTGGTGCGCCGGGCCCGCGCCTCCCGGTGGGAGGCGGTGCTCGGTCTGCCCGGCGCCACCGCGGTCGTCGACGGCGCCCAGGTGCGGGCCCTGCTCCCGCACCCGGTGGCCGACCCGCCGCCCGAGGTGGGCAAGCTGCAGGTGTCCGGTCTCGAGCTGACCGACGACGAGCACGATCGTGCGCCCAGCGTCGATGGCGCGCCGGCCCTGCGCGTCGTCCCCAACCCCTCGGTCGCCATGACGACGGGCAAGGCCGCCGCCCAGGCCGGCCACGCCGCGCAGCTGGCGCTCACCTACGCGCCGTCGGAGGTCGTGCTCGGCTGGTGGCGGGACGGCTTCCCGCTGAGGGTCACGGAGACGACGCAGGACCGGTGGCGAGACGCCTTCGGCCGGGAGGATCCGGGTGCTCCGGACCACGGCGGGGTCGTCGTCGTGCGCGACGGCGGCTTCACCGAGGTCGCCCCCGGCACCGCCACCGTGCTCGCGGACTGGCGCGGCCGGCTGCCCTGAGCGTGCTCGGGTGGTCAGCCGCGCCGCGGCAGCAGCCGGCGGTCGGCTGTCAGCACCGACACGGCGTGCGGCACGGTGAGCGCCCAGACCACGGCCAGCGCGGCGCCGAGGGCGCTGGCCCCGGTGAGCGCCACGATCACGGCCAGCGCGGCGGCACCCATCGTCGCGGGCAGGGCCGGGAGGGCGCTGCGCAGCATGGCCCGCCACGGCCGCCCCGCCGCGAGCAGCGCCTCGGCCGCCGGGTGCCGGGCCGCCAGCCGGGCCTGGTGGCGGGTGGCGTGCCAGGCGGCGAAGTAGGCCGCGAACGCGAGCAGCGGGTCGGCCAGCAGCACCGCGCCGAGCAGCACCCCGACGTCGACGACCACCGGGACCGCCACCTCCCGGCTCAGCGGCTGGGCCCCGCCGCGGACCACCAGCCAGCCGGAGCCGACGACGAGCAGCACCCCGGCGGCCAGCGCGAGCGCCGGGACCGGCCCGAGCGCAGGGATCAGGTGCGGGTCCACCCGGGCCACCGCGGCGCGGGCACCCGGTGCCGACAGCGGCACGAGGACGGCCACGGCACCGCCCAGGGCGGCGACCAGCGCGGGCGGGGACAGGACCGAGCGGGCGATCCCGCGCTCCACCGTGACCGCGGACTCGCCGGCGGCGAAGTGCACGACGGAGAGGGCGAGGAACGCGGCGAAGCCGGCCACCGGTGCGGCGAGGTAGGCCAGCAGCGCGGCCACGGCGAGGGCGAGGTAGCCCGCGAACCAGCCGGCCCGGCGCAGCCGTCCGCCTACCGGCGCCAGCAGCAGCTGGTCCAGCGCTCCGTGCGGCGTGCCGACCAGCACGGCGAGCGTGGCCACGATGGCCTCGGTGCGCAGCCGGGTGGGGTCGGCCAGCAGGTGCAGCGCACCGGTCAGCGCGACGGCCACCACGGCGGCCGCCGGACCCGCGCGCAGCACCGCGGCCGGCAGCGAGGCCGGTGCCGCGACCGGTCCACGCGGACGCGCGGACTCCCGCAGGTCGGCGAGGGCGGCGGCAGCACGGTGGCCGGTGGTGCGGGTCGAGCGGGTCCTCGTTCCGAGCAGGACCACCCGACGACCTCCAGCAGTGACGACCAGCAACGACGACCGGCAGGACCGCGCCGGCCGACGCAGGCAGGGCGAGGAGCGCTCCCTGCGCCGGGGCACTGCGCGTGTTCCCCGCGCCGGCCGGGCGACACCTCCGGCCGGTGCGCCGAGCATGTGCCCGGCTGCGCTCGTCGCGGGGTGAGGTCACCCGGTGGTCAGGGTGCGGCGCGCAGCGCCCAGCCGTCGGCGTCGACGGCCACCTCGGTCCACCCGGGCGTCGGGGTGCCGGTCGCGCCCCCGGAGCGGCGGGCGACCTGCAGCAGAGCGGCCAGCTCGGCCGCCGAGAGCACCACCACCACGCGCTCGCCGCGGTGCAGGTCGGCCACGTCCTCGAGGGCTGCCACGTCGACGGCGTCGGCCGTGCCGCGACGGGTGCCCAGCGCTCGGGCCAGGGCGTCGGCGGCGCCCGCGCGCGTCGCGTCCGCGGCCGCCGCCTGCGCGCAGACCTCGGCCACGTGCTCGCCCGCCAGGGCCTGGACGAGGTGCGGCCGGAGAGGCTCGCCGTCGGGGACGGCCAGCAGCAGGAAGGTGGCCGGGCACTGCAGGTCGCTCACGCCGGACATCTCCTGACCTCGAGGCTGACCCAGAACCGACGGCTGCGGGTGCGACCGCTGCTCGCCCCCCGATTCTGCTCCGCGAGCCCGGTCGGGACGAGGGCGCGCTGTCGTCGACGGCTCGGCTCAAGCCTGCGCCGCGACCTGCCGATCTGTCGCTGGTGACCCCGCCCTCGCCGGCCACCGCCCGCGTGCTCGCCCTGCTCGCCCGGGGGGTGCCGCTGTCGTTGCTGTGCGACCTGGCCGATCCGGCGGGCCCGCGCTCGCGGGAGGTGCTCGACGCCGAGCGCGAGGGCGCCGAGCCCTGGTGGTGGGAGCTGGCCTATCCGCCCGTCGCGTCGGACGTGCGTCGTGTCGAGGGCGGCCGGACCGCCTGACCGCACTCCTGATCTGCGGTGCGGGCCGCAGGTGGTTGAAAGGCGCTGGTGACGGGGCGGCTGCGATCGGGGCCGGCTTCCGCCGCCGACGCACGAATCGTGAGGCAATTCCACGCTCAGCTGGGTGCACAGCGCCTCAAGATCAGCCGTGAGTCGGCCGCGAAGGGCGACCGGCCGCGTCCCGCGCCCGTCACCAGCGCCGTTGACCGTGGACAACAGGCCGCAGCCGTCAGCCCTGCGAGCCGTCGCCGCCGACCTGCTCCGACGGCGGCCCGTCACCCGGGTCGCTCGAGCCGTCCGGCCCGCCGGCGAAGCAGTGGCCGACGATCTGCGCGGTGGACCGGTCGCCGGGGCGCACCTCCCACCCGCCGCTGGCCTTGGGCAGCGCCAGCACGGTGAGGCCGTCCACCCAGCCCGCGTCGCCGGTGACCGGCACGACGACGACGTCGGCCTCCCGGCCGTTCACCTGACGGGTGGAGACCCAGTGCGCCCGCTCGATCGCGACCGTCCGCTCGTTGACGCCGCACCACGACAGCTGCGCCGCCACCACCCGCTCCGCGCGGTGGATCGCGTCCCCGGCCCCGGCGGCCCCGGCCAGCAGGGCGGTGGCCGCCACCGCCGGCATCAGCGACCACGCGGTGAGGGCGCGGCGCCACACGGGAGGCGGGGGCCCGAGCGGCCGGTGGACGGGGAGCAGCACGTCATCATCGATTCCCTGTCCTTCGCGCGCAGGAACGCGTGTCTGCCCACAGCGAAGCAGCGTTTCGTCCGGTGCGCCGCGGTGACGACGGGCTCTTCCGCAGCACACCTGGGGCGATGGAGGCGCTAGGAAGCACGTGCCAGGGCGGAGACGGCGACGGCCGCCCGGCGGGGGGACCGGGCGGCCGTCAGGTCCGCCGCGCCCACCGCTGCGCCTCTCGGCACGTGCTCGCTCTCGGCGAGAAAAGGTGGGGCCCGGGGCATCCGGTGGGACGCGGCGTCACCGACTCGAACGGCCCACGACGCGCGGCTGTTCCCCGTCGCCCGGCTCCCTGTCCGGGTCTCCGACGGCGTCCGACCGGGTGGTCTCGATCACGTCTGCGGCACGGCCGCGACCCGGTCTCGGCCGGGCGCGGGTAGGCATGCCGTCGCCGCCTGCCTAGGATCACCTCACTTCGGGCGGAAGGCGGGACGGGTGGACGAGCTGGGCGGCGCCGTCGCTGTGGCGACCCGCGTGCTCCTCGTGGAGGACGACGAGGGCGACGCCCTGCTGGTCGAGGAGCTGCTCGACGACGCCGGCGCCGCGATCGAGCTGACCCGGGCCCGCAGCGTCGCCGAGGCGCGCTCGGCGCTGGACGACGGCTACGCGTGCGTCGTGCTCGACCTGGGCCTGCCGGACGTGAGCGGCCTCGACGCCGTGCGCGCCGTCATCGACGCCGCCCGGGAGACCGCGGTCATCGTGCTCACCGGCCATGCCGACGAGCACCGGGGCATCGCCGCCGTCGCCGCGGGCGCCCAGGACTACCTGGTCAAGGGCCAGGTCGACGGGCAGCTGCTGGCGCGGGCCATCCGCTACGCCATCGAGCGCAAGCGCGCCGACGAGCAGCTGCGCCGGCTCTACGAGAGCGAGCTGCGGGCGGCCGAGAACGCCCGGCTCGAGCGCGGCCTGCTCGCCGTCCCGCAGGTGGCCGACGGCAGCGTCGACGTCGTCACCCGCTACCGCCCCGGCCGCGACGCCGTGCTCGGTGGCGACTTCTACGACGTGGTGGAGACCGCCGACGGCCGGCTGCACGTGCTGCTCGGGGACGTCGCCGGGCACGGCCCCGACGAGGCCGCCCTGGGCGTCTGCCTGCGGATCGCCTGGCGCACCCTGGTGCTCTCCGGGGTGGAGCGCGACCGGCTGCTACCGGTGCTCGAGGACGTGCTGGTGCGCGAGCGGCGCAGCGACGAGGTGTTCGCCACGCTGGCGATGCTCGTCGTCGAGCCCGACCGGACCGGCGCCCGGCTGTTCCTGGCCGGCCATCCCGCCCCGCTGCTGCTGGGGGCGAAGCCCGAGCAGCTGCCGGACGACCTCGTCGGGCCAGCGCTCGGCGTGCTGCCGGGGGTCGTGTGGGGCAGCCGCACGCTCCGGCTCGAGCCCGGCTGGCGGCTCATGGTGTTCAGCGACGGCCTGGTGGAGGGGCACGTCGGCGAGGGCTCCGAGCGCCTGGGCGTCGACGGGCTCATCGACCTGGCGGTGCGCAGCCCGCACTACGCCGAGGCCGGGCTGCTGGTCGACCACCTCATCCGCCAGGCGCAGCAGCTGCACGGCGGTGAGCTGACCGACGACGTCGCCGTGGTCGTCGTGAGCCACAGCACCGTGCGCGAACCCGCGCTCCTCTCCGACGGAGCGTCGGAGGCCCGGGTCCGCGAGTCGGTGTCGTCATGACGGGCTGGAGCCTGCGCCGTCGGCTCAACACCGCACTCGTCGTGTCCGGCGTCGTCGTCGGCCTCATCATCGTCACGGTGGCGCTGCTGCTCACCGCGGTGGACCGCTCGCAGAGCAAGGTCTACAGCTACTTCGACGCGCTGCGGATCGGCAACAACAGCTTCACCGCGCTGATCGACGCCGAGACCTCCATCCGCGGCTACGCCCTCACCGGCAACAGGACCTACCTGCAGCCGCTGCTGGAGCTCCAGGCGGCGTCGGCCAGGGCCAAGGCGAGCGGCCAGCCCACCGACGGCGACAGGCTGCGCGCCGCGGTGCAGGACGACCCGGTCATCCTGGCCGCGCTGGACAAGGCCGGGGCCGCCGCGCAGGACTGGTACACCGGCTGGGCCCAGCCGACCATCAGCATGATCGACAAGGGCGCGCGGCCGGACGCGGCGCAGCTCGCCGAGGGCAAGTCCCGCTTCGACGTCGTGCGCACGGACTACACGCAGTTCATCGACTCCGTCCGGGCAGCCCGCGACCAGGCGGTGGAGCAGGCGCGCCTGCGCGTCCGCCTCCTGCTGGCGGTCGTGCTGGCCGGGGCGCTGGGCGCCGCGTTCGTCGGCGTCGGGCTCTGGCGCGCGCTGCGCCGGTGGGTGACCGGCCCCATCACGGGGCTGGCCGCCGAGACGCGCGAGGTGTCCAGCGGCGACCTGCAGCACGAGGTGGTCGCGACCGGGCCGCCGGAGTTCCAGGCGCTGGGGGCCGACGTCGAGGCCATGCGCAAGGGCCTGCTGACCCAGCTGGCCGTCGTCGAGGAGGCCAAGACCGCGGCGGAGCAGGCCCGGGTGCGGGTGGAGGAGCAGGCCGAGGAGCTTCGCCGCAGCAACCGCGACCTCGAGCAGTTCGCCTACGTGGCCAGCCACGACCTGCAGGAGCCGCTGCGCAAGGTGGCGAGCTTCTGCCAGCTGCTGGAGAAGCGCTACAAGGGCCAGCTCGACGAGCGCGCCGACCAGTACATTGAGTTCGCCGTCGACGGCGCGAAGCGCATGCAGCAGCTCATCAACGACCTGCTGTCCTTCTCCCGGGTCGGCCGCCTCTCCACCGGCGTCAGCGAGGTCGACCTGGGCGAGTGCCTCTCGCGCGCGCTGCGCAACCTCGACCTGGTGCTCACCGAGTCCGGCGCGCAGGTGACCAGCGACCCGCTGCCCACCGTCGTCGGCGAGGCGCCGCTGCTCACCCAGGTGTTCCAGAACCTGGTCAGCAACGCGGTGAAGTTCCGCGGGGAGGAGCCGCCGCGCGTGCACCTGGGCGTGCGGCAGGTGGGCGAGGACTGGGAGTTCTCCGTCGCGGACAACGGGATCGGCATCGAGTCGCAGTACGCCGAGCGGATCTTCGTGATCTTCCAGCGGCTGCACGCCAAGGACGAGTACGAGGGGACCGGCATCGGCCTGGCGCTGTGCCGGAAGATCATCGAGCACCACGGGGGCCGGATCTGGCTCGACACCTTCGTCGAGCACGGCACGACCTTCCACTTCACCCTGCCGGTGGCGAGCCCGCTCGTGGCCGCCCCCGAGGGTGAGCCGACCGATGGAACCGCCACGGTCGTGGCGGAGGAGGAGAAGGCCGCGCTGTGAACCCCATCGAGGTGCTGCTCGTGGAGGACGACCCGGGCGACGTGCTCATGACCCGGGAGGCGTTCGAGGACCACAAGGTCCGCAACACCCTCCACGTGGTGAGCAACGGCGTCGACGCGATGTCGTTCCTGCGCAAGGAGGGCGAGTACACCGGCGCGCCGACCCCGGACCTGATCCTGCTCGACCTCAACCTGCCCCGGATGGACGGGCGCGAGGTGCTCGCGGCGATCAAGAGGGACGAGGACCTGCGCCGCATCCCGGTCGTCGTGCTCACGACGTCGGAGGCGGAGGAGGACGTGCTGCGCAGCTACGCGCTGCACGCCAACGCCTATGTCACCAAGCCGGTCGACTTCGAGCGGTTCATCGAGGTCGTCCGCAAGATCGACGACTTCTTCGTCAGCATCGTCCGGCTGCCGTCGCACTAGGCGACGGGGGGCGGGGCTGGTCAGGCGGCGTGAGCCGCTGCCGCCTCCGGTGCAGGGCGGGAGGCCACGGGGGCCGACCCGGTGCGAGCGCCGGCGTCGGAGCGCTCGGGCCGGCCGCGGTGCGGCTGCCGCTCGGGCCGCGACGCGCGCGCAGGGGTGGTCCATGCCTCCACGCGCTCGAGTCCGAGCAGCGCGCCGAGCAGGACCACGGGCAGGAACAGCGCAAGCAGAGCCATCTCATCTCCTCCGGCCCCCCCTATCGCCCGAGAGCGGGTGGCGCAAACCGGGAAGATGACAGGCGGTGACCGTGGTTGGCACCGGCGCGGGGGTGCACGTCAGCGCCAGAGCGGCCGAGAGAGCCGACCAGACCAGCGAAGGTGACCGACCACATGAGCCTGCTGTCCCAGCCCTACGCCCTGCGCGGTCTCACCATCCGGAACCGCGCCTGGGTCTCGCCCATGTGCCAGTACTCCGCCGTCGACGGCGTGCCGCAGGACTGGCACCTGGTCCACCTCGGCTCGCTGGCCCGCGGCGGCGCCGGCCTGGTGATCGCCGAGGCCACCGCGGTCTCCCCGCGCGGGCGGATCAGCCCGCAGGACACCGGCCTGTGGGACGAGGAGCAGGCCCAGGCGTGGGCGCCGATCGTCCGCTTCGTCAAGGCGCAGGGCGCGGCGGCGGGCGTGCAGCTGGCGCACGCCGGGCGCAAGGCCTCCACCCGGGTGCCGTGGGAGGGCCGCGGCAGCGTGCCGCACGACGAGGGGGGCTGGATCACCGAAGCGCCGTCGGCCCTCGCGTTCAGCGGCTACGACACCCCGCGGGAGATGACCCGCGCCGACATGATCAACGTGATCGACGGCTTCGTGGCCGCCGCCCGGCGCGCGCACGCGGTCGGCTTCGACGTCGTGGAGATCCACGCCGCGCACGGCTACCTGCTGCACCAGTTCCTCTCGCCGCTGTCCAACCAGCGCACCGACGGCTACGGCGGCGGGCTGGAGGAGCGGCTGCGCTTCCCGCTCGAGGTCGTCGAGGCGGTCCGGGCCGAGTGGCCCGAGGACAAGCCGCTGCTCGTGCGCGTCTCGGCCACCGACTGGGCCGAGGGCGGCTGGGACGCCGACCAGACCGTGGAGCTGGCCCGCCGGCTGCGCGAGCGCGGCGTCGACCTCGTCGACGTCTCCACCGGCGGCCTGGTGCCCGACGCCCAGATCCCGGTCGGCCCCGGCTACCAGGTGCCTTTCGCCGAGCGCATCCGCCGCGAGGCCGGCATCGCCACCGCAGCCGTCGGCCTGATCACCGAGCCCAAGCAGGCCGAGGACGTCCTGGCCACCGGCGCCGCCGACGCCGTCCTGCTCGCCCGCGAGCTGCTGCGCGACCCGCACTGGCCGCTGCGCGCCTTCACCGAGCTCGGCGACGACGTCGCCTGGCCGGTGCAGTACGACCGGGCCAAGTCGCGCGGCTGACGGCGCTTTCCTCACCCCACCCCCTCGCCGTGATCATGCGTGAACGGTGAGGGGGTGGCGGCTGTTCGTCGCAGGCTGCGGTTCTCGCGGTGGTGAAGGGCGCTGGTGACGGGGGAGCCCCGCACGGTGCCGGTTCCGGCGGCCCGCGTCGATCGGCCGGTGCGCGGCGGGATTGGGTGAAGGGGCCCTTCGTTCGAACCTATGGAACAGATCCGCCCTTCATGCGGGCCGGATCGGGTGAGGGGCACCCTCACCCAACCGCCGTTGGGTCAGGGGCACCCGGAACCAGACCTATTGGCTCTGGGTGCCCCTGACCCAATGCGGATGATCTTTCCAGCTCGGTGGGCGCCGCAGCCGGGCCGCCCGACGTCGGCGCCCACCCGTCGCCCCGTCACCAGCGCCTTTCCCCCGTCTCGTGGACCGGCGCCGGAACACCAAGAACCGTGAGGGCCCACACCATTCCTGCATGATCACGACGTGAGGGCGAGCGCGGCCTCCACCACGGCGTCGGCGTGGGTGTCCGGCAACCAGTGGCTGGCGCCGGCGAGGGCTTGGAACCGGTAGGGCCCGGTCACGAACTGCCCGCACAGCTGCGCGGCCTGGCGGCCCACGGCGAGGTCCTGGTCGCCCCACAGGAACGTCGTCGGCGCCTCGACGTCGGGGACGGCGGCGAACTCCGGGCCGGTCATCGCGCGGTACCAGCCCAGCGCGCCGGCGAGCAGCGCGCGGTCGGTGAACGGCTCGACGTAGGCGTCCAGCTGCTCGGGGGACAGCCCGCTGCCGTCGTACATCGCGCGCAGCCGGGCCGCGCCGTCGGAGAGCAGCACGTCCTCGGCGTGGCCGACCTCCCGGAACAGACGCATGTACGCCGAGCGCGCCTGCTGGTCCGGGTCGGCGCGCAGGGCGGCGCCGTAGGCGCGGGGGTGCGGCAGCGAGACCGCCACCAGCGCGCGAACCCGGTCGGGGTGGTGCCCGGCGAGGCCCCAGGCGGCGATGGCGCCCCAGTCGTGGCCGACCACCAGGGCTCGCTCGGCGTCGACGTCGTCGAGCACCGCGAGCGCGTCGGCCACCACCACCGGCAGGGCGTAGGCCGCGGCGTCGGAAGGCCGGGCGCCGGGGGAGTAGCCGCGCTGGTCGGGCACCACGACCCGCAGCCCGGCCGCCGCCAGCCGCGGCGCCACCGCGTGCCAGCACGCCGCCCCCTGCGGGAAGCCGTGCAGCAGCAGCGCCACCGGTCCGTCGGCGGGACCGAGCAGGTGGACGTCGAGGGACAGGCCGTCGGGCCGCCCGACGGTCCGGTGCTCCTGGGCCCAGGGGGTGGCAGGGGGACGGCCGGCGGCCTCGGGCTGCGGGTGGCTCATGGCCGCACGGTAGGGGCTCGGCCGTCCGCCCGCCCGTTCCACGCCGCCCCGGATCCTCAAGAGAGCCCCGACCCCGTTGCTCCCTCCCCGGGGGCGAGGAGCATGATTCCGCCCATGCCTGGCGCCCCCTCCGTCTCCAACTCCGTCACCGTCCGGCTCGAGGCCCCGGCCCGCGGCCACGCCGTGAGCCGGCTGGCCACCGCCGTGGAGCAGGCCGGCGGCCACGTCACCGCCATCGACGTCACCGAGTCCGGCCGCGAGCACCTGGTCGTCGACATCACCGTGGCCGCCCGCGACGTCGAGCACGCGGGTGTCCTGGTGGACGCCATGCGGGCCGTGGACGGGGTGCGGGTCGGCAAGGTCAGTGACCGCACCTTCCTGGTGCACCTCGGGGGCACGATCGAGGTCACCCCCAAGGTCCCGCTGCGCAACCGCGACGACCTCTCGATGGTCTACACGCCCGGCGTGGCCCGGGTGAGCCAGGCGCTGGCCGAGAACCCCGACGACGCCCGCCGGCTCACCATCAAGCGCAACACGGTGGCCGTGGTCACCGACGGCTCGGCGGTGCTGGGGCTGGGCAACCTCGGCGCCATCCCGGCCCTGCCGGTGATGGAGGGCAAGGCGGCGCTGTTCAAGCGGTTCGCCGGCATCGACGCCTTCCCGATCTGCCTGGACACCCAGGACACCGACGAGCTGGTGCGCACCATCCAGCTGATCGCCCCGGGGTTCGCCGGCATCAACCTCGAGGACATCAGCGCGCCGCGCTGCTTCGAGGTGGAGCGGCGCCTGCGCGAGCTGCTGGACATCCCGGTCTTCCACGACGACCAGCACGGCACCGCGATCGTCGTGCTGGCCGCGCTGCTCAACGCCCTGCGGGTGGTGGACAAGGAGCTCTCGCAGGTGCGGATCTCCATGTCCGGCGCGGGCGCCGCCGGCACCGCGATCCTGTCGCTGCTGCTGGCCGCGGGCGCCAAGGACGTCGTCGTGTGCGACGTCAAGGGGGCGGTGCACCTGGGCCGCGACGACCTCACCCCGGCCATGCGCTGGATCGCGGAGAACACCAACCGCGAGAACTACACCGGCGACCTCAAGGGCGCGATGCGTGGCGCGGACGTGTTCGTGGGCGTCTCGGCCGGCGACCTGCTCGACGGCGAGGACATCTCCACCATGGCCTCGGACGCGATCGTGTTCGCCCTGGCCAACCCGGTCCCGGAGGTCGACCCGGAGGTGGCGGCCGAGACCGCCACCGTGGTGGCCCCCGGCCGCAGCGACCACCCCAACCAGATCAACAACGTGCTGGCCTTCCCCGGCGTCTTCCGCGGCCTGCTCGACGCCGGCAGCCGCTCGGTCACCACCGAGGTGCTGCTCGCGGCGGCCCGCGCCCTGGCCGGCGTGGTGGCCGACCACGAGCTCAACCCGCAGTACATCGTGCCCAGCGTCTTCCACCCGGACCTGGTCACCACGGTCGCCACCGCCGTCGCCGACGCCGCCCGCGGGAGCGACGCCGCCGGCTGACGGCCGCTGCTGACGGCTCAGGGTGGCCGCCCGGGTACCACCGGTGGCGGCCGGCTGTGCAGCCGCCCACTCCTTCCGGCTTTTGCCGGTGTGACCGGTGCGCGCCCGCGGAAGCGGGCGCAGGATGGCTGGCGACGTGCCGTCGATCCGCGGGGGAGTCGCGTGGTCCGTTCCGCCGCCGCCGCCGCGCGCGCCGGCTCCCTCGCCGCCGTGCGGGCCGGTCTGGCACCGGTGCTCGCGGGCGGCGCCGTCGCCGGCCTGCTGCTGGGCAGCAGCCTGCTGCCGCGCCCGTCCGGGTCGGTCCAGGCGGTGCCCGCCCCCTCCCCGCACGGCGGGCTCGCGGTCGCCCCCGCTCCCCGTTCGGGCGTCACCGTGCCCGACGGCCGTCCGCTCGACGTCGCCTCGCTGCCGCCCACCGTCCCGGCCTCGGTCACCCAGGTGCAGCTGCGGGCCACGCCCCCGCCCACCGCCGGCGTGACCCCCACGCCCACGCCCACCCCGGCCCCGGCCGACCCGGTGGCGGCCGCCCGCGGGCTCACCGCGTCGGGCATCCCCGTGCGCGCGCTCGCCGCCTACTCCGCGGCCGCCGGCGCCCTGGACCGCGCCGAGCCCCCGTGCCGGCTGGACTGGCCGCGGCTGGCGGCCATCGGCCGGGGGGAGTCCAACCACGGGCGGTTCGGCGGCCGCGTGCTCGGCGTCGACGGCCGCAGCCGGCCCGACATCGTCGGCCCGGCGCTCGACGGCAAGGGCTTCGCACTGGTGCGAGACACCGACGGCGGCCGCCTGGCCGGCGACCCCCCCTACGACCGCGCGGTCGGCCCGATGCAGGTCCTGCCCGGCACCTGGGCCGTGGTCGGCGTCGCCGCCGCCGGCGCCGGCACCGCC
>JBQCIO010000264.1:0-20329 GCA_051953655.1 Motilibacteraceae bacterium
GCTCGCGAACCGTGGAATCCCGACCGGCTGTGTTGTCGTCGTCCCTCGTAGAACACCGCTACGAGGAACTCCTCCGCCGTGCCGGACCGGGCGCCACGGCCCGCTCCCTGATCGACGGAAGATCCACCAGACACGACCTAGCGGATGGCGGTGAGCGCCGCGCTCGCCACGCCCGAGCTGACGACCCCGGTGCCGCCGTAGATGTCGACCTCGGCGATCGAGGCCCGGTAGCGGCTCAGGAACGTGCTGGACGCGGGGCTGAGCGCGGTCGGCTTGGTGAGCAGCATGGGCGCGCCGACGTAGGCGGCGTCCAGGCCCCCGGCCAGGGCGTCCGGGAACGCGACCCCGCTGGCCAGGCCGGCGATGAGCGGTCCCTGGGCGGTGTTGGTGTTGCCGTAGAAGTACTCGGCGACCTTGGCCGCGGTGGCGTAGCGGTCGGCCCCGACGAACGACGCCGAGACCGGGAGCCCCGCGCTCTTCGCTGCCGTAGCGGCCTGGCCGCCCACGGCGTAGAGGTCCGCGTCGGAGTGCGCCCGCACGAAGTCGGCCACCTCCGCGGTCACGGCCGAGCCCTTGGTGAGCAGGACCACCCCGTTGACCGGGGTGCCGGCGCCGTCGGTGCCCGAGACGCCGGCCATGGCGTTCCCCGCCCCCAGCGCGTCGGCGAAGCCGGTGCCGCTGGCCAGGGCGATGCTGGCGACGTCGCCCACCTCGTCGGCCACCTTGAGCGCGGTGGCGTAGCGGTCGGCGCCCCCGAGCCGCTGGACGGCGAAGTGGTTGTTCTTCAGCGTCTGCAGGACGGTGTCGGACAGCGCCGCGGTCCCCCCCAGCAGGTAGACGGTCTTGCCCGCCGGCAGCACCCGCTTGATCTCGGTGAGCACCCGCGAGTCCAGCCCGCTGGTGGGCGTGAGCAGCAGCGGGCCGTTCTTGACGAACGCGAGGGGCACGCCGGACAGCGCGTCGGCGAAGGCGTAGGACCCGGCCAGCACCACCGCCTGCGCGCCGGTGCTGGTGCCGGCGGCGTCGAAGATGTCCTGCGAGGCGGCGATGGCCGTCTCGATGCGGTCCTTGCCCGAGTAGCGGCACACTTGGTCCGGGCTGCCCTGGCAGGACCCGACCACCACCGCGGCCGAGGCGGCTCCGGCGCCGACGGCGGCCGCCGGGACGAGCCCCAGGGCCAGCGCTGCCGCTGCGGCGACGGCGGCGACCCGGCGTCGGGCGCGGGCGGTGCGGTGGGACGGAGCAGGCATCGAGCATCTCCCTGGTGGTCGAGCGGCGAGCGGCTGGAGCAGGGCCCTGGCGGGGGATGCTCCGACGAGGCCGGGCGGACCGGCCTCGCTCCTGCTCTATCGGCAGCACCGGGCCGGGTCCGCAGGGGCGGGACCCGGCCCGGTCGGGCGGGCGGCTAGCCGATCGCGGCCCGGGCAGCGGCGGCGGTGCTGCTGGAGACCGACCCGGTGCCGCCGTAGACGACGACGCGGGACAGCGACGGGCCGTAGTAGTGCAGGAAGTCCTCGGTGCTGGGGTCGAGGGAGGCGGCCTTCGTGAGCAGCAGCGGAGCGCCGTAGACGGCGGCGTGGACGCCACCGGCGAGCGCGTCGGGGAAGTTCTCCCCGCTGGCGACGCCGGCCGTCGACGGTCCGTCGGCCGCGCTGTCGGCGCCGTAGAAGGCGTCGGCGATCATGGCCGCGGTCTCGTAGCGGTCCTTGCCGACGAACTCGGCGGTCGTGGTGAGGTCGGCGTTCTTGGCCGCCTGGGCGGCGGCGCCGCCGGCCGCGAGCACCTTGGTGTCGGCCTGCGCGGCGAGGAAGGTCTTGACCACGTCGGGCACCGAGGTGCCCTTGGTCAGCAGGACCGCGCCGTGCGTGGGCGCGGCCGGGTCGGTGGAGTCCTCGTAGGCCATCGCGTTGCCCGCGGTGAGCGCGTCGGGGAACGACAGGCCGCTGGCCAGCGTGGCGTAGGACAGCGGCGCCAGCTGCTCGGCCACCTTGACCGAGGTCTCGTAGCGGTCGGCGCCGGCGAGCCGGGTCGGGGTGAAGCCCGCGTCGGTGAGGGCGTCGAGGACGCCCTTGGACAGCGACGCCTCGCCGCCGAGCAGGTAGACGGTGCCCTTGGGGGCGAGCACCCGCTGGATCTCGGTGAGGACGTCCCCGCGCAGCGCGGTGCCCGGCGTGAGCAGCAGCGGGCCGTGCTTGACGTAGGCGAGCGGCACGCCGGAGACGGCGTCGGCGAAGGCAGTCCCCCCCGCGAGCACCACGGCCTTGGCCACGCTGTCGGCGGGTGCGGTGGTGTCGTCGGCGCTGGCCCACAGCTCCTGGGAGGCCGCGATGGCGGTCTCGTAGCGGTCCTGCCCGTAGATGCGGCAGAGGGACCCGCTGGACGTGGTGCGGCAGTCGGTGGTCGGCTCGGCCGAGGCGGCGCCGACGGCCAGGGTGGACAGGGCGGAGACTGCGGCGGTGAGCGCGAGAGCGCGCAGGCCGGTGCGCCCGAACGGCTGGCGAAGCATGGGGGGACTCCTGTGAGAGACGCGCTCAGGACCGGCGCGGCGCTCGCAGGATAGGGGAGGGGTGCGACGGTTGCGGGCGTTTCGGGCGAAGTGCCGGGTGCTGGTCAGGCCACCGTCGGGCCACCGTCGTCAGACCACCTTGGTCAGCGTCGGCCGCAGCCGGGTGACGAACACCAGCTGCCCGAGGCCGACCGCCAGCAGCACCGCCCACGGCACGCCGGTGCCGCCGGTCGCGTCCCGCAGCGCACCGAAGACGACCGGGCCGAGCGAGGCGGCGGTATAGCTGATGAGGAACACCAGCGCGGTGAGGCGAGCGGCCGCGGTGGGGCTGGCGCTGTAGACGACGAGGAGCACCAGGCCCAGGGGGAAGCCGGCGCCGAGGCCCAGCCCGAGCAGGAGCACCCACAGCAGGGGCGCGGCGCCGGGTGCCAGAGTCATGCCCACGCAGCCGACGGCCGTGATGAGCACCGCCGGTGCCAGCAGCCAGCGCAGGTCCCGCACCCGGTCGGCCAGCGCCGGGGCGGCGATGCCGGAGAACGCCTGGCTCACCGTGAAGATGGTCAGCATGCTCGCCGCCGCGGAGGGGCTGCGACCGAGATCCTCATAGGTGGCCGGGATCCAGCTCACCTGCGTGTAGAACTCCCAGGAGTTGCCGACCAGGTAGCCGGCCAGCAGCCACGCGGTGACCGACCGGTAGGGCAGCCCGGCCCGCTCGGCCGCGGGGAGCGTGACGTGGCCGGCGCGCAGGTGACGGGTGACCGGCAGCCAGACCAGCAGGGCCAGCACGGTGAGCACCGACCACGACGACAGCGAGGCCTGCCACGAGCCGAGCAGGTGCGAGAGCGGCACGGACAGCTGGCTGGCCACCGCGGCGCTGGCCATCATCCCGCCCATGTAGAGGCCGGTGGCCAGCCCCGAGCGGCTCGCGAAGTGCTCCTTGACCACGCCGGGCAGCAGGGTGCCGGCGATCGCGATGCCCACGCCGGCCAGGAGGGCGCCGAGGTAGAGCAGCGCGGCCGCGCCGCCGCCGAGCCGGACCAGCGTGCCGGCCAGCACCAGCACCAGGGCCACCGTGACGCCGGCCTCCCGGCCGATGCGGTGCGCGAGCGACTGCGCGGCGGGCGCGAACAGGCCCATGCACAGCACCGGCAGGGTGGTGAGCAGGCCGGCCGCGGCCCCTCCGAGGTGCAGGTCCTCGCTGATGGTGACCAGCAGCGGCGGCACCGAGGTGATGGGCGCGCGCAGGTTGAGCGAGACCAGCACCACGGCGGCCGCGAGCAGCACCGGGGCCGGCGGGGCCGGCAGCGGGCGGGACCCCTGGTCGTTGTTCGACCCGGTGGTCGGGGCGGCCTGCTGGGCCTGCTCGGCCTCCGGTGGCGTGCTCATGGGCTCCATCCTCCCAGCCGGCTCGCACACCGGAGCGAGCCGGGACGGACCGGACGGGGCCCGGGGTGCTCCGACCGGGAGCGCCGCGCACTCCGGGTCGGGGTTCAGAGCGGCGGAGCGGCCTCGGCGAGCGCCCGCAGCGCCGCGGGGAAGACGTCCGGCGGCGGGGTGACCAGCCCGGCGCCGACCTGCCCGGTCCCGGCCACCCGGCCGGCCATGCCGGTGTTGATCTGCGGCAGGACGCCGGTCCGCACGACCCGGGTGACGTCGACGCCGGTCGGCGTGCCGCGGAACCCGAGCACCGGCACCTGGTACGCCGGGTGCTCGGCGAGGGTGATCTCGTACATCCGCTCGGTGGTGGCCAGGGCCAGCGGCACGTCGCCGCCGACGAACCGCACGATCGCCGGCGCCGCCGCCATCGCGAAGCCGCCGATCCCGGCGGTCTCGGTGATCGCCGAGTCGCCGATGTCCGGGTTGGCGTCCTCGGGGCCGAAGGCGCCCAGGAACAGGCCCTCGGGGGTGAGGGCGGGGGCGGTGAACCACCGGTCGCCGGTGCCGGAGACCTGGATGCCGAAGTCGGTGCCGTTGCGGGCCATCGCGACGACCAGCGTCGAGCCGGGTTCGCCGCGGGCGATGTCGGTGGCCAGCTTGCAGGCCGGCATGACCAGGTTGAGGAAGAAGTGGTCGTTGCCGGCGACGAACCGCACGCACTCGGCGACGTCCGCGGACGCCGCCCCGCTGTCGATCATCGCCGGCAGCAGCTCGCGCAGCAGCATGTGCGTGCCGGCGCGGTTGCGGTGGTGGCCCTCGTCGCCCATCTGCAGCATTTGGGCGACGATCGCGCGGACGTCGACCGGGCCCGTCGTCTGGACGGTGGCCCGCACGGCCCGCTGCAGGAGCGGGCCGAGCACCGCGGACATCCAGCGCAGCCGGTCGAGCACCTCCGGTCCGTAGGCGCCGTAGCGCAGGACCTTGCCCAGCCCCTCGTTCAGGGAGCACCAGGCCCGGCCGCCGTGCACCGGGTCCTCCAGCTCGAACATCCACATCGACGGGCTCACCACGCCCGCCATCGGACCGACCGCCGAGCGCGAGTGGCAGGGCGCGAGCTCGGCCGCCCCGGCGGCGAGCCGGCGCGCCGCGTCCTCGGGGTCCTCGGCGAGCCCCTCGAACACCATGGCGCCCTGCAACGCGCCGCGCATCGGGCCGGAGGCGCGCTCCCAGTCCAGCGGGGGACCGGCGTGCAGGAACTGGCCGGCCTCGAGGCCGAGGGCCTCGCGCGCCGGGCGGACGTCGACCAGGCGGGCTCCGGCCGCCAGCATCCGGCCCACCGCGCGCTCGTTGGCGGCGGCCCGGCGCGGGTCGGCCATGACCCGGGCCAGCAGCTCGGGCAGGTCGGCCGGTGCCGCGGGCCGGCCGGACGCCGGAGTGCCGGTCAGGGTCGTCCAGGGCGGCCGCCAGTCCACCCGCTCCACCGCGACGGCCTGCTCCGACAGTGCGTCGGAGAACAGGTCCGCGCCGGCGGCCACGACGTGCGGCTCGGCGGACAGCAGCTCGGTCACCGTTGCTCCTCCTCGGTCGTCGCCGGGGCTGCCACGAGCGCGGCGGCGGCCCGGGCCGCCGCCGCGTTGGACAGCAGCACGTGCGCGCCGGCGTCGGCCAGCTGCCGGGCCTGCCGTTCCAGCCCCTGCGGGTCGCCGCTGGTGCCGGTGAGCGAGACGACGACGGGCACCGCGCTGCCCTGGACGGCGAGAGCCAGGGACGCCGCCGGGTCCGGATGGGCACCGTGGCCTAGCACCACGTCGAGGAGCACGGCGCCGGTGGCCGGTTCGTCGAGCACCTCGGCGAGCCGCTCGAGCCGGAGGGACGGGTCGATCATCGGGTGCGGGCGGCCGGCGGTGAGGGCGTCGTCGCCGAAGTCGACCATCCAGTGGCCGTCGCTGCGCAGGTCCGCGGGCAAAGACCAGGCGGGGTCGAGCGGGATGTTCGACCGGACCGGTCCGAGCAGCTCGGCGGCGACGACCATCGCCTCGTCGCACAGGGTGCCGCCGCAGAACAGGCCCCGCAGGGCGCCGCCGGGGCGGGGAGAGGGCCGCGCCTGCCCCCACTCCGGCCATGGCTGCGGGTCCCGGCCCAGCGCCGCGAGGACCGACCCGGCCACGTCGGTGAGGTCGGGGCGGCCGCGGCCGAGGGTGGCCATGACGACCGGTGTTCTCGACGACGAGGCGTAGGACTCGAGCGAGGCGGCCACATCAGGGTCGGCGGGCTTGCTCACCAGCACGACGAGCTCGGTGGCCGGGTCGGCGTCGAGCAGCGCCATCGCCTGCCGGGTGGAGCGTGCTCCCACGGCCGCGGAGAGGTCGCGACCGCCCACCCCGAGGCAGTGCGAGATGCCGACGCCGGCCGCGTCCAGCAAGGCCATCAGGTGCTGGGCGCCGGTGCCGGACGCCGCCACGATCCCCACCGGCCCGGGCCGGACGACGTCGGCGAAGCCGAGGCCGACGCCCCCGACGACCGCGGTGCCGCAGTCCGGGCCCATGACGAGCAGACCCCGGCGGGCCCCCTCCTCCTTGAGCCGGACCTCCTGCTCCACCGGCACGTTGTCGCTGAACACCATGACGTGCAGGCCCGCCTCCAGCGCGTCCATCGCCTCGGCGAACGCGTAGGGGCCGGGCACCGAGACCAGGGCGAGGTCGACGCCGCGGGCAGCGGCCGCCCGCACGGTGCGCGCACGGGTGGGGCGCTCCGCACCGGCAGACGCGGTGCCCTGCTGCGCGAGGGCGACCTCGACGGCTGCCAGGGCGGCGGCGAGCGACTCCTCGTCGGCGGAACGGACCGCGACCACGAGATCGTTGGGGCCGGCGTCGGGCCGGTCGAAGCCCATCCCGTCGAGCAGCTCGAGGTTGAGCGGCGTGGCCATCGCGACCAGGGCGGCCGACACGCCGGGCACCTGCTGCGCGGCGCGGCTGACCTGCATGAGGGACACCGAGTCGCGGTAGGCACCGGCTCGGACCTCGAGGTGCGCCCTCCCGGCGCCGACGGGTCGTCCGGTGCTGACGGGTGCGCTCACGCCACCGCCTCCTCTCGTCGCGGGGCCGGCTCTGCCGGCCCGCAGGTCCTCCAGCGAGTCTTCTCCGACGGCGAGTCGGAGACAGCGGCCGCGCGCAGCGCCAGCAGGGCGCCGGCGGCGAGGCAGGCACCGGAGGTGTGGCCGACGGAGAGGAGCTGCCGCAGTGCCGCGGCGGCGCGATCGGGCGTCGGGGCGCTGAGCAGTGCCGCCAGGTCGGGAAGGACCGCGCCGTCGGCGGCGGCCACCAGCAGCGCCGCGGACAGCCGCGTCGTGCGCACCGGCGCGAGCCGGCGGACGACGTCGGCGAGCGGGGCGGCCGCGGGGAGGGACGCCGCGCGCAGCCCGGCCAGGGCGCCGCACAGCAGGTCGTCGCCCGCCGGGGTGAGGCCGGGGCC
Organism: Motilibacteraceae bacterium; assembly: GCA_051953655.1. Taxonomy (GTDB): domain Bacteria; phylum Actinomycetota; class Actinomycetes; order Motilibacterales; family Motilibacteraceae; genus JBQCHF01. The sequence goes on from JBQCIO010000264.1 coordinate 7,355, forward strand.
GAGGCCGATCAGGGCTGCCACCGCACGCCCGAGCCCTTCCGCGCCGGACACGTGCGTCGTCAGCACCGTGGCCAGGTGCTCAGCCGGGGAACGGACGTCCGCCGGCAGCGGCGGCAGCGGCAGGTGCCTCCACCCGTCCCGGAGGGGACCGGACGGACGGGCGGTCCACCAGCGCCGGGGGAGCAGCGTGGTCGTCGCCAGCTCCACCCGGCCCTCGCCGACGCGCACGTCGAGGTCGTCGGCCCGAAGCAGGTCGAGGCAGCGGGCCGTGTCGGTCGCCGGCAGCACCACCCCGATGGGCTGTCTGACAGCGCCGGGTGCGAGCAGGGCGAGCACGTCGCGGCCGCGTGCCGCGCCCTCGACCGCGAGGTAGGCCGCCTGCGGGAAGACGCCGAGGACCCGCACGGGCCGGGCCGGTCCGTCGATCAGCGCGGCGACCTGAGCCGACGCGGCGACCGGAACCGGATCGCTCGCCCCGGCACGATGCGCGAGGTTCCCGCCCGAATGCACGGCGCGACGCTAACCGCGCGACTACCGTCCCCCCATGGCTGAACCTGCCAACGATCGGGCCGCTGCTGCCCCCGTCTTGACGAGGCACGCCGGCGCGCTGCCCGCCCAGCTCACCACCGAGTGCGGGCCGTCGGCCCACCAGGAGCGCCGGGCCGCCTCCGGGCTGATCAGCCGCGGCCTGACCGTGGCCGAGGTGCTGCGCACCGAGGCGCTGCTCGGGGCGGAGGTGGTCGCGGGCGCCGCCGGCCTGCACCGCCGGGTGGAGCGGCTCAACGTCATGGAGGTGCCCGACATCCTCCCGTGGGTCAAGCCCGCCGAGCTCCTGCTCACCACCGGCTACCCGCTGCGGCGCACGCCCCAGGGCCTCGCGGGCCTGGTGGCCGACCTGGCCGGCGCCGGGCTCGCCGCGCTCGCGGTCAAGCCGGGGCGCTACCTCGACCAGCTGCCCGCCGACGCGCTGCGGGTCGCCGACGAGCTCGCGTTCCCGCTGGTCCGCCTGCCCGACTCGGTGGCCTTCGACGACGTGCTCGAGCAGGTCCTCACCGACCTGCTCAACCGGCAGGCCGCGGTGCTGGCACGTTCGGAGGAGGTGCACCGGGCGCTGCTGCAGATCGTCCTGGACGGCGGGGGGCTGCCGGAGGTCGCCGCCGGCCTGGTAGGGCTGCTCGACGGCGCCGTGCTGGTCACCACCGCCGACGGGCGGGTGCTCGCCGACGCCGGTCCGGTCGACGCGCTGGCCGCGGTCTACGCCTCCGGCTGCTTCGAGGAGACCGGCCGGTTCCGCACCGAGCGCGAGGGCACCGGGCTGCACGGGCACGAGGGCATGGCGGGCAACCACGTGGTGGTGCCGGTGGTGGCCGGCGGGGTCGACCACGGGCGCATCGTGGCGCACTCGCCCGAGGGCCGGCTCGGGCCCGAGGACGTGCCGACCCTCGAGCGCGCCGCCACCGTCGTCGCGTTGGCGGTCACCAAGCAGCTGGCCGTGCGAGCGGTGGAGAGCAAGTACCAGGGCGACTTCCTGCGGGACGTGCTGTCGGGGCGGGTGGAGCCGGCGCAGGCGCTCGCGCACGCCGGCAGCCTCGGCTGGGACCTGGACCGGCCGCTCGTCGTCGTGGTGGCCGAGCTCGACCCGGTGGACGCTCAGCCCCGCAGCAGCCAGCCGAGAGCGGCCACGGACGGCCCCCGGATCGTGCCCCGGCCGGCCCTCGAGCGGTTCACCGCGGCCTGGCAGGGCGTCGTGCGTCCGCGCGACCCCCGCGCACCGGTGGTGGGCTTCACCCAGGAGGTCGTCGCGGTCCTCGGCGTCCCGGCACGCGGGGATGTCGAGCGGCTGGTCCGCGAGCTCGTGCGGGAGGTGGCCGGCGACGGCGGGGGCGGGCGCCGGTCCTTCAGCACGGGTGTCAGCCGGGTGGCGGCCGATGTGCGCGGTCTTCCGGCGGCCTACGAGCAGGCCCGCACGGCGGTGCGGGTGGGGCGACGTCTGCACGGGCGCAGCGCGCTCACGCACTTCGACGCCCTCGGCGTGCTGCGGCTGCTCAGCCTGGTGGGAGACACCGCGGCGCTGGACGCCTTCGTGGCCGAGGTCCTCGGGCCGCTGGCCGCCCGGGACGACGCCGACGCCGCGGATCTGCGCCGGACGCTGGAGGTCCTCCTCGAGACCAACCTCAACGTGGCCGAGACGGCCCGCCAGCTGCACTTCCACTACAACACCCTGCGCTACCGCATCGGGAAGCTCGAGCGGATGCTCGGCCCCTTCACCGACGACGCCAACCTGCGCCTGAGCCTGCTGGTGGCGCTGCAGGCGATGCAGCTGCGCGCGTGAGGAGCCGTTGCCCGGCTGTCCGGTGGCCGGCTGCGGCGTGTCGCGGCCGGGTCCGGGGTGCAGCAGCGTAGGACAAGATCGGGCTCAGTCGGGGGTGGTCGGCGCGCGAAGGTCCGCCAAGGGAGGAGGGAGACCTCTGGCAGGTCTTCACATCCACGGGCCGCAGCGGGAGACCTACCTTCCTCGCAAGCCGTGAACCGCCGACCACGGTCGCCGCGGGAGTTCCGCAGCACCGGCTGCACCAGCACGTCCGTCGTCCCGGGCAGGTCGCGGGACGACGCGCGGGGGAGCGGTCGCGCCACCGGGGCGCGACCGGCCGGCCCTAGGGAGGGCTTTGATGGCAATCGGCTGGAAGCTCCACGGGGACGGGCGTGCGCTCGCCCCCGGGGAGGTCGTGGCCCCCGACGAGCGGCTGTCGTGGGGCAAGACCGTGGGCCTGGGCGCCCAGCACGTGGTGGCCATGTTCGGGGCGACGTTCGTCTTCCCGCTGATCATGGGCCTCAACCCGCAGCTCGCGATCATGATGAGCGGCATCGCGACGATCTGCTTCCTGCTCATCGTCCAGGGCAGGGTGCCCAGCTACCTCGGCACCAGCGCCTCGTTCGTCGGCGGGGTGGCGGCCATCAGGGCCCAGGGCGGTTCCAGCGCTCAGGTCACCGGCGCGATCCTCGTGGCCGGCGTGGTGCTCGCGCTGGTCGGCGTGCTCATCCACCTGGTCGGCTCGCGGGTCATCTACCAGGTCCTGCCGCCGGCCGTCACCGGCGCGGTGGTCATGCTCATCGGCTTCAACCTCGCGCCGGTCGTCGCGGGCGTCTACTGGCCGCAGGACCAGTGGGTGGCCCTCATCGTCATGGTCGTCGTCATCGCCATGAGCGTCGGCTTCCGCGGGTTCCTCGGGCGCATCGCCATCTTCCTGGGCCTGCTCTTCGGCTACGTCCTGTCCTGGGTCTTCGACAAGGCCTTCGGCCAGATCACCTCCTACGACGCCGGCGCGGGCAAGGTGACCACGCACTTCCGGGTCAACTGGGGCGGGGTCAAGGCGGCCGACTGGCTGGGCTTCCCGTCCAAGACCAGCATCGGCGCCGACGGCAAGGAGGTCGTCGGTTGGCACACGCCGAGCATCTCCGTCACGTTCGTGCTGCTCGTCCTGCCGGCCGTCATCGCCCTCATCGCGGAGAACACCGGGCACGTCAAGGCGGTGGCCGAGATGACCGGCGCCGACCTCGACCCGGTCATGGGCCGCGCGATCGCCGCCGACGGCATCGGCACCGTCATCGCCACCAGCGTCGGCGGCTCGCCCACCACCACCTACGCCGAGAACATCGGCGTGATGGCGGCCACCCGCGTCTACTCCACCGCCGCCTACTTCGTGGCGGCGATCGTCGCGGTCCTGTTCGGGCTCTCGCCGAAGTTCGGCGCCCTGGTGTCGGCGACGCCGGGCGGCGTGCTCGGCGGGATCACCGTGGTCCTCTACGGCATGATCGGCCTGCTGGGCGCGAAGATCTGGAAGGAGAACGGGGTCGACTTCGGCAACCCCGTGAATCTCGTCCCGGTCGCCGCGGGCATCATCATCGCCATCGGCAACGTCTCGCTGAAGGTCTCGGACAACTTCGAGCTCAGCGGCATCGCGCTCGGCACCATCGTCACGGTCCTCGGCTGGCACCTGGCCCGGGTGCTCGCACCCGCGGACCTGGCCGACGCGGCCCGGGGCGCCGGCGCCACCGTGGTCTACGACCCGCCCGGCGCCTACGTGGAGCCCGACCCCTACGCGACGTCGGAGAAGACCCCGACCAGCTGATCGTCCACGACGCCGGCCGTGCCCCGCACCCTGTCCCGGGGCACGGCCGGCCCGTTCCGAACACGAAAGGCCGGCCCGCACTCGTGAAGCCCGCCCCGTTCACCTACCACCGGCCCGAGAGCCTGGCCGAGGCGCTCGACGTCCTCGCGCAGGTGGGAGCCCACGGCAAGGTGCTCGCGGGCGGGCAGAGCCTGCTGCCGGTGCTGAGCATGCGGCTCGCCGCGCCCGAGCACCTGGTCGACGTGAATCGCCTGGACGAGCTGGCCTTCGTCCGCAGCGACCCGGTCCAGGGGGTGACGGTCGGGGCCCTGGCCCGGCATGCGGCTGTGCACCGGGACGACGCGGCTGCCCGGGTGCAGCCGCTGCTGCGCGAGGCGCTGGGCCTGGTCGCGCACCCGGTCATCCGCAACCGCGGCACGACGGTCGGCTCGCTGGCGCACGCCGACCCCAGCGGGGAGATGACCGGTGTGCTCGCCCTGCTCGACGGCACGGTGGAGCTGGCCTCCGCTTCCGGCCGGCGCACGTGCGCCGGCGCCGACTTCTTCCTGGGTCCCCTGGAGTCCGACGTCCGGCCGGGGGAGCTCGCGGTCAGCGCCTGGTTCCCCTCGCTCGGCGCGCGGGCGGGCACGGCCTTCGAGGAGATCGCCCGGCGGCACGGCGACTACGCCATGGCAGGAGTCGCGGCGCTGGTGGAGCTGGACGAGCGCGCGGCAGCCGTGACCACGGCGCGGGTCGCCTACATCTCCATGGCGCCCACGCCGGTCGTCGTCGACGTCCTGGTCGCCGCTCCAGCTGTCTCCGACGCGCCGTCGGAGGAGGCGTGGGCGGAGGCGGTCGATGACGCCGCGGCGCAGCTCGAGCCGGAGGGCGACATCCACGCGAGCGCGGACTACCGCCTGCACCTGGCGCGGGTGCTGACCGGCCGCGCCCTGGCGCGTGCCGCGGGGCGGGCGCTGGAGCGGCACCAGCGGCGAGGAGACGAGGGGTGAGCGTGCAGGACCAGACGTCGGTGGAGGAGGCCGCGCCCGGCGAGCAGATCGTGGACGTGGCGGTCACGGTGAACGGCGTCCCGCAGCAGCTGCGGGTCCCCGCCCGGCGGCTGCTCAGCGACGCGCTGCGGCACGACCTGCGGCTCACCGGCACCCACGTGGGCTGCGAGCACGGGGTGTGCGGCGCGTGCACGGTGCTGCTGGACGGCGAGCCGGTGCGCTCCTGCCTGCTGCTGGCCGCCACCGCGGACGGCCACGAGGTGACGACCGTCGAGGGGCTGTGCCGGCCCGACGGCTCGCTCGGCCCGGTGCAGCAGGCGTTCCGCGAGTGCCACGGCCTGCAGTGCGGCTTCTGCACCCCCGGCTTCCTGACCACCGTGACCGCCTACCTGGAGGAGAACCCAGCGCCCACCGAAGACGAGGCGCGCGAGGCGATCGCCGGCAACCTCTGCCGCTGCACCGGCTACCAGAACATCGTCCGGTCGGTCCTGCGGGCTGCGGAGCTGCGCGGCGAGGAGGCGGACCGTTGACGACGAAGCTGGTGGGCGAGCGCGTCCTGCGCTACGAGGACGAGCGGTTCGTCACCGGACGCGGGCGCTACCTCGACGACCTCGGCCACGACGCGCTGGCGGCGGCCTTCGTGCGCAGCCCGCACGCCCACGCCCGGGTGCTCGACGTCGACGTCACCGACGCCATCGCCGTCGAGGGCCTGGTCGGCATCTACACCTGGGACGACCTGGCCGAGAGCGGCAGCCCGCGGGCAGCCGAGCCGCTGCCCGTGCTCATCCCGCACCCCGCGCTGCACGCGCCGCGCACCGGCCGGGCGCTGGCCAAGGACGAGGTGAACCACGTCGGCGAGCCCGTCGTCATGGTGGTCGCCCGCGACCGCTACGTGGCCGAGGACGTTGTGGACCGGATCCGCGTCAGCTACGAGGTCCTGCCGCCGGTCGTGGGCGTCACCGCGGCGCGGGAGGCGCTGGGCCGGGTGCACGAGGACGTGCCGGACAACGTGGCCGCGCACCTGGTGCAGGAGGTCGGCGACGTCGACGCCGCGCTGGCCGCCGCGCCGCACGTGCTCGAGCTCGACCTCGACGTGTCCCGCAGTGCCTGCATGCCCTTGGAGGGCAAGGGAGTCCTGGCCCGCTGGGACGCCGACGAGGGCAGCCTGCGGCTGTGGTCCTCCACCCAGACCTCAACCGGGGTGCGCGCCGCGGTGGCCGCCAAGCTCGGCCTGCCGCTGGCCAAGGTGCACTGCACGGCCCCCGACGTCGGCGGCGGGTTCGGGGTGAAGATCGTGCACCCGTGGCCCGAGGAGGTGCTGGTGCCGTGGGCGGCCAAGGAGCTCGGCCGGGACGTCAAGTGGGCCGAGGACCGGCGCGAGCACTTCGTCTCCTCGGCGCACGAGCGCCAGCAGCTGCAGAAGGTGACCGTCGGCTTCGACGACGAGGGCCGGCTGCTCGCGCTGGACGTCAAGCTGTGGCACGACAACGGCGCCTACGTGCCCTACGGCATCATCGTGCCGATCATCACCAGCACCCAGCTGCTCGGGCCCTACAAGCCCGGCGCCTACCGCTGCGAGTTCTGGTCGCTCTACACGAACACCGTCATCGTCACCCCCTACCGCGGGGCAGGGCGCCCGCAGGGTGTGTTCGCGATGGAGCGCACCATCGACGCGATCGCGGACGAGCTGGGCCTGGACCGCGCGGAGGTGCGGGCGCGCAACTTCATCCAGCCCGACGAGATGCCCTACGACCACGGCCTCGTCTTCCAGGACGGCCGGCCGCTCATCTACGACTCCGGCGACTACCCGCAGGCGCTGGAGAAGCTCAAGAAGCTGGTGGGCTGGGACGAGTTCGAGTCCTACCGGGCCTCGGCGCAGGCCGCGGGCCGGCGGGTCGGGGTCGGGCTCGCCTGCTACGTCGAGGGGACCGGCGTCGGCCCCTACGAGGGCGGCCACGTGCAGGTGGAGACCTCGGGCCGGGTGAACGTCGCCACCGGCCTCACCACGCAGGGCCAGGGCCACCAGACCGCGTTCGCGCAGATCGTGGCCGACGAGCTCGGCGTCCGGCTCGAGGACGTGCACGTCACCACGGGCGACACCCGCCGTTTCGGCTACGCCGTGGGAACGTTCGCTTCGCGGGCGGCGGTGATGAGCGGCAACGCGATCGCGCTGGCGGCCCGCAAGGTGCGGGAGAAGGCGCTGCGGATCGCCGGCGAGGCGCTGGAGGCCGACCCGCGCGACCTGGAGATCGTCGACGGCGTGGTGCGGGTGGTGGGTGCGCCGGACGCGCGGATCCCGCTGGCCGCGGTGGCGGTGCTGTCCAACCCGCTGCGCTACGCCTTCGACGAGTCCGCCGCCGCCGCCACCCAGTTCGCGGTTGGCGGCCACGTGGACCGTCCACCGGTGGCCGACGAGGACGAGCCGGGGCTGGAGGGCACCGACTACTACTCGCCGCTGCGCTCCACCTTCGCCAGCGGCATGCACGCCGCGGTCGTGGAGACCGACCCGGTCACCGCCGAGATCAGGGTGCTGCGCTACTGCGTGGTGCACGACTGCGGGAAGCTGCTCAACCCGATGATCGTCGAGGGGCAGGTGCACGGCGGGGTCGGGCAGGGCGTGGGCGGCGCGTTGTACGAGCGGATGGTGTACGACGAGAACGGCCAGCTGCTCAACGCATCCTTCATGGACTTCCTCATGCCCTACGCCACCGAGGTGCCCACCATCGAGGTCGACCACCTCGAGACCCCGTCGCCGCTGAACCCGCTGGGCATCAAGGGCGCCGGCGAGGCCGGCGTCATCCCGTCCGCCGCCGTCTTCGCCGCGGCGGTGGAGGACGCGGAGGGCTTCCGGATCGACCGGATGCCGATCTCGCCGAGCGAGCTGTTCCATCTGCGCCAGGCGCACGCTGCCGGCCAGGTGCCGTCGCTGCGGCGGTCGTCGCAGGACGCGGACCGAAGAAGTGCCGATCAGGAGAGGACGTCGTCCCGATGAAGGTCTCCGGCACCGCCCGGCTGGCTGCCCCGGTGGACCGGGTCTGGGCCGCCCTCAACGACCCCGCCGTGCTGGTGCGCACGATCCCGGGCTGCGAGCAGCTCGAGCAGGTGGGACCGGACAGCTACCGGATGACCGTGACCGCCGGCGTCGCCTCGATCAAGGGCACCTACCTCGGCGACGTCGTGCTCACCGACCAGCAGCCCCCGTCCTCGTTCCTGCTCAAGGCCAGCGGTTCGGGCGCGCCGGGGACCGTGAGCGCCGACGTCCGGGTGGAGCTGGCTCCCGACGGCGATGCCGGGGTCACCGTGCTGCGCTACGACGCCGACGCGGTCGTCGGCGGTCCGGTCGGCGGGGTCGGCCAGCGGGTGCTCACCGGCGTGGCCAAGAAGACCGCGGGGGAGTTCTTCAAGGCCGTCGACGACGTCCTGGCCGGCCGGGTGCCGGAGGCGATCCCGCTCGCGGTGCCGGCTGCTGCGCCTGCTGGCGCAACGGGTCCCGCGGAGGCGGCCACCGTGTTCCGTGCGCCCGCCCCGGTAGCCGCCCCCGGTCTCACCGGCGACCGCTTCGTGCAGGGCGCCGTGTTCGGGGCGACCGTGGCGCTGCTCGGCGCGCTCGTCGGCGGCTTCGTCGCCCGTCGGCGGGGCTGACCGGTGCGCGCGTTCACCGCCGCAGCGGTGCAGATCGCACCCTTGCCCGGACCGCTGACGCCCGAGGTCGTGGCCGACAACTGCGCCAAGGCGGTGCACTGGGTCGAGCGGTGCGTGGCGACGACGGGTGCGGAGCTGGTGGTGCTGCCCGAGTCGGCCTCCACCGGCTTCACGCCCGACTGCTCCACCGAGCGGCTGTGGGACCTCGTCTCCGAGGTCCCTGGCCCGGTCACCGCGCCGCTGCAGGACGTCGCCCGCCGGCTCGGCGTCCACCTGGTGTGGGGCACCTACGAGCGCGGGGCCGAGCGGGGCGTGGTGCACAACTCCGCCGTGCTCATCGGACCGTCCGGAGACGTCCTCGGCGTCTACCGCAAGACGCACCCGTTCTGCACCGAGCTGCGCTCGCGCGGCGGGTGGGTGGTGCCCGGCGACGAGGTGCGCGTCGTCGACACCGACCTCGGCCGGATCGGCATGATCATCTGCTTCGACGGCGACTACCCAGAACTGTCCCGCATCCAGGCGGTGCAGGGCGCCGAGGTCATCGTGCGGCCGTCGGCGCTGCTGCGCTCGGCGGACATCTGGGAGCTCACCACCCGAGCCCGCGCCTACGACAACCACGTCTTCGTGGTGGGGGCGAACTGCACCGGCACCGACCCGGCCGGGGTGCTCTACTTCGGCAACTCGATGATCGTCACCCCGGTGGCCGAGGTGGTCGCCAGGGCGGCCTCGCACGAGTGCTGGGTGTCCGCCCGGCTCGACCCGGCCACGGCGATGGCCTCGTTGACCCCCGGATCCTCGGTGCCGCAGGTGTTCGACCACCTCGCCGACCGCAACCTCGACCTCATCACCCGCTACGCCGACGACCTCGCCCGCCCCGCCGCGACCTCGTTCCCGCACGGAGGTCCTTCCTCGCACGGGAAGTGACCGGCACACTGCCCCGGTGGGGGGAACTCGTCGCCGTGTCGCGACGCTCCGGCTGGTCTCGGCTCTCGTCGTGCTGGCGCTCGCGGTCGGCGGCGTGGAGCTGCGGTCGTGGTGGCGGGACCGGCCGCCGGTGGCTGCGGTCGACGTCCGTGCTAGCGGGCAGGTGGAGGTGGTCCGGCCCGAAGCCGCCCAGCAACGACTGGACGAGCTCGCCGGCGTCGGGCGGCTGAGCGCCCTGAGCCCGGGCGGCAGCGGGACCGATCAGGAGCTCGTCGGACAGGTCACGGTGGCCTCGCCACCCGTCGCGGACAAGGACACGGAGCTGGCGCTCTTCGTCATCGACCGCCGCCGCGGCACCGTGCTGTCGGTCCTCAACGGCGTCGGACCGGAGCGCTCGAACCTCGGCCCCGGCTGGGACGGTCGCTACGACCTCGTCGCGGCCAACTACCCCTGGCTACGGGCCCTCGCCTCCGTCCCGGAGCCCGGCGGCAGCGGGTGGACGGATCCCGGCATGGCCCTGAGCATGCACGCGTCGCTGCCGGCGAGCGTCACCTTCGTCGGCCTCCCGTCGCCCGACGCCCTGCCGATCACCGACCCGGCGAGCCAGCTGACCGTGGCCCTCGCCCTGGTCGGGAACCGCGACGACGGGCCGGTGTACTGGGCCAAGCGCGTGGACCTGCGCTGACCTCGAGACGCTCCTTGGCGATCGGCCGCCTCACTCGTGCTGCTCGGCCTGCACGTCGACGACGACCCGGGTGGGGTTCGTCAGCGTGAACACGCGGAACGGCACCTTGTGGTCGATGCCGACTCCGAAGCTCAGGACCGCCTCGAAGTCCCCGATCACCCGCACCTCCTTGATCGAGGGCAGGTCCGGCAGCAGGCGCCGCGGACCGGTGTAGCTGCTGGGCGTGGACCCCTCGGTGGCCTGGAACGTCGTGTCCGTCGTGGCGCCGCGCAGCACGACGTGCAGGCTCGCGTCACCCTCGAGGGAGAGGGTGCGCCCGGACGGGTCTTCGACCACCTGACCGACGTAGTCCACCCGGTAGCCGGGCGCCGCGCCGTCGAGCTGGAACACCACCCGGTCGTAGCCGGGGTGATGGGCGACGCGCATGGCGGTCAGCAGCGAGGCCGGGGTCGGCATGCCCGGCTTGACGACCGGCCCGAGCGTGCCGACGAAGGCCGGTGTCGGCTCGGCAGCGGTCGACGGCGCCGGGGTCTGGGTCGAGGGGGCGGGTGACGTCGAGGTCGGTGACGTCGTCGGCAGCGGGCTGCTGGTCGCGACCGGGCCGGCACTCCCGCCGCCGCAGGCCGCGAGCCCCAGCACGGTGGAGCAGACAGCCGCGAGGAGAAGGGCAGAACGACGAGATCGAGTGGTGCTCACGCTTCATGCCACACCCGAAGAGCGCACCTGACCCGGGACTTTCGCCTGTTCACCGGTTCACCGGTTCACCGGTTCACCGGGGGAGAGTCGCGCCTCGTCAGCCACCCGGTCTGCTGAGCAGGACGGCCGGGAACCACCGGGGGTCGGAGAACTCGACCCGGCCGACCTCGGTGAACCCGAGCCCGGCGTAGTACCTGCGCAGCCTCTCGTTCGTCTCCACGCAGTCCAGCCTCAGCCAGGCCCGCCCTCGTGCGGCCGCCCGCTCACCCGCCCACCCGAGAAGGTCGGCACCCAGACCGCGCGGAGCGCGCGCACGGTCGGTCACCAGCCCGTGCACGTAGAGCGCGTCGCCGTCGTCGGGGCCCCACACCTCCGGGTCATTGTCGAGCAGGCGGAGTGCTCCGACGAGCGCACGGCCCTGTCGGCGGACCCACCAATGCCCGGCCATCACCTGCTCGTGCACTTCGGCGAGCGTGACTTCCCCCGGCATCCACTGGGCGATGCCGAGGCCGAGGAGCCAGCGAGCGGCGGCCTCGCGTAGTGACAGGATGCTCGCTGCATCGTCCGGCCTGGCGCGTTCGAGCACATCGGCGACCGTAGCTAGAAGGGGAAGTCCTCGTCCTGCGTAGCGCTGACCCACGTGCCGGTGCTGCTCGGCTGGACGTCGACCGTCTCCCGCTCGGTGAGGGGTGGGTCGGTCAGGGGGTAGGTGTGGCCGGAGGGCATGCGCAGGACGCGCCGCGTCTCGCCGTGCTCGTCGTGCTCGGTGTCGATGCTGGTGACGCCCATGGTCTTCAAGATGTGGCAGAAGCGGCAGCGGGGCGGGAGGTTCGTCGCCGCGGTCGGTCCGCCCTGGGAGTGGGCTTTCTCGTGGTCCAGGTCGCATCGGATGGCGGGGTTGCCGCAACCGGGGGTGGAGCAGCGTTCGTGCTTGGTCATGGCCCAGTCGCGGATGGCTTGGGTGGGTTCGTAGGTGTCGACGGCGAGCAGCTGGTGGTGCTTGTCGACCAGGGCGATGCGCCAGCGTTTCTCGGCGAGGACGAGGTCTCGGGCGACGTCGGCGGGGACGGGTCCGTGCCCGCGCAGCAGGCCGGGTTCGGCGGCCTTCTGCCCGTCGGCGGCGAACAGGGCCTCGGCGAGCATGACGACGACGGGTAGGACGGCGCGGCCGTGGGCGGTGGGTGCCCCGGTCCATGGGACGGGCACCTGGGGTGCGGCGGCGAGGACGTCCTGGACGGCGGCCAGGCCGGGCAGCGGTTCCTGGCCGTCCGGCGTGGTCGGGAGCAGCGGGTTCGCCGTCGTCTCCTTCTCGTTCTGTGCTGCGGCCTCAGCGTCTGTGGTGCCCTGGGCGGTGACGGCGGCGGTGCCGCCGTTGAGGTAGGCCGAGGCCAGGTCGACGGCGGCGTCGGCGCGCCAGGCGGCGATGCCCCGCTTGTCATCGAGGCCCTGTCGTTTGGCGTGCTCGCGCATCGCGCGGGCGCGGGCGTCGATGGCGAGCCAGATGGTCTGCCCGCCCACGGCCGGGGTGTTGATGACGACGTCGGTCATGCCGTCACCGGCGTCGTCCACGCGCACGTTCCTGCGCGCCGCGGCCCGGGCGCGATCCTCGTCCGGTTCGGGCCCGCGCACCCGCAGCACCTGCCGGCGGACGGAGTCGCGCAGGGAGGTGGTGGTGCGGTCGGTGCGCTTGCCCGGGGCAGGCAGCGCGCCGGAGCGCGCGAGTCCGGCCTCGATGAGGCCGCACTCGGTGTCGGTGCACTGCTCGGTGCCGCGGAACACGATCCGGGCGTGCTCGACGCTGATCGCCCCGCGCTCCAGCGCCGCCTTCGTGACCGGGAGGCGTGCGTTCAGCGCGCGGGCGAGGTCGACCAGGGCGTCGGCCTCGCGGCGGGTCAGCGTCAGGGCGAGG
>JBQCIO010000265.1:0-5879 GCA_051953655.1 Motilibacteraceae bacterium
CGCCACGGCGGGCTGGAACGGTGCGCCGTTCACGTACGTCAGGAACTGCTTGACCGTCGTGACCGCTTCGACGAGCTCGGCCGGCCCGGTCACCCAGCCGATCTTCCAGCCCGTCACCGAGAACGTCTTGCCCGCGCTGGAGATCGTGACCGTCCGCTCCCACATGCCCGGCAGCGTGGCCAGCGGTACGTGCTCGCCGTCGAAGACCATGTGCTCGTAGACCTCGTCGGTCACCACCAGCAGGTCGTGCTCGACGGCCACCGCCGCCACCGCCTCGAGCTCGGCGCGCGTCAGCACCGTGCCGGTCGGGTTGTGCGGGGTGTTCACCAGCAGCAGCCGGGCCCGCGGGGTGACCGCTGCACGCAGGGCATCGACGTCGAGCCGGTAGTCCGGCGCGCGCAGCGTGACCGGCACCCGCACCCCGCCGGCCATCGCGATGCCGGCGGCGTAGGAGTCGTAGAACGGCTCGAGCGCCACCACCTCGTCGCCGGGCTCGACCAGCGCGAGCAGCGCTGCGGCGAGGGCCTCGGTGGCCCCGGCGGTGACGAGCACCTCGCCGACCGGGTCGACCTCGAGCCCGTAGAACCTCCGCTGGTGCGCTGCCACCGCCGCGCGCAGCCCCGACGTGCCCGGCCCCGGCGGGTACTGGTTGACCCCCGACCGGATCGCCTCCACCGCCGCCTCGGACACCTCGACCGGCCCGTCGGTGTCCGGGAACCCCTGACCGAGGTTCACCGCGCCGGTGTCCACGGCCAGCTGCGACATCTCCGCGAAGATCGTCGTACCCGTGCCGGACAGGCGGCTGGCGAGGACAGGTCGGCGCACGGGAGCACCTTAGGCTCGCAACCCATGAGCACCTCGACCCCCACCGCCCTCGTGACCGGCGCCTCCTCCGGCATCGGCGCCGGCTTCGCCCGCCGGCTGGCCGGCGAGGGCCACGCGCTGGTGCTGGTGGCCCGCGACCAGGAGCGCCTCGAGGCCCTGGCCGAGCAGCTGCGCGCAGCGCACGGCGTCGAGGTCGAGGTGCTGGCCGCCGACCTGTCCGACCGCGAGGGGCTGGCCGCCGTGGAGGCCCGGCTGCGCGACGGCGCCCGCCCGGTCGAGCTGCTGGTCAACAACGCCGGCTACGGCCTGCGCCGGCCGTTCGTGGCCAACCTGGAGGGGGAGGGGCTCGCGGCCGAGGAGGCGATGCTCGACGTCCTGGTCCGCGCCGTGCTGCGCCTGACCGCGGCCGCGTTGCCGGGGATGGTCGCCCGCGGTCGCGGAGGCATCGTCAACGTGTCCAGCGTGGCCGGGTTCCTGCCCAGCGGCACCTACTCCGCGCACAAGGCGTGGGTGACCAGCTTCAGCGAGTCGGTCGCGCAGCAGGTCGCGGGCAAGGGTGTCCGCGTGCTCGCGGTGTGCCCCGGCTTCGTGCGCACCGAGTTCCACCAGCGCGCCGCGATGGACGTCAGCGGCTCGCCCGGCTTCCTGTGGCTGACCGTGGACCAGGTGGTCGACACCGCGCTGAGAGACCTGCGCCGGGGCGCCCGGGTGAGCGTGCCGGGCCGGCAGTACCGCGCCATCACCGCGCTGCTCGACGTCCTCCCGCGGGCCGTCGTGCGCCGGGCCGGTGCCGCCCGCGCCCGCCGCTAGCGGAACCGCTGACGGCGGATGCGGCACCCGGTGCCGCAACCGCTCCCCTACCGCAGCTGCAGCCGCTCCGCATCCTGACGCTCAACACTTCGGGAACGCCGCACAGCAAATCCGTCAACAGTCTTCCGTCGCCGCGACTGCGCCCCTAGGCTCGCGCCATCGACGAGGGAGACGGGAGTCCCATGGGCGTCACGGGGCGGTTCGCGGGCTCGCGCCCGCGGTCGCCGCGCGCGCTCGCGGACCCGCTCGTCCCCTGATCATCGCGGTCCCCCCAGCGAGGGGCGTCGCTCCGACGCTCCTCGTCAAGCGCACGAAGGAGTGCCCATGGTCCGGATCAGCGCGACGGTCGACGGCGTCCGACACGAGGACGACGTCGAACCTCGGCTGCTGCTCGTCCACTGGTTGCGCGACAAGCTCGGCAAGACCGGGACGCCGATCGGCTGCGACACGAGCAACTGCGGTGCCTGCACCGTCCACCTCGACGGTGTGAGCGTGAAGTCCTGCACGGTCCTCGCCGTGCAGGCCGACGGCGGCACCGTCACCACCATCCAGGGCCTGGCGGACGGGGAGTGGCACCCCGTGCAGAAGGCCTTCCGGGAGTGCCACGGCCTGCAGTGCGGCTACTGCACCGCCGGCATGATCATGTCCTCGGTCGACCTGCTCCGGGAGAACCCGAACCCGACCGAGCAGGAGGTCCGCGACGGCATCGAGGGCAACCTCTGCCGCTGCACCGGCTACCAGAACATCGTCAAGGCCGTGCAGACCGCTGCGGCCGAGATGCGCGGCGAGAGCCAGGGGGTGAGCGCATGACCGCCGTCGAGGAGCGCCCGGCCCAGCTCAAGGGCCAGCCGATCCGGCGCAAGGAGGACCCGCGCCTGGTCACCGGCGAGACGCTGTGGACCGACAACATCCAGCTGCCAGGCATGCTCTTCATGGCCGTGCTGCGCAGCCCGATGGCGCACGCCCGCATCACCCGGCTCGACGCCACCCCGGCGCTGGCGCGCCCCGGGGTCAAGGCGGTCTACACCGCCAAGGACTTCGAGGGCATGGGCATCCCGTGCGTGTGGCCGGTCACCCCGGACATGAAGGCCCCGGCCCACCCGATCCTGTGCGCCGACGAGGTCCGCTACGTCGGCGACGCGGTCGCCGTCGTGGTCGCCGACGACCGCTACGCCGCGGCCGACGCCCTCGAGGCCATCGAGGTCGACTACGACGCGCTGCCGGCCGTGGTCGACATGGAGGCCGCGCTCGCCGACGGTGCCCCGCTGGTCCACTCCGACCTCGGCACCAACAAGACCTTCGTCTGGCCCTTCCCGGGTGCCGGTGAGGACTACGAGGAGAGCAAGAAGCGCGCCGAGGTCGTCGTGCGCCGCCGCTACGTCAACCAGCGGCTGATCCCCTCGGCGATGGAGCCGCGCTCGGTCGTGGCCAGCCCGGTCGTCGGGACCGGCGAGGTCACCGTCTGGTCGGCCACCCAGATCCCGCACGTGCTGCGCACCCTCATGGCGCTGGTCACCGGCATCAGCGAGGCGAAGATCCGCATCATCGCCCCCGACGTCGGCGGCGGCTTCGGCTCCAAGCTGGAGATCTACCGCGAGGAGGTGCTGGCCACCGTCATCGCCCAGCGCCTCGGCCTGCCGGTGAAGTGGACCGCCTCGCGCAGCGAGTGCATCCAGGCCACCATCCACGGGCGCGACCAGGTGCAGGACCTCGAGATCACCGCCACCCGCGAGGGCAAGGTGATCGGCCTCAAGGTCAACCTGCTGGCGGACATGGGCGCCTACCTGCAGATCATCACCCCGGGCATCCCGCTGCTCGGCGCCTTCATGTTCAACTCGATCTACAAGTTCGACGCGCTCTACTTCGAGACCACGGGCGTCTTCACCAACAAGACCCCCACCGACGCCTACCGCGGCGCCGGCCGGCCCGAGGCCACCTTCGGCATCGAGCGGCTGATGGACGACCTCGCGGCCGAGCTCGGCATGGACCCGATGGAGCTGCGCCAGAAGAACTGGATCACGCACGAGGAGTTCCCGTTCACCACGGTGGCCGGGCTCACCTACGACACCGGCAACTACGAGGCCGCGACCGCCAAGGCGATGGAGATGTTCGACTACGACGGGCTGCGCGCCGAGCAGCAGCGCCGCCGCGAGTCGAACGACCCGGTCCAGCTGGGCCTGGGCATCTCGACCTTCACCGAGATGTGCGGCCTGGCGCCCTCCCGGGTGCTGGCCTCGCTGTCCTACGTCGCCGGCGGCTGGGAGCACGCCACCATCCGGGTGCTGCCCACCGGCAAGGTCGAGCTCATCTCCGGCACCAGCCCGCACGGCCAGGGGCACGTGACGGCCTGGAGCCAGATCACCGCCGACGCCCTCGGCGTGGCGCTCGACGACGTCGAGGTGGTCGTGGGCGACACCGCCCGTTCGCCTTACGGCATGGACACCTACGGCAGCCGCTCGCTCGTCGTCGGCGGCCAGGCCATCGTCGAGGCGGCCGAGAAGGTGATCGAGAAGGCCCGGCTCATCGCCGCCCACCAGCTCGAGGCCGACCCCGGCGACGTCGAGTTCTCAGCCGGGTCGTTCAAGGTGAAGGGCACCGACGCGGCCAAGAGTCTCGCCGAGGTGGCGTTCGAGGCCTTCACCGCGCACAACCTGCCCGATGGCATGGAGCCGACCCTCCAGGGCGTCAGCACGGTGGACCCGGAGACCTTCTCCTACCCGCACGGCACCCACCTGTGCGCGGTGGAGGTGGACACCGAGACCGGCGCGACCAAGATCCGCAAGTACGTCTGCGTCGACGACATCGGCCGGGTCATCAACCCGCTCATCGTCGAGGGCCAGGTGCACGGCGGCCTCGCCCAGGGCATCGCCCAGGCCCTCTACGAGGAGGCCGTCTACGACGCCGACGGCAACCTGCAGACCGGCAGCTTCGTGGACTACCTCGTCCCGGCCGCGCCGGACCTGCCGCACTTCGACACCGATCGCACCGAGACCCCGGCCACCACGAACAAGCTGGGTGTCAAGGGCGTCGGCGAGGCGGGCACCATCGCCTCCACGCCGGCGGTCGTGAACGCCGTCGTCGACGCGCTGCGCCCGATGGGCGTCACCGACGTGCGCATGCCCTGCTCGCCGCAGACCGTGTGGCGGACCATCCAGACCGCGAAGGGAGCCGGCCAGTGATCCCGGCACAGTTCGACTACGTCCGCGCCACCAGCGTGGACGAGGCGGTGTCGGCGCTCGCCCAGGCCGGCGACGACGCCAAGGTCATGGGTGGCGGGCAGAGCTTCATCCCGCTGCTGCGCCTGCGTCTGGCCTACCCGGAGGTCGTCGTCGACGTCTCCAGGGTCGAGGAGATCAAGGGCGTCCGCGAGGACGGCGACTCGATCGTCATCGGCGCCGGCACCACCCACCACGACGTCATGGTGAACCCGCTGGTCCGGCAGTACGCCGGGCTGGTGGCGGCCACGACCGAGACGGTGGCCGACCGGCAGGTGCGCCACCGGGGCACCTTCGGCGGCGCGCTGGCCCACGGCGACCCGGCCGGCGACCTGCCGGCGGTGGCCCTCGCCCTGGACGCCGAGTTCGTCATCGCCGGCCCGTCCGGGCGGCGGACCGTGCCGGCGTCGGAGTTCTTCCAGGACTACCTGCAGACGGCGGTGCAGCCCGACGAGGTGCTCGTCGAGGTGCGCCTGCCCAAGATGGACGGCGACTGGGGCTTCCACTACGAGAAGTTCCACCGCGTCGCGCAGGCCTGGGCGATCGTCGGCGTGGCCGCGGCGGTGCGCCGTTCCAACGGCTCCATCGCGGAGGCCCGGGTGGGCCTGACCAACATGGGTCCGACGCCGGTGCGCGCGTCCACCGTGGAGTCGGCCCTCGCCGGCGCCACGGCGGAGGCCGGCGCGGTGGCCGCGGCGGCGCAGAACGCCGCCGACGGCACCAGCCCGTCCAGCGACCTGAACGCCGCGGCGGACTACCGCGAGCACCTCGCCCGGGTGCTCACCCAGCGGGCCGTGCTGGCCGCCGCCGGGCTGTAGGGGCAGGCTGGAGGGGCGGCCGGGCGGGTCGCCGGGCCCGCGATCGGAGGCCTGCCTGTCCTGTTCGGACCGAGTTCGACCGCCGCGTCCCGGGGGGGCCCGCCCCCCGCCCCGGCGCCCATGCCGGCCGGCGTTCCCGGGGGCCCCAGGCCCGGCACCGGGGCGGGTGTGCGGCGGGGCGCGGGTGCCCCAGGGACCCCGCCCCCTCCCC
>JBQCIO010000266.1:0-6253 GCA_051953655.1 Motilibacteraceae bacterium
GGTGCGCGCCCCGCGGGGGGGGCCCCCGACGACCTTCCACTCGAGCCGCCGCCCGGCCGCCGGACCCGCCCCGAGCGGATCTCCGCCGTCACCAGCGCCGTGCACCGTCCCCGGACCGCACCCGGCCGAGCGAACGGCCGACGCCCTAGGATCCCCAGCGTGAGCCGCCGGTTCGACACCACCGACCCGCAGGACCGGGAGCGAGGCATCGACCTCGCCGTCGGCGCCCTGCAGCGCGGCGACCTCGTGGTCCTGCCCACCGACACCGTCTACGGGCTGGCCGCCGACGCCTTCCGCGCCGACGGCGTCGAGACGCTGCGCACGGCGCGGGGGAGCGGGCGGTCGCCCCTGCCGGTCATGGTCGCGAGCGTGGCCACCCTCGACGGCATCGCCCAGGTCCCCGCCACGGCCCGTGACCTGGTCGAGGCGTTCTGGCCCGGGGCGCTCACCCTCGTGTGCGCCGCCCAGCCTTCGCTCGCCTGGGACCTCGGCGACGCCCGCGGCACCGTGTCGGTGCGCATGCCCCTGCACCCGGTGGCCCTCGAGGTGATCGCCCGGGTGGGCCCGACCGCGGTCACCAGCGCCAACCGCGCCGGCGGGCAGGCGCCGCTGGACTGCCATGCCGCGCGCGACGAGCTCGGCGACGCGGTGGCCATCTACCTCGACGCCGGCAGCTGCGACGCGGGTCTCGCCTCCACCGTGCTCGACGTGACCGGCGACGTCCCCCGCGTGCTGCGCGAGGGCGCCCTGTCGCTGGAGCTGCTGCGCGAGGTGGCACCGGACACCCTCGCCCCGGTCGGGGCCTGAGCGTCCACGCTGCGGAACCCCGGCGCCGGGGGAGCGCACCGGTCACTAGAGTTGCCCTGCAGGACGAAGCACCGCCGGACCTCGACCGGCACCGGCTCTGACCAGCCGTGTCGAGGACGTTCCGGCCCCACCAGTGCCGCCCGGGAGGAGCCCTCCATGACCGCCACCGACGTGCCCTTCTGGGGCCCGGACTTCGGGATGCTGCAGCAGGAGGACCCGGAGATCGCCGGCGTCGTCCTGGACGAGCTGACCCGGCTGCGCAGCGGCCTGCAGCTCATCGCCAGCGAGAACTTCACCAGCCCCGCGGTGCTCGCCGCGCTGGGCAGCACCCTGTCGAACAAGTACGCCGAGGGCTACCCGGGCAAGCGCTACTACGGCGGCTGCGAGGTCGTCGACCGGGCCGAGCAGATCGGCATCGACCGCGCCAAGGAGCTGTTCGGCGCCGACCACGCCAACCTGCAGCCGCACTCCGGCGCGAGCGCCAACATCGCCGTCTACGGCGCCTTCCTGCAGCCGGGCGACACCGTGCTGGCCATGTCGCTGCCGCACGGCGGCCACCTCACCCACGGCACCAAGGTCAGCTTCAGTGGCAAGTGGTTCAACGCCGTCCACTACGGCGTCGCCCAGGGCACCGAGGACATCGACTACGACCAGATGCGCGACCTCGCGCGCCAGCACCGGCCCAAGATGATCATCGCGGGTGGCTCGGCCATCCCGCGACTCATCGACTTCGCCGCGTTCCGCGAGGTCGCCGACGAGGTCGGCGCGATCTTCATGGTCGACGCCGCGCACTTCATCGGCCTGGTCGCCGGCAAGGCCATCCCCAGCCCGGTGCCCTACGCCGACGTCGTCACCTTCACCACGCACAAGGTGCTGCGCGGCCCGCGCGGCGGCGCGCTGGTCTGCAAGGCCGAGCACGCGGCCAAGCTGGACAAGGCCGTGTTCCCGATGATGCAGGGCGGACCGCTCATGCACGCCGTGGCCGCCAAGGCGGTCAACTTCAAGGAGTGCATGACTCCTGCCTACCAGGCCTACGCCCGCCAGGTGATCGCCAACTCCCAGGCCCTCACCGAGGCGCTCGCTGCCGAGGGGATGCGCCCGGTCACCGGTGGCACCGACACCCACCTCGCGCTGCTGGACCTGCAGGGCATCGGCGTCACGGGCGCCGAGGCCGAGGCCCGCTGCGGCGCGGCCGGCATCGTGCTCAACAAGAACGCCATCCCCTTCGACCCGCAGCCGCCGTCGGTCGCCTCCGGCATCCGCGTCGGATCCCCGGCGGTCACCACCCAGGGCATGACCGAGGGCGACATGAAGGAGATCGCCTCGCTCATCGGCCGGGCGGTGCGCGACGCCGACGGCTCGGCCGCCCCCGAGATCGCGGCGGCTGTGCGCGCGCTCGTCGAGCGCCACCCCGCCTACCCGCGCGGCTGACGGCATCGCGGGCGGGTGCGGGCGGGCAGGGTGAGGGCGGCCGCGGTGAGCGGGTGAGCTGCTAGGTGCGCAACTACCTGCTCACCATGCTCGTCGCGGCGGCGGTCACCTACCTCGCCGTCCCGGCGGTGCGTCTGGTCGCGCTCAAGCTCGGGGTGATGACCGAGGTCCGCGACCGCGACGTGCACGTGGTGCCCACCCCGCGCCTGGGCGGGGTGGCGATGCTGCTCGGCGTCGGCGCCGGGATGCTCGTGGCCAGCCGGCTGCCGCTGCTGCGCTCGGTGTTCTCCGGTCCCGGCTCCTGGTGGAGCCAGGACTGGTTCGCCCTGCTCACCGGCGCGGTGCTCATCTGCCTGCTCGGCGCCATCGACGACAAGTGGGGCATCGACGCGGTCACCAAGCTGGCCGGGCAGGTGCTGGCCGCCGGGGCGATGGCGCTGCAGGGGGTGCAGCTGCTCTGGCTGCCGGTGGGCGGCACCACCCTGATCCCCCCGCCGTCGGTGGGCGTGCTGCTCACCGTGCTGGTGGTGCTGGTCTCGATCAACGCGGTCAACTTCGTCGACGGTCTGGACGGCCTGGCCGCGGGCATCGTGGCCATCAGCGCCGGCTCGCTGTTCCTGTTCTCCTACATCCTCAGCGTGGAGGAGGGGATCGACCGGGCCGACACCCCCACCATGGTCGCGGCGCTCACCGTGGGCGCTTGCCTGGGGTTCCTGCCGCACAACTGGTACCCGGCGCGGATCTTCATGGGCGACAGCGGCTCGATGCTGCTCGGGCTGCTGCTCGCGGCCTCGACGATCAGCCTCACCGGCAAGGTCGACCCGAGCGCGGTCACCTCGGTGAACCTGGTGCCCACCCTCATGCCGCTGGTGCTGCCGGTGCTGGTGCTCCTCGTGCCGCTGGCCGACCTGCTGCTCGCGGTGGTCCGGCGCACCCGCGCGGGCCGTTCGCCGTTCGCACCGGACCGGCAGCACCTGCACCACCGGCTGCTGGAGATCGGCCACTCCCAGCAGCGCGCGGTGCTGATCATGTACGCCTGGACCGCCCTGGTGGCGGTCGGGATCCTCGTCGTGACCCTGCTGGGCGGGTTGTGGCCCAAGCTCGTGCTCACCGCCGTCGCCGTGCTCGCCCTGCTGGCCACCCTGGGCGTGGACCAGCGCCGCAGCGCCCGCGCCGCGCGCTGAGCGCAGCGAGGAGAAGGTGCTGAGCGCAGCGAGGAAGTGTCCTGAGCGCGAGCCGCCCGTCCGTCGCGTCGGGGCACTCCCGCGCGCCGCGTAGACTCAGGTCGGACCCCGCCCCCGACCCGACGAGGCCCGCCCGTGAGCACCGGCGCCGACGCCACCGCCCGCAGCGCCACCAGCGCGCTGCGCGCGGTCCTGCGTCCCGATGTCGCCACCGCCCTCACCGGCGTGGTGTGCACGGCCGTGGCGTTCGGGGTCGCCGGCGGAAGGGCCGCCGGGGGAGCCGGGATCGGTGCCGCGGTCGTCGTGCTCTTCCTGGCCAGCAGCTCCATCCCCATCCGGGTCGCCACCGGGCTGGGCATCCGCGCCGGGCTCGGCCTGGCGCTCCTCCTGCTCACCTACACGCTGCGGCTCATGCTCGCGTTCGTCGTCATCCGCATCGGGCTGAAGGCCGACGCCGTCGACGCCCGCGCGTTCGGCCTGACCGTCATCGCCTGCGGGCTGACCTGGACTTTTGCCGCTCTGGTGCCCGTGCTGAGCGAGCGTCGCGCGCTGGTAGGCTCCGATGCCGCATGAGCAGGCGCGACGGACTCGGACGGCACGACCCGCTCGAGCCGGATCCGTTCGAGCCGGACACTCCCGAGCAGCGGAACCGCGAGCTGCAGCGGCAGATCGGCCGGCGCGAGCAGTCCGACGCCTGGGGCGCCTTCAGCCTGCTGCTGTCCGGACTGCTGGTCTACGGCGGACTGGGCTGGCTGGCGGCCCACCTCACCGGTCTGCAGTGGCTGCTCGGCCTCGGGATCGTGCTGGGGGCGGCCGGTGGGCTGCTCGCGGTGTGGCTCCGATACGGTAAGGCCTGACCCCCTCGCGGGACAGGAACAGGTAAAGCGCAACGAGCTCTCGGCCCGCACGAGCGGGAGGAGGGCAACGGCCCGAGGAAGGACCGCGTGACCCACAGCCTGCTCGTCGCCGAGGGCTTCCAGAGCCCTGGTCCCGGCGACTTCGACTACCCCCACCTCTGGGGCACCTTCCTCACCAAGCCGATCCTCATCATCATCGGCGGCACCCTGCTGGTGGGCCTGCTGTTCTGGCTGGCCGCCCGCCGGGCCGAGGTGGTGCCGAGCAAGGGCCAGTACCTGGGCGAGTCGCTCTACCGCTTCGTGCGCAACGACATCGCGCTCGAGGCCATCGGCAAGGAGGGGCTCACGTTCGTCCCCTACCTCGCCACGCTGTTCTCGTTCATCCTCGTGCTGAACCTCTCGGGGATCATCCCGTTCGTCCAGTTCCCGGCCACCTCGCGGATCGCCCTCCCGCTGTTCCTGGCGATCATCTCCTGGGTCATCTTCAACTACGTCGGCATCCGGCGCGCCGGCTTCGTCGGCTACTTCAAGGAGATGATGTTCCCGCCGGGTCTGCCTATCCCGATCTACGTGCTGCTCGCGCCGCTCGAGTTCCTCTCGACCGTGATCGTCCGTCCGATCACGCTGACGCTGCGTCTCACGTTCAACATGTTCGCCGGCCACCTGGTCCTGCTGCTGTTCATCCTCGGCGGCGAGTACCTGCTGCTCGAGTACGGCGGCGTGGTCGGGATCGCCGCCGGGTCGGTGTCGCTGCTCGGCAGCATCGTCCTGACCTTCTTCGAGGGCTTCGTGCAGATCCTGCAGGCCTACGTCTTCGTGCTGCTGTCCGCGCTCTACATCGGCGGCGCCCTGGCCTCCGAGCACTAGGGCCGCAGGACCACCTCAGCTCCCACCCCCGCCGGCGCCGCCGGCCCACCCATCGCCGGAGCACCCGCCGGGTGCCCCGACAACCAAGGAAGGAACCACGGTGACTGGCAACCTCAACATGATCGGTTACGGTCTGGCCGCCATCGGTCCCGGTATCGGTATCGGCCTGATCTTCGCCGCCTACATCGCCGGCGTCGCCCGCCAGCCCGAGGCCCGCAGCGTGCTCCAGAGCATCGCCATCCTCGGCTTCGCCCTCGCCGAGGCGCTCGCCATCATCGGTATCGGCCTCGCCTTCGCGCTCTAAGGCAGCAGACACATGACCTTCACCCAGACGGCGGGCCTGCTGGCGGCAGGGGAGGGGCCCAGCCCCCTCATGCCGCACCTGGCCGAGCTCATCGTCGGCCTGGTGGCGTTCGCCCTGCTGTTCCTGTTCCTGCGGGCCAAGGTCTTCCCCCGCTTCGAGCAGGTCTACCAGGAGCGCCGCGAGAGCATCGCCGGCGGTATCCAGAAGGCCGAGGCCGCCCAGGCCGAGGCCCAGGCCGCGCTCGAGCAGTACCGGGCGCAGCTGGCCGAGGCGCGCCAGGAGGCGTCCCGCATCCGCGCCGAGGCGCAGGAGCAGGGCGCCGCGATCATCGCCGAGATGCGCACCGAGGCCCAGGCCCAGGCGTCGCGGATCGTCGAGCAGGCGCGCGCCCAGGTCGAGGCCGACCGGTCGCAGGCCTTCGCCGCCCTGCAGGCGCAGGTGGGCGAGATCAGCACCCGGCTCGCCTCGCGGATCGTCGGGGAGTCGCTGGAGGACGAGGCGCGCCAGCGTCGCGTCGTGGAGCGCTTCCTCGCCGAGCTCGAGACCGGCTCGTCCGCGAACGGGTCGGGCAGCGGTGCCGCGGTGGACGGCGAGACCGTCGGGTCGGGTCGGTAGGGATGACCGAGCCGACCCGCCTCCTGCGGAGGTCCGGCGCGCGCGAGCAGCTCGACGCGCTGCCGGGCGACGCCGGCCAGGTCCTGGCCGTCGCCGACCAGCTGTTCGCCGTCGGTGCGCTGCTCGACGGCAACGGCGGCCTGCGCCGGGCGCTGTCGGACCCGGCCCGCCCGGCCGCTGCCAAGGCT
>JBQCIO010000267.1:0-18100 GCA_051953655.1 Motilibacteraceae bacterium
GTTGGTTAATCCCCCAACCCCTTGCTATTGTTTTTTTGTTTTTATTCGCGGGCCCGCTGCCTTTGTTCGGGTATGCTTTTGGGTGGTGTGTTTTTTCCGATGAAGCCCCCCCCCCCCAACCACGGTCACGAACACCGCACCCGCGACCATCGCGACGACGGTTCCGGTCACCGGCAGCTGCGTGGACAGCGCGCGCACCGGCATGAGCGGCTCCCGCTTGCGCCGCTCCACCACCACGAGAACGACCAGGGCGGCGACGCCGACGGCGAACGGGACCAGCACGACCGGTGAGGTGAGCGAGCGGCCGGTGAGCAGGCCGGTGGCGAGGAACGGGAGCACCGTCGCGACGGTGGCGAGGACCAGCGCGGTGCGGTCGACGGGGAGGTCGGGGGCCAGCGGGTCGGACCGCTGGTAGGCGAGCAGCCCGACGAGCAGCCCCAGCAGGCCGAGCACGCCGACGACGGCGAACAGGAGCCGCCAGGCACCGGCAGCGGCCACCAGGCCCCCGACGATCGGCCCGGTCGTGGTCGCCCCGAAGAGCCCGACGTTCACCACGGCCACCGTGATCGGGAGCTTCTCCACCCCGAACCGGGTGACCAGCGGCGGGAGGGCCGCCACCAGCATGAGCCCGGTCGCCAGGCCCTGGAGCACCCGGCCGGCGAAGAACAGCGGGAGCCCGGGGGCCAGGGCGGCCAGCACCGAGCCGACCACGAAGGCCGCCTCGTAGCCCAGGAACAGCCTGCGCTGCACGAAGCGCTGGGCCAGCGCAGCGGCCACCACGGCGCCGAGCGCGTACCCGGCGTTGCTGAGCCCGTCGGCGACCTGCAGCCCGCCGGGTGAGGTGTGCAGGTCCTTGGCCAGCACCTGGGACAGGGGGGTCAGTGCCGTGCTCAGCACGATGTTCGGGCACAGGGCGAGCAGGGCGAGCGCGACGGCCGCCGCGTACCGACCGCTCCACCGCGGTTGCGCGCTCACCGGCCGGTCGTCCGTCCCGCGAGGGTTCGTTCAGCGGTCGTCGGTGCAGCAGTGGTGGGTGCAGCAGTCATCGGTCCGGCAGACCCTTCCGGCGTGCGGCGTGAGTGGGCGGGGGGCGACAGACCGTCGCCCCCGGCCGGCATTCCTTGCGAGCAGTCCTCGCAGTCCCTGCTGTGCAGTTCCTGCTGGACCCTCCTTCCACCACGCACCGTGCTCATGCGCCCCCGGTTGGTCCGCGCGTATCGGGGCACGAGCGATCACAGGACCTGGGAACCGGCGGTCTTGACGCGCGACAGGGCGCGACGACCCGTGGCTATAGCCCGAGGCGAGTCGCGCGCGGCTGCGGCAGGATGCAGGAAGGGCGGGGTCGGGTCCCCGACGGGGAGTGGATTCGAGGGGCTGAGGTGTTGTCGTGCTCGTGGTGGTCGTCCCTCTCGCTCTCCTAGCCGCGCTGCTCTACGCGCTGTCGGACTTCTTCGAGCAGCGTGCGGCCAGCGGCGCCAGCCGGCAGGTGCACGTGGGCGAGGACGGGTCCCAGCCGCCGCTGCTGCGGTGGATCAGCACGACGTTCCGTCGCATGGTGCGCGACAAGCGCTGGCTGTTCGGCTGGGTCGTCGGCACCGTCGCCTACCTCGTGCAAGGCGCCGCGCTGCACGAGGGCTCGGTGTCGGTGGTCCAGGCGCTGCAGGTGACCACGCTGCTGTTCGCGCTTCCCCTGTCCACGGTGGGCCGCCCGGAGACCCCCAGCCGGCGCGACTGGCTGGCCGGTGCCGCGGTGTGCGGTGGTCTCGCCCTGTTCCTCTACGGCCGCGGGCACGCCGCCGGCGACGCGCAGGCGCACCGGGGCGCGGTGCTGCTCGTCCTGATGATCCTCGTGGCGGCCGTCGTCACCCTGGTGGCCCTGGCCGCCTCGACGACGTCAGGACCGGCGCGGGCGGCGCTCCTGGCCTGCGCAGCCGGCGCCGGCTTCGCCTCGAGCGCCACCCTGGTCAAGCTCACCTCCACCGACCTCACCACCGTCGGTGTCGCGGGCACGGCCACGGACTGGGTCGGCTACGCCCTCGCTCTGGCCACGGGCACCGGCCTGCTGCTGCAGCAGGCGGCCTTCGCCGCCGGGCGGCTGGCCACCGCCACCACGGTGATGACCGTGACCAACCCGCTCGTCGGCACCGCCATCGCCGCCGTCGGGTTCGGCGAGCTGCTGCCGGACAGCGGCTCCCGGCTGGCCGCGGTGGTCCTCGGCGGCCTGCTCATCGCCGCCGGCGTCACCGGGCTGAGCCACTCGCGCCTGCTGCGCCCCACGTCCGAGCCCGCACCCGAGCGTCGGCCGCTGGCCGGGCAGCACGCGGTCATCGACGTCGCCCGCTGGGAGCGCGAGGCCGTCTGCCCGATCCCGGGCACCTCGATGAGCACCGCGATGGGCACCACGAAGGACAACGCGATGGACCCGCCCGAGGTCTCGCGGGGCTGAACGCCCTCGCGGCGAGGAGTCAGCCGCCGCGCAGCAGCTCGGCCAGCCGACGGGCCGAGCGGTCCCAGGTCCACCGCTCGCGCACCCAGTCCGCGCCGGCCGCGCCCATCGCCCGGGCGCGCGCGGGATCCACGAGCAGGGCCAGCAGGGCGTCGCGGACCGGCTCGGGCTCCTCGGCGTCCACCAGGAGCCCGGTCACGCCGTCCTGCACCGCGTCCACGCTGCCGCCGGAACGGCCGACGACCACCGGTGCGCCGCAGGCCGAGGCCTCCAGGGCCGCCAGCCCGAGCCCCTCGGTCTGCAGCCCGGCCCGGTCGTCCCGGGAGGGCATGACGAACGCGTCGGCCGTCGCGAGCAGTGCGGCGACGTCGCCCAGCGGCAGGAAACCGGGCAGGTGAACCGAATCGTGCACCCCTAGCTGCCAGGCCGACTGCTCGAGCGGCTCCCGCATCGGCCCGATGCCGACGAGGACCAGCTGTGCGCCGGGCACCTGGCGCAGCACGTCTGTCCAGGCCCGCAGCAGGACGTCGTGCCCCTTGCGGCGGACCAGCCGCGACACGCTGACCACCAGCGGGCCGCCGGTCAGGCCCAGCCGTGCCCGGACGTCGGCGTCGTCGGCGCCGGGGTCAAACACGGAGGTGTCGACCCCGCCGGCCAGGTGGTGCAGCTTCCCGGGGCGGTCGACCACCCGGGCCAGGTGACGTTCGGTGTAGGAGCCGAGGCAGGTGACGACGTCGACGCCGCGCAGCACCCGGCGCAGCGCCTCCCGGGTGGGCGCGACCTTGAGCCAGCCGAGCTCCTGCCCGTGGGTGGAGGCGACCACGCGCTGCACACCCGCGGCCCGCAGCCGAGAGGCGAACAGGCCGAAGGGGGCAGTGGCCGGGATCCAGCCGGCGGTGCAGCCGGTGTCGGCGACGACGCGTCGTAGGTCTCGCGTCAGCCAGTAGCCGCGGCGGCGGACCACCGGGAAGGGCAGCGAGCGGTCGAAGGCGCGGTCGCCGTCGTAGGAGGGGCCGACCACGACCAGCCGGTCCGGCGGCAGGCGCCGGGCCAGCTCCCAGGTGAACGTCTGCACCCCGCCGGGCTCGGGCGGGAAGTGACCGGTGAGCACCAGCGTGCGCGGCAGGTCGACGTCGAGGGTCGCCGACGGGTCGAACGGGGTGACCGCGCTGCCCGCCGCCGTCCCCGCGTCCGCGGTCGGCGGGTCCACCCGGTCGCCCACCCGGTCGTCCACCCGGTCGTCCACCCGGTCGTCCATGTGGCCTCGCGTCTCTTCCGGTCGGGTCACGTCCTCGAATCCTGCGCGTGCCACCTTCTGCGCGTGACGAACACGGTTTCCCTGCTGCCCCGGCATGAACGGTGCCATGCGCAACCGGTCGGGGACGGAGGGCTTCACTGGCGCGGAAC
The DNA here is from genome assembly GCA_051953655.1 of Motilibacteraceae bacterium. Taxonomy (GTDB): domain Bacteria; phylum Actinomycetota; class Actinomycetes; order Motilibacterales; family Motilibacteraceae; genus JBQCHF01. The sequence goes on from JBQCIO010000267.1 coordinate 3,854, forward strand.
GCCTGCGGTGACATGATCGAACGGTGAGGTGGCGACGGGACCGGCGTGCGCAGACCCGTCACCGCGTGGTCCCGCCGGTCCGCCTGCCGCTCGTGCCCCAGCTCCTGGTGGGCCTGCTCGTCTTCGCCGGCTACTCGGTGGTGGCCGGGCTGCGCGGGGCGTCGCGGGACCGCGCAGCGCTCGCCCACGCGCGCGACGTGCTCTCCCTGGAGCGCGCGCTGCACCTGGACGTCGTGCCCTCGCTCAACGCCTGGCTGGCGCCGCACGAGGTGCTGCGCACGCTGGCCGACTACGAGTACGCGATCACCTACGTCATCAGCGCGTTCGCGCTCATCTTCTGGGTGTGGGCACGGCGTCCTGAGCTGTTCCGGTGGGCGCGCGACTCGTTCGTGCTGCTGAACGTCGTGGCCATCGCCTGCTTCGCGTTCTACCCGGTCACCCCGCCGCGGCTGGTTCCGGGGCTGGACCTGGTGGACACCGTCCGCTCCGGCCACACGGTCGGGTCGTGGGGCTCGCCGCTGGTGGCGCACGCCAACCAGCTGGCCGCGATGCCCTCCCTGCACTTCGCCTGGGCGCTGTGGGTCAGCGTGGTGCTCGCCTACATCGCCGGCGGCTGGCGCACCCAGCTGGTCAGCGCCGTGCACGTGCTCGTCACGCTCTTCGTCATCCTGGCCACGGCCAACCACTACGTCCTGGACGCTGTGGCCGGGGCGGTGCTGGCCTGGGGGGCGGTGGCCGTGGTGGACCGGGTGCGGGGGAGGGAGCACGTGCCGGGAGCACCGGTGCCGTCGGCCGACGCGTTCTTCCTGCACGTGGAGAGCCCGGCGGCCCCGCAGCACGTCGGCGGCGTCGTGCTGCTGGACACCACCGGGTGCCCCGACCCGTCCCCGTCCCGGGGCGACGTCGAGGCGGTGGTGCGGTCGCAGCTGCAGCGGCTGCCGCGCTTCCAGCAGCAGCTGTCCGGCCCGTCCCGGTGGCGGCGCGCCCGCTGGGTGGACGCGCCCGACCTGGACTGGTCCTGGCACGTGACCGCGCGCGACGTGCGCACCGACCCGCCCGCCGGCTTCGCGGCCGGCACGTGGCCGGGCGCGGGAGCGCTGGACGCCGTGGTGGCCGAGATCGCCTCGGTGCCGTTGCCGCGCGACCGCCCGCTGTGGCGGCTGGTCCTGGTGCACGGGCTCGAGCCGGACCTGTCGGCCGTGGTGTTCGTCGTCCACCACGTGGTCGCCGACGGCATCGGCACCGTCAGCCAGGCCCTGCACCTGCTCGAGCCGGCGCTTCCCGAGCCGCCGCTGGTGCGCGGTCCCTCCCGCGGGGCCACCGCCCTGGCCACGGTGGCCGGGCTGGCCCAGCTGGCCACCGACGGTCCCTCGCGGCACCGGGTGGACGGGGTCGACGACGCGGCGCGCCGGTTCGGCCGGGTCGTGATCCCGCTCGACGAGGTCCGTGCGGTGGCCAGGGCGCACGACGCCCGGGTGACCGACCTGCTCATGGCGCTGGTGGCCGGCGGGCTGCGCCGGGTGTGGCCGGCCGGGCGCGAGGTGCCGCCGTCGCTGCGGGTCGCCGTCCCGCTCACGGTGCGGGACCCCCGGTCCACGCAGGAGGGCAACGTCACGGCGGCCGTGATGGCCGACATCCCGCTGGGCCACCACGACGAGACCGAGCGGCTGGCGGCGGTCGCCCGCCGCAGCTCCCGCCTGCGCTCGGGCACCCGGGCGGTCGCCTCGCGCTTCGTCATGCAGGTGGCCGGGGTGGTGATGCCGGTGCCGCTGCACGCCTGGTTCGCCCGCACCGTCTACGGCCGCCGGTTCTTCTCCGGCATCGTGTCCAACATGCCGGGGCCGGACCTCACGCTGAGCCTGGCCGGCGTCCCGCTGGCCGCCGCCTTCCCGCTGCTGCCGCTGGCCCCCGGCACCCCGCTGGCCGTCGGCGCGCTGGGCTGGGACGGCTCGCTGTGCCTCGGCGTCGCCGCGCACCCCGGGCTGCTGCCGGACCTGTCCGCCTTCGACGTCGCGGTGCGCGAGGTGTTCGGGGAGCTGAAGGCGGCGGTGGGCGGCGTCCGCTCCGTCGTCGAGCTGCCCGGCGAGTCGGTGCGGCCTCGGGGGTAGGACTCGCGGGCAGGAGGGCGGTCGACGAGCGGTCCTTACCGCGGAGGTTCCATGCTCACCGCGACAGATCTGTCGCGGTGAGCATGGAACGATCACGCTGACGTGATCGTTCGGGCCGGGCCTCGGGCGGGCAGCCGACGGTCAGGACGAGGTGCGGGCCAGGGCCGACGCCACGGTGTGCACGGCGTTGGGGGCGCCCCAGCAGGTGGCCAGGGTGAGCCGGCGGATGCCGTCGGGGGTGTGCAGCTCGCGGCCGAAGAGCTCCTCGAGCTGGCCCAGGCGGTAGCGCACGGTCTGCGGGTGCACGTGCAGGGCCCGCGCGGTCGCCTTCTGGTCGCGCTGGTGGCCGAGCCACGCGCAGAGGGTCTCCTCCAGGCGGTCCCGGGTGGCGGGGGTGCAGTCGCGCAGGGGGGCGAGGGCCCGCTCGCGCAGCAGGGCCAGGGCGCGCCCGTCCTGGTGGACGAGGATCGTGTCGAGGTGGTCCTCGACGAAGAGCGGGTCGGCGCCCTCGCCGCCGGTGAGCACCTGCTCGGCCACGAGCCGCAGGGCCACCGCCACCATCCGGGCGCTGGCCGGCAGCTCGTCCAGGGGCACCGCGCGGCCGACGACGACGCCGCAGCCGGCCAGGCGCGAGGCGATCCGCTGCCGCCGGGCGGGCGCTCCCGCGTCGGGCACGATCGCGCCGACGAGCCCGGTGCGACGGACCGGCAGCCAGCCCGGGTCGAAGCGGCTGCCCAGGGTGTCGGCCAGCGGGCTCTGCCGCGGCACCAGCACGACCGCGGCCTCGCGGGGGAGGGGCCACCCCGCCCGCTGGGCCGCGGCCTGCAGCTGGGGGAGGGTGGACCGGTCGATGAGCAGCATCTCCGCGAGCTCGTCCCGGCGCCGCTCGCGGGCCACCAGCGACTCGGACTGCTCGTGCACGTAGCCGCGGGTGGTGGCGGCCGAGAGCTGGCCGACGAACGCGAACACCGCCTCGGCCAGCGCGGTGAGGATCTGCTGCGGGGCGTGGGCGCGCACCCCCGCCGCCGCCACGTGCCGCCAGGCGGCCCGGGCGCCGACGTTGTAGGCCGCCAGCAGCGGGGTCAGCTCGCGGCCGGTGCGGGCGTGGACGGCGCCGATCTGCTCGAACAGGCGAGGTGCGACCTCGGGGTCGCCGGACGGGTCGGACTCGTCGAAGGTCCGGGTGGCGATGGTGACCAGCGCGGGCATGGCGCTGGCGGCCGCGCCCAGCACCTGGCCGTGGTGCTCACGCAGGAACCGCGCGTAGTCGGGCCAGCCGTCGTCGAGCAGCGCGGCCACCTCGCCCAGCAGGCCGGGCAGGCCGTCGACCAGCGAGGCGGTCAGCCGGGCGAGCAGCCCGTCGTCCGGCGGGGGCTGGTCGGGGGCGACGACCGTCACGCTCGCCAGGTCCACCTCGCCGCCGGCCGTCACGGGCTCGTCCACCGGACCTCCATTCCTCCCTCGGGTCACGCTGCGACCGGCCGGACCGGCCGCGCCGGCAGACCGTCGGACCAGACCGGCCGAGCGGGGGTTGCACGGTCCGTCCGCGGGCACCACCCCGCTCGTTCTCACGTCCTCACTGCGCGCGCACGGCCCGGAGACGCAGCGGGAGGTCGTGACCGGCCGGTCGATCCAATCCCGGTCCAGTTGTACTTCTGTCACAACTTCCGGCGCCACTTCTACTGATCGACTCGCAGAAACTCACGCCGTGGCGCACGGATGCTGCAAGCGTGACCGCCGCTGCCGCTCAACCCGCGCTGCGCCGTGCCCGGCAGCGCTGGTCGACCCGGCAGGCTCGGCGGGGCGGCGGGTGGATCCCCCTGGAGCCGGCGTCCGCCGGCCGCGACAGCTCCTCCCGCGACCCCGGGCTGCGCAGGCTCGAGGCGGCGGAGAACTTCCCGGTCGCCCTGCGTCTGCTCCCGGCCGCCCACCGCAGGCACCTGCAGGCCGTCTACGACGTCGCCCGCACCGTCGACGACCTCGGCGACACCCCCGCCGGCGACCCCGTCTCGCGCACCGAGGACCTGCGGGCCTTCGCCGCCGACCTGCGCTCGGTCTGGGGTCCGGGCGCCTCGCCGAACGGTCCCCGGCCCCAGCACCCGGTGCTCCGCCGGCTGGTGCCCGCCGTGCGCGCCTGCGGCCTCGAGGCCGAGCCGTTCGAGCGCCTGGTCGAGGCGAACCTCCACGACCAGCGGGTCGCCCGCTACGCGACCTTCGAGGACCTGCGCGGCTACTGCGCGCTGTCCGCCGACCCGGTGGGCCGGATCGTGCTGCAGGTCTTCGGCCGGTCCACCCCGCAGCGGGTGAGCTGGTCGGACCAGGTGTGCACCGCCCTGCAGGTGCTGGAGCACCTGCAGGACGTGGCCGAGGACCGGGCCCGCGGCCGGGTCTACCTGCCCCAGGAGGACCTGGCCGCGTTCGGCGTCACCGAGTCCGACCTCGACGCCCCGGTGGCCGGCCCGGCACTCGCCGCCCTGGTGCGGTGGGAGACCGAGCGGGCCGCCCGGCTGCTCTCGGAGGGTGCGCTGCTGGTCGGCGACCTGCGGGGCTGGGCGCGCCTGGCGGTCGCCGGGTTCGTGGCCGGTGGCCTGGCCACGGCGGACGCGCTGCGGCGCCCCGGCGTCGACGTCCTGGTCGCCACCCCGCGGCCCCGACGCGCCGACGTCGGCCGGCACGCGATCACCCTCCTGACCGGGCCGTCAAGGTCTGGTCCGTCTGTTGCACCTGGCACGGGTATGCATGCCGGCACTGGGCCGAGGAGGAGATCGTGAGCACGACCGCCGACGCCTACGTCGCCTGCGAGGAGATCACCCGCACGCAGGCCCGCAACTTCTACTACGGGATCCGGCTGCTGCCCGCGGACAAGCGGTCGGTGCTGTGCGCGGTCTACGCGCTGGCCCGCCGGGTCGACGACATCGGCGACGGCGACCTGCCCGTGCCGGCCAAGCGCGAGGCGCTGCACGCGCTGCGCTCCGCTGTGGAGCGGGGCGACAGCGCCGACCCGGTCATCTCCGCCGTCCACGACGGCGCGCGCCGGTTCCCCATCCCGCTGGGGGCCTTCGGCGAGCTCGTCGACGGCATGGAGATGGACGTGCTCATGGACAGCGAGGGCCGGCGCTACCGGACCTTCGAGGAGCTGGTCACCTACTGCCGCTGCGTCGCCGGGTCCGTCGGCCGGCTGTGCCTCGGCGTGTTCGGCAGCCGCCCGGACCCGCAGGCGGCGCACTACGCCGACAGCCTCGGCATCGCCCTGCAGCAGACCAACATCCTCCGCGACATCCGGGAGGACCTGCTGAACGGCCGGGTGTACCTGCCGCAGGAGGACCTCGACCGCTTCGGCGTTCAGCTGGCCGTCGACGCCTGCGGCCGGCTCGAGGACCCGGACGGCCGGCTCGGGGACCTGATCCGCGCCTCCGCCGCCAGGGCCGACTCCTGGTACGCGACCGGGCTGCGCCTCGTGCCGCTCCTGGACCACCGCAGCGCCGCCAGCGCGCGGGCGATGGCCGGCATCTACCGGCGGCTGCTGGACCAGATGGCCGGGAGCCCGGAGCTGGTCTACGACCGCCGGCTGTCCCTGTCGGGCTGGCAGAAGGCGGGGGTCGCCGCGCGCGCCCTGTCCGGGATGGGCGCATGAGCGGGGCCGGCACGCGGGTCGCCGTGGTGGGCGGTGGCCTGGCCGGCATCACCGCGGCCCTCGCCCTGGCCGATGCCGGACGGGACGTGCTGCTGCTGGAGAGCCGGCCGCGGCTGGGCGGCCTGACGAACTCGTTCCGCCGCAGCGCTCGCGGCGACGCGGCAGCCGGCTCGTCGTCCAGCACGTCGTCCAGCTCGTTGTCCGGCACGTCGTCCAGCTCGTCGTCCAGCACAGACCTCTGGGTCGACAACGGCCAGCACGTGTTCCTGCGCTGCTGCACCGCCTACCGCGCCCTGCTGGACCGGCTGGGCACCGCCGGCGACGTCGAGCTGCAGCCGCGCCTCGACGTCCCGGTGCTGCGCCCCGGCCGGGCCCCGGCCCGGCTGCGGCGCACCGGCCTGCCCGCCCCGCTGCACCTGGGCGGTTCACTGCTGCGCTACGCGCCGCTGCCGTGGGCCGACCGGCTGCGGGTCGGGCCCGCCGCGCTGGCGATGAAGCGGCTGGACCCGGCGGACCCGGCGGTCGACGCCCGCCCGTTCGGGCAGTGGCTCGCCGAGCACGGGCAGAGCCCGGCCGCGGTGGCCGCCCTGTGGGACCTGGTCGGGGTCGCCACGCTCAACCTGCCCGCCGCGCAGGCCTCGCTGGCCATGGCCGCCACCGTCTTCCAGCAGGGGCTGCTGGGCGCCGCCGACGCCGCCGACATCGGCTGGTCCACGGTCCCGCTGCAGCAGCTGCACGGCGACGCCGCCGCGCGGGCCCTGTCCGCCGCGGGGGCCGAGGTGCGGCTGCGCACCGCCGTCCGCGGGCTGGAGGCGGCCCGGGGCAGCGATGGCGGCTGGCTGCTGCGGACCGAGACCAACGGCGAGCCGGGTGCGGAGCAGGTGGCCGGCGTGGTGCTGGCGGTGCCGCCGGCGGCGGCCGAGCGGCTGCTGCCCGAGAGCGCGCTGGACCTGCCGGCCGGCTGGGCGCAGCGGCTGGGCACCTCGCCGATCGTCGACGTGCACGTGCGCTACGACCGCCGGGTGCTGGACGAGCCGTTCGCGGCCGGGCTGGACACCCCGGTGCAGTGGGTGTTCGACCGGACCGCGGGCCACCTTGCCCACGACCAGCTTGCCCACGGCCACCCGTCCGACCGCCATCCCGACAGGGGAGAGGAGCAGTACCTGGTGGTCAGCCTCTCCGCCGCCGACGAGCTGGTCGACCTGCCCGCCGAGCAGGTGCGCGAGCGGATCGTGCCGGCCCTCGCCGAGCTGCTGCCCCGAGCCCGCGGCGCGCGCGTGCTCGACTCCTTCGTCACCCGGGAGCGGCACGCCACCTTCCGGGCCGCTCCCGGCAGCGGCGCCCTGCGACCGCCGGCCGCCACCGCGCTGCCGGGCCTGGCCGTGGCCGGCGCGTGGACCGCCACCGGGTGGCCAGCCACGATGGAGGGCGCGGTGCGCAGCGGCAGCGCCGCCGCCGACGCCCTCCTGCGCGAGCCGAGCCGGAGCTCTCGCCCGTTCTCCGTGCCCGGCAGCCGGCTCACCTCCCCGACCGCCCTCCGCCCGACCGGGAGCGCCGCATGACCGCCGCCACCGACCTGCGCCCTGGACGTGACCGGCGCGACCCGCAGCCGAACCCGGGGCGTCCCGGCCCGCTCGAGCGCGGTCGCAGCCTCTACCTCCCGGCCATGCGGCAGGCCGTGGCCCGGCTCGAGCCGACCAGCCGCGCCGTCGCCTCCTACCACCTCGGCTGGTCCGACCCGCAGGGGCGCCCGGTGGAGGGCGGCGGTGGCAAGGCGCTCCGGCCGGCCCTCGCGCTGCTGTCGGCCGAGGCGGTCGCCGCCCCGGCCGAGACCGGCCTGCCGGGGGCGGTGGCCGTGCAGCTGGTGCACGACTTCTCCCTGCTGCACGACGACCTCATGGACCGCGACCTCGAGCGCCGGCACCGCCCCACCGCCTGGGTGGTCTTCGGCGCCGGGCCGGCCGTGCTCGCCGGCGACGCCATGCTCGCGCTGGCGCAGGACGTCCTGCTCGAGGGCGGCGACGCGCGCGCGGTCGCCGCCGCCCGGCTGCTCGCCCGCACCGTCGGCGAGCTGGTCCGCGGCCAGTCCGCCGACCTCGCCTTCGAGTCCAGGCACGACGTCGGCCTGGGCGAGTGCCTGGACATGGCCGCCGGGAAGACCGGCGCGCTGCTGGCCGCCAGCGCCGCCGTCGGTGCCGTGCTCGCCGGGGCCGAGGCCCGCGAGGTGGAGGCGCTGTCCGCCTACGGCGAGTGCGTGGGGCTGGCCTTCCAGCTCGTCGACGACCTGCTCGGCATCTGGGGCGACCCGGCCACCACCGGCAAGCCGGTGCTGGCGGACCTGCGCGCCCGCAAGAAGAGCCTGCCGGTCACCTACGCGCTGTCGGAGAAGGATCGCAACGCCGAGCAGCTGAAGGAATGGCTGGCCACCGACCCCGCCGACGACGACGAGGCGTCGCTGCGCCATGCCGCAGCGCTGGTCGAGCGCGCCGGCGGCCGGGACTGGGCCGCCGAGGAGGCCGACCGGCAGGTCGGCCTGGCCGAGGCCGCGCTGGACAGCGCCGACCTGACCGACCCCGCCCGCACCGAGCTCGTCGAGCTCGCCCGCTCTCTCGTCTCCAGGAGGTCCTGACCGGTGACCACCACCCCTGTCCGGCCCGAGCCCTCCCTCGACGGCACCGACGTCGTGGACCGGACCGAGGCCGGGCTCGCCGTCGTGGGGCCGCGCGAGGGCTCGGCCGGGCTCGCCGTGCAGCACGACGAGCCCGAGGGCCTCGCCGCCGCGCAGCGCGCCCGCGACGCCGCGGTGGCCCACCTGCGGGGCTTGCAGGACCCGGCCGGCTGGTGGAAGGGCGAGCTCGAGACCAACGTCACGATGGACGCCGAGGACCTGCTGCTGCGGCAGTTCCTCGGCATCCGCACCGCGGAGGAGACCGAGCAGGCGGCCCGCTGGATCCGCTCCCGGCAGCGCGAGGACGCCACCTGGGCCAACTGGTTCGGCGGCCCCGGCGACCTGTCCACCACCATCGAGGCCTGGGTGGCGCTGCGCCTGGCCGGCGACGAGCCGGCCGCCCCGCACATGGCCCGCGCCGCTGCCTGGGTGCGCGAGCAGGGCGGCCTGGAGCGCGCGCGGGTGTTCACCCGGATCTGGATGGCGCTGTTCGGGCTCTGGTCGTGGGACGACCTGCCCAACCTGCCGCCGGAGATCGTGTTCCTGCCGCGATGGATGCCCTTCAACGTCTACGACTGGGCCTGCTGGGCCCGGCAGACGATCGTGCCGCTCACCGTGGTGGCCACCCTGCGCCCGAGCCGACCGCTCCCGTTCGGCATCGACGAGCTGCGCAGCGGCCGCGGCCCCCAGCCGGCCCCGCCCACCCTCAGCTGGGGCGGCGCGTTCACCAAGCTGGACAAGGTTCTTCACGCCTACGGCCACCGGCCGGTGCGCGCGGTGCGCCAGCTCGCCATGCGGCGGGCCGCGGAGTGGGTGCTGGCCCGGCAGGAGGCCGACGGCGGCTGGGGCGGCATCCAGCCGCCCTGGGTCTACTCGCTGCTCATGCTGCACCTGCTCGGCTACCCGATGGACCACCCGGCCGTGCGCGCCGGGATCGAGGGCCTGGAGGGCTTTCTCGTCCGCGAGCAGACACCCGAGGGCGTGGTGCGCCGGCTCGAGGCCTGCCAGTCGCCGGTGTGGGACACCGCGCTCGCGGTCACCGCGCTGCGCGACGCCGACGTGCCCGCCGACGACCCCGGCCTGGTCCGCGCCGCCGACTGGCTGCTCGGCGAGGAGATCACCGTGCGCGGGGACTGGGCGGTCAAGCGCCCGCAGCTCGCCCCCGGCGGCTGGGCGTTCGAGTTCGCCAACGACGGCTACCCCGACGTCGACGACACCGCCGAGGTGGTGCTGGCCCTCGAGCGGGTGGCCCACCCCGACGTCGTGGCCACCTCCGCTGCGGTCGAGCGCGGCGTGGCCTGGGTCGCGGGAATGGTGAGCAAGGACGGCGGGTGGGGCGCGTTCGACGCCGACAACACCCGTGAGCTGGCCTACAAGCTGCCCTTCTGCGACTTCGGCGCCGTCATCGACCCGCCGTCGGCCGACGTCACCGCGCACGCCGTGGAGATGCTGGCCGCCCGCGGGCTCGGGCACACCGAGACCGCCCGGCGGGGCATCGCCTGGCTGCTCGACGCGCAGGAGGCGGACGGGTCCTGGTTCGGCCGCTGGGGCGCCAACTACGTCTACGGCACCGGGGCCGTGGTGCCCGCGCTGGTCCGGGCCGGGCTGTCGCCGCAGCACGGCGCGATCCGCCGTGCGGTGCGCTGGCTGGAGGAGCACCAGGACGCCTCCGGCGGCTGGGGCGAGGACCTGCGCTCCTACACCGACCGCTCCTGGGTCGGGCGGGGCGCGCCCACCGCCTCGCAGACCGGGTGGGCGCTGCTCGCCCTGCTCGCCGCCGGCGAGCGCGGCTCCGCCGCGGTCCGCCGGGGCATCGCCTGGCTGGCGCGCACCCAGCGCGAGGACGGCACCTGGGACGAGCCGCAGTTCACCGGCACCGGGTTCCCCGGCGACTTCCTGATCAACTACCACCTCTACCGGCTGGTGTTCCCGCTCTCGGCGCTGGGGCGCTACCTCTCCGAGGGGGCGCGCGCATGAGCGGCGTCGTCCTCACCCCGCTGCGCGTGGAGCACAGCGCGGTGCAGCGCGGCCTGCGCGGCGTCCCGCTGGTGCGCACCGGCATGGGGGAGCGCTGCGCCGGCGACGGCGTCCTCCGGCGGATCGACGGCGCCGAGGCGGCGCTGGTGGCCGGGGTGGCCGGCGGGCTGGCCCCGCAGGTGCGCCCGGGCGACGTCGTCGTGGCCAGCGAGGTCCGCCTGCCCGACCAGGCGTCGGGAGGGCCGGGCCGGGTGGTGCCGGTCACCTCCGCGCCGATGCTCGCGGCCGCGCTGCGCCGGGCCGGGCTCACCGTGCACGTCGGTCCGCTGCTCGGCGCCGACGGCGTCGTGAGCGGCGACGCCCGCCGGCGGCACGGGGAGCAGGGCCTGCTGGCGGTGGACATGGAGTCCGGCCGGCTGGCCGCAGCCGTGGGGGAGCGGCCGATCGCCGTCGTGCGCGCGGTCGTCGACACCGCAGACCACCCGCTGCTGCACCCGGGCACACCGCTGCGGGGGGTGCGGGCGCTGGCTACCCTGCGCCGGGCCGCGCCGGTGCTGCGGGACTGGGTGGCCGCGGCCGGGGCCCGCGAGGTGCTGCTGGCCGGCCCGCGCAGCTTCTGCGCCGGCGTCGAGCGGGCCATCGAGACGGTGGAGCGGGCCATCGACCGCTTCGGCGCCCCGGTCTACGTGCGCCGGCAGATCGTGCACAACGTGCACGTCGTCCGGCAGCTCGAGGAGCGCGGCGCGGTGTTCGTCACCGAGCTGGACGAGGTGCCCGACGGTTCCCGGGTGGTGCTCGCCGCCCACGGCGTGGCGCCGGCGGTCCGGGCCGAGGCGGCTCGGCGCGGCCTGTTCGTCGTCGATGCCACCTGCCCGCTGGTGGCCAAGGTGCACGCCGAGGTCCGCCGCTACGCCGCCATGGGCTCCTCGGTGCTGCTGGTGGGGCACGCCGACCACGAGGAGGTCGAGGGCACCGTGGGGGAGGCGCCCGAGGACGTCCTGGTCGTCGAGGACGTCGCCTCGGCCGAGCTCGTGCAGCCGCGCAACCCGGGGCAGGTGGCCTACGTCATGCAGACGACGCTGGCCACCGACGAGGCCGACCAGATCACCGACGTGCTGCGCCGCCGGTTCCCGTCGCTGCAGGCGCCCCGCAGCGACGACATCTGCTACGCCACCACCAACCGCCAGCGGGCGGTGCGCGACGTCGCCCGCCAGGTCGACCTCGTGCTGGTCGTCGGCTCGGAGAACTCCTCGAACTCCAAGCGCCTGGTCGAGGTCGCCGAGCGCGAGGGCGCCCGGGCGCACCTGGTGGAGGACGCCGGCGCGGTCGACCTGCGCTGGCTGGCCGGCGCCCGCCGCGTCGGCATCACGGCCGGCGCCTCGGCGCCGCCGCATCTCGTCGACGAGCTGGTCCAGGCCCTGGCGGGCCTCGGGCCGGTCAGCGCGCGCGAGGTCCGTACGAGCGACGAGGACGTCGCGTTCACCCTTCCCAAGGAGGTCGTCTGAGCATGTCCATGCCCCTGCACCAAACCCTGCGGCTGGGCGGGTACCTGCTCAAGCAGAAGGCCCTGCGCCGCGAGAAGTTCCCGCTGCTGGTCGAGCTCGAGCCGCTGTTCGCCTGCAACCTCAAGTGCGCCGGCTGCGGCAAGATCCAGCAGCCCGCCTCGATGCTGAAGCAGCGCATGCCGGTCGAGCAGGCCGTCGGCGCGATCGAGGAGAGCGGCGCCCCGATGGTGTCGATCGCCGGCGGCGAGCCGCTCATGCACCCGCAGATCGACGAGATCGTGCGCCAGCTGCTGGACCGCAACAAGATCGTCTTCCTGTGCACGAACGCGGTGCTGCTGCCCAAGCACCTCCACAAGTTCATGCCGCACCGCAACTTCTCCTGGATGGTCCACATCGACGGGCTGCGCGAGCGGCACGACGAGTCGGTGTGCAAGGACGGCGTGTTCGACCAGGCCGTGGCCGCCATCACGATGGCGCAGGAACAGGGCTTCAAGGTGATGACGAACACCACGTTCTTCGACACCGACACCCCCCAGGACGTCATCGACGTGCTGGACTACCTCAACGACGAGCTCGGCGTGGACAACATGCAGATCTCGCCGGGGTTCGCCTACGAGAAGGCGCCGGACCAGGAGCACTGGCTGGGCGTCCAGCAGACCCGCGAGCTGTTCGCCAAGGCCTTCGGCGCCGGCACCCGCAAGAAGTGGCGGCTCAACCACTCGCCGGTGTTCCTCGACTTCCTCGAGGGCAAGCGCGACCTGGACTGCACCGCCTGGGGCATCCCGTCGTACTCCCTGCTGGGCTGGCAGAAGCCGTGCTACCTGCTCGACGACGGGCACGTGGCCACCTACAAGGAGCTGGTCGAGGACACCGACTGGGACTCCTACGGCCGCGGCAAGGACGACCGGTGCGCCAACTGCATGGCGCACTGCGGCTACGAGCCGACGGCGGTGATGGCCACGATGGGCTCGCTGCGCGAGTCGATCCGGGCGGCGACCGGTGGCTGACCTCGGCCCCGGTCCGGACCGACTCCTACCGCGCATAGGAGAGCCTGCCGACGTCCGGGCGCTGCCGGCCGAGCAGCTGCCGCGGCTTGCTGCGGAGATCCGCGAGCTCCTGGTGGAGTCCGTGTCCGAGCACGGCGGTCACCTGGGCTCGAACCTCGGCGTGGTCGAGCTCTGCATCGCCCTGCACCGCACCTTCCACTCCCCGCGCGATGCGATCGTGTGGGACACCGGCCACCAGGCCTACGTGCACAAGCTGCTCACCGGCCGGCACGCCGGGTTCGCCACGCTGCGCGAGCCCGGTGGCCTGTCCGGCTACCCCAGCCGGGCCGAGAGCGAGCACGACTGGGTGGAGAACTCGCACGCCTCCACCGCCCTGTCCTACGCCGACGGCCTGGCCAAGGCGGCCGCGCTGCAGGGCGCCACGGGCGGGGCTCGGCGGCACGTGGTGGCCGTCGTCGGCGACGGCTCGCTCACCGGCGGCATGGCCTGGGAGGCGCTGAACAACCTCGGTGCCGCGCCGGACCGCCCGGTGGTGGTCGTGCTCAACGACAACGGGCGCTCCTACGCGCCCACCGTCGGCGCGGTCGCCGAGCACCTGGCCACCTTGCGCGACCCGGTGCGCGACGGGACCGGCTCGACGGTGTTCGAGCAGCTGGGGTTCGCCTACCTCGGCCCGGTCGACGGGCACGACGTCGAGGCGGTCGAGGCGGCGCTGTCCCGCGCCCGCGACCTCGGCCGTCCCGTGGTCGTGCACGCCTGGACGGTCAAGGGCAAGGGCCACCTACCGGCCGAGACCGACGAGGCCGACTGCCTGCACGCGGTGAGTGCTCGCCCGGCGGCCGGGCCGCGCCCGTCCGCCGCCACCCGGGTGGGCCGGCGGCCGGCAGCCTTGATCGGATGGACCGACGTGGTGGCCGAGGAGCTCGCCCGGATCGGCGACGAGCGGCCCGACGTCGCCGCCGTCACCGCAGCCATGCTGCGACCCACCGGCCTGCACCCGCTGGCCTGCGGGCACCCGGACCGGGTCTTCGACGTCGGCATCGCCGAGCAGCACGCGGTCGCCTCCGCCGCGGGCATGGCGCTGGGCGGCCTGCACCCGGTGGTCTGCGTCTACGCCACGTTCCTCAACCGGGCGGTGGACCAGGTGCTGCTCGACGTCGCGATGCACCGCCTGCCGGTCACCTTCGTGCTCGACCGGGCCGGTGTCACCGGCAGCGACGGCCCGAGCCACCACGGCATGTGGGACGTCTCGCTGCTCGGCGTCGTGCCGGGGATGCGGCTGGCAGCTCCGCGCGACGAGGCGTCGCTGCGCGAGCTGCTGGGCGAGGCGGTGGCGGTGTCCGACGGG
>JBQCIO010000268.1:0-3409 GCA_051953655.1 Motilibacteraceae bacterium
CGCAGCACCCGGTTGACCGCGGCCGCCACCGCCACCTCGTCGGCGCCGGGCGCGAGGCGCAGCCGCAGCGCACCCGCGCCGCCCGGGTGGCCGTCGTCCTCGAGGTCCGCGCCGGCCACACCGGGCACGGCACGCAGCGCGGCCAGCAGGGCGCGCTGTTCGGCGGTCATCGGGAGCCTCGCTCAGGCGGGACGGTGGGGGCGGGCAGGTCTCGTGCGGGTACGGCAGTGATGTCGGTCGTCGCCGCCGGCGGCTGAAGCCCCTTGCGACCCTCGCCGCAGACCTCACGACAGATCATGCCGGGGCGAGTGTGGCAGCCCGGCCGGCACGGTGTGCCGGAGCCCTCGGAGGTCCCCCGACCGGCGCAGCGGGCCGGCCCCGCCACCGGCGCACGGGGGGCTCCCGGCCCTGGCCCCGGAGCGGTTGAGCGCGGCTACGGTGGGGACGAGGGTCGCGCCCGCCCAGCGGACCGGACCCGGGCTGGGACCTGATGGACGCCCGCCAGCTGGAGGAGGCCGCCGTGACAGAGCGCAGCGACATCGAGGCAGCAGACACCGAAGCAGCGGACATCGAGGAAGCGGACCTCGAGGCAGCGGACATCGGCAGCGAACCCGAGTACGAGGCGAACCCCGCCGACGTCGCCGAGGAGCGCGCGCAGGTGGTCCCGGCGGAGGGCGGGGGCGACCCGCTCAGCCGCGCCCGCGGCGTCGGCGACCCCGCCCTGGAGGCACCGGAGGCCGACGCGATCGAGCAGCACCGGGACGTCGTGCCCGACGGCGGCGAGGAGGACTACCCGGTCCAGACCGACCGCGGGTCCCGCGAGGACGTCGACGCCGCGGACCGGGCCGACCAGGAGCGCGAGGTCGTGCTCGACGAGGACGACTACCGCTGAGGTCGCCCCTCCCCGGTGGGCCGGGTGGGCCGGTCCCGGCGGGCGGGTCCGCCGAGGCGACCGGCCGAGCTCGCGGGCTGATCGTCGGCACCGTGGTCCGTCGGTTACCCGCGCGTAGGATGCTCGCTCGGGCCCGGCCGTGCCGCCGCGCCCACCGACGGCCGCCCGTCCACCCGTCCCAGATCGCCACCCGAACCCAGCCACCACCCCGCGCAGCAGCCCCCGCAGAGCAAGGAGCCCGGCATGAGCACTCCGGTGTGGCCCGAGACCGCGCTGGGCACCGGCGTCGGCAGAGCCGGCCTCCCGGCCGCCCGGGGAGCGCGCGCGTCGGCCGCGGGCGAGCGGGGAGGGTGGTCGGCATGACGGCCACGCCGGACACCTCCTCGACCAGCCAGGCGCTGGACGGGCGCCTGGACAGCCGGACCGACAACGGCCGGACCGACAACGGCCGGACCCGGCTGCCGCGCACGGCCCGGCGGGCGCAGCTGCTGCGCGCCGCCCAGGAGGTCTTCGTGGCCTCGGGCTACCACGCGGCCGCGATGGACGACATCGCCGAGCGGGCCGGCGTGAGCAAGTCGGTGCTCTACCAGCACTTCCCGGGCAAGCTCGACCTCTACCTCGCGCTGGTCGACCAGGCCTCCTCCCAGCTGCTGGCCGCGGTCAAGCGTGCGCTGGCCTCCACCTCGGACAACAAGCTGCGGGTGGCGGCCACCGTCGAGGCCTACTACCGCTTCATGGACGACGAGGGCGCCGCCTTCCGGCTCATCTTCGAGTCAGACCTCACCAACGAGCCGGCCGTGCGCGGCCGGGTGGAGCAGGTGAACATCGCCTGCGCCGAGGCCATCAGCGGCCTGATCGCCGAGGACGCCGGCCTGCCGCCGGAGGAGGCGATGCTCGTCGCGATGGGGCTGGTCGGCATGGCCCAGGTGACCGCCCGCTACTGGCTGGCGGCCGAGGGCACCGTGCCGCGCGACGAGGCCGCGCGCCTGGTCGGCACCCTGTCCTGGCGCGGCATCCGGGGCTTCCCGCGCACCGACGCCGTGGCCGAGACCGGCGCCAGCGCCTGACCGGCAGGGGTGACCGGCAGGGCCGGCACGCCCGCCGTTCGCGCACGGCGTAGGTGCGCGGCCCGTTCCGGCACGAGCCGGCCGACCCGCCTCGACTAGCCTGACCGCGACGCCCGGACCGGGCGCCCGCATGCCGCACCACGGAAGGACTGCAGTCGTGGAGGTCAAGATCGGCGTCCAGAACGCCGCGCGCGAGATCGTCCTGGAGAGCACCCAGAGCCCGGACGAGGTCACGGCCGCGGTGCAGGCGGCGATCACCTCCGGCGAGGGCGTCCTCGACCTGGTCGACGAGCGCGGTCGGCGGGTTCTGGTGCCCAGCGCGAAGCTGGCCTACGTCGAGATCGGCGAGCCGGTCGAGCGTCGGGTCGGTTTCGGCGCGGTCTGAGCCACCCGACGATCGCCGCGCCCGGCAGCTGGTCCGGCGCGGCGCTCGAGGCCGGACCTCAGGCCGACAGGCCCAGCGTCGACATCCGGCGGGTGTGGTTCTCGGTCAGCCGGGCGAACATCCGCCCGATCTCGGCCAGGTCCGCCCCGGGCCGGTCCACCCCGCCCACCAGGAGCGAGGAGAGCGCGTCGCGCTCGGCCGCCACCCGCTGGGCCTGGCTCAGCGCCTCGCCCACCAGGCGACGGCCCCAGAGCGCCAGCCGGCCCCCCACCCGCTGGTCGGCGGCGATGGCCGTGCGCACCCGGTCCACGACGAACCCGCTGTGGCCCGTGTCGTCGAGCACCTGCACGACGAGCTGACGGGTCCGCGGGTCGACGTAGGCCGAGACCTCCTTGTAGAAGTCGGTGGCGATGCCGTCGCCGACGTAGGCCTTCACCAGCCCTTCGAGCCAGTCGGCCGGGGCGGTGCGCTCGTGGAAGGTGTTGAGCGCCGGCGCGAACGGCGCCATCGCGGTGGCCGGGTCCGCGCCGAGCTCCACCAGCCGGTCGCGCAGCAGGCCGAAGTGACCGAACTCGGCCACCGCCATGCCGGCCAGCGCCGCCTTGTCCGGGATCGTCGGGGCCAGCGAGGCGTCGGCGGCCAGCCGCTCGAACGCCGTCAGCTCGCCGAGCGCCAGCACCCCGAGCAGGTCGACGACCGCGTCGCGGTACTCCGGGTCGGCCAGGTCCGCACCGTCCCCGGGGGCGGAGGCAGCGGGAGGCAGCTCGTCCGCTGCGGACTGGTCGGCCTGCTCGGTGGCGGCGCTCTCCGGCTCGGTCATGCCCGGCAGCGTAGCCATCGCCCGTGCCCGGCGAGCGGTGCGGCGGCAGGAGCGCGGGCGGCCGCCGAGGCGACGGATGGGGTGGGCGGCAGCCGGAGTGCGCCCAGCGCCCCCGTCCGCCCCGGGTGGGCGCGGGTGGGGCCCCGCGGCGGCATTGTTGTCGGGCCCAGCTGCCCCCGCCCGGGGGGGGCCCCCCCCCGGGGCCCGGCGCGGGGGGGGGGCGGGGGGGCGCGCCCACTCCGGCT
>JBQCIO010000269.1:0-5826 GCA_051953655.1 Motilibacteraceae bacterium
TTTCTTTTTTCCTTCCCCCTCTTCTCTTTGCTTCTTCCCTTCCCCGTGTTGTGGCGGGCCGCGGGCGTACCCTCGGGCGAACCGCAGGTGAGCTGGGCCTGAGCCCGGCAGCGTAGGCAGCCGCAGGCAGGCCACCGGCGCCGGGCGGGGAGAGGGAGGTGCGCGTGCTCCGCACCACGTCCCTGCGCGTGTGCGGCCCCGCCGACCTGCCCCAGGTGCTCGGGCTGCTCGACCGCGACCCCGTCACGAACGTCTTCGTCGCCTCCCGGGTGCGGGCCGGTGGGCTCGAGCCGTGGCGGCTCGGCGGGGAGCTGTGGGCGCACGTCGTCGAGGGGGAGATCGCGGCGCTGTGCTACGCCGGGGCCAACCTGGTGCCGGTCGAGGCCGGGCCGGAGGCGGTGCGCGCCTTCGCCGAGCGGGCCCGGCGCCAGGGTCGGCGCTGCTCGTCCGTCGTCGGGCCGGCCGACCAGGTGCTGCCGCTGTGGGAGCTGCTGGCCCCGGCCTGGGGTCCGGCCCGGGAGGTGCGGGCCGCCCAGCCGCTCATGGTGTGCGACGGCCCGCCCGCGGTGGCGCCGGACCCGGGGGTCCGGCTGGTGCGGCCCGAGGAGCTCGACCTGCTGCTGCCGGCCAGCGTGGCGATGTTCACCGAGGAGGTCGGCGTCTCCCCGGTCGGCGCCGACGGCGGCACGCTCTACCGCGCGCGGGTGGGGGAGCTGGTGCAGAGCCGCCGCGCGTTCGCCCGGTTCGAGGACGGCCGGGTGGTCTTCAAGGCCGAGGTGGGTGCGGTGACGCCGCACGCCTGCCAGGTCCAGGGTGTCTGGGTGGCGCCCGAGCACCGCGGCCGCGGCCTGGCGGCCCCGGGGATGGCCGCCGTCGTGGAGCTCGCCCGCGCCGCGCTCGCGCCGGTCGTCTCCCTCTACGTCAACGACTACAACGTGCCCGCCCGGGCCGCCTACCGGCGCGCGGGCTTCCGCGAGGTCGGGACCTTCGCGTCGGTCCTCTTCTGATCCGTTCCCCTGCAGGCCGTCACCCTGCCCTTGCGTCCACCCTTCTAGGATGCTAGCAATATAGTCATGGTCGACCGGGTCGGGAAGGTGCAGTTCAACGTCTACCTGCCGCCGGAGCTGGTCCGGCGCACCAAGCACCGGGCCATCGACGAGGGCGTCTCGCTGTCCGCCCTCGTCGAGCGGGCGCTGGGCACCTATCTGGAGGCCCCCCTGGGGCAGGAGGAGGACCGATGACGGACGGAGCTGCTGCGGGTAGAGGGGGCTGCGGCGTGCGGGTGCGGCCCATCCGCTTCACCGACGACGTCGCCGCCATGCGCCGCTTCTGCGAGGCGCTGGGACTTGCCGCCGACGTCGTCAGCGACGGCGGAGGGTGGGTCACCTTCACCGCGCCGGCCGGTGGCGCGGCGCTGCACGACGCCGCCAGCAGCGACGGCGGCTACGCGCCGGGCACCACGGAGCTCTCCTTCGAGTACGACGGCCCGCTGGAGGAGCTCGAGGCGCGGCTGCACGCGGCCGGGTTCGCCGACGCGCACGTCGTCGACGAGTCCTACGGGCGCGACCTGGTGGTCACCGACCCCGATGGGGTGACCGTGATCGTGAACGAGGTGCAGCACGACCTGCACGGCTACGCCCGGGTGGGCGAGACTGTCGCGCCGGGCTGAGCGCCCGCCGCGAGGGCATGGAGGAGCGCCGGTGCCGCTGCCGCAGGACGTCGACGGCGTCCCGATCGCGCTGGGCGCCCGGGCCGGCGAGGCGGTGGAGGTCGAGCGGGCCGCGCTCGCGACGATCCCCGGCATGGGGCACGGCGCGGGCCCGGAGCGGGTGGCCGCCTACCTGCGGCACACCGGCTACCCCGAGCACCTCGCGGTCGGCGCGGTCGAGCGCGGCACCGGCCGCCTGGTCGGGTTCACCTACGGCTACCTGGACCGTCCCGGGCAGTGGTGGCACGAGCAGGTGGCGCCGGCGATGACCGGCGCCGGGACGGTGAGCTGGCTCGAGGACGCCTACTGCCTGGTGGAGCTGCACGTGCTGCCCGAGCGGCACGGGCAGGGGGTCGGCGTCGCGCTGCTGCGCGCCCTGCTGGCCGGCACCTCCCGGTCGCGGGTGGTGCTGTCCACCGGCGACACCGAGAGCCGCGGACGCGCCCTCTACCGGCACCTCGGGTTCGTCGACCTGCTCACCGGGTTCCGGTTCGAGGGCGTCGAGCGGGACTACGCGGTCATGGGCCGCGCCCTGCCGCTGGGGCCGCTGCCGCGGTCCCGCCCGGACGGAACTCGCTCGCGCGCTCGGTAGGCTCGCGGTCATCCTGGGCGGACGCTTCGTCCACCCTGTCGACGTGGTTCACCCTCCAGATGTCACCGAGGAGCTCATCGTGGTCCTGCGGATGTCGTCCCTGTTCCTTCGCACCCTGCGCGAGGACCCGGCCGACGCCGAGGTGCCCAGCCACCGGCTGCTCGTCCGCGCCGGCTACGTCCGCCGGGCCGCGCCGGGCATCTACTCCTGGCTGCCGCTGGGGCTGAAGGTGCTGCGCAACATCGAGCGGGTGGTGCGCGAGGAGATGGACGCCGCCGGCTTCCAGGAGGTCTCCTTCCCGGCGCTGCTGCCGCGCGAGCCCTACGAGGCCACCAACCGCTGGACCGAGTACGGCGACAACCTGTTCCGGCTCAAGGACCGCAAGGGCGGCGACTACCTCCTCGGCCCGACGCACGAGGAGATGTTCACCCTGCTGGTGAAGGACCTGTACTCCTCGTACAAGGACCTGCCGCTGTCGATCTACCAGATCCAGACCAAGTACCGCGACGAGGCACGGCCGCGGGCGGGCCTGCTGCGCGGGCGCGAGTTCGTCATGAAGGACTCCTACTCCTTCGACGTCGACGACGCCGGTCTCGCGCGCTCCTACGAGGAGCACCGCAAGGCCTACATCAAGACCTTCGACCGGCTCGGCCTGCCGTACGTCATCGTCTCGGCGATGTCCGGGGCCATGGGCGGGTCGGCGTCGGAGGAGTTCCTCGCTCCCTGCGAGGTGGGCGAGGACACCTACGTGCGCTGCACCCGCTGCGACTACGCGGCCAACACCGAGGCGGTGCAGGTGAGCCCGCCGGCCGAGCTGGCGGTGGAGGACGCCCCGGCCGCGCACGTGGAGGACACCCCGGACACCCCGACCATCGAGTCGCTGGTCGCGCTGTTCAACAGCCGGGAGGACCTGCGCCGCGCGGACCGGGAGTGGACCGCGGGGGACACGCTGAAGAACGTCGTCGTCATGCTCGTGCACCCGGACGGGCGCCGCGAGCCGCTGGTCATCGGGCTGCCGGGCGACCGGGAGGTCGACCTCAAGCGCCTGGAGGCGCAGGTCTCTCCGGCCGAGGTCGACGCCTTCACCGAGGAGGACTTCGCCAAGCACCCGCACCTGGTGCGCGGCTACATCGGGCCGGGGGCCGCCGGTGCGGCCGTGCTGGGCGAGAACAGCGCCAGCGGCATCCGCTACCTCGTCGACCCGCGCGTGGTCACCGGCAGCCGGTGGATCACCGGGGCCAACGAGAAGGGCAAGCACGTCGCCGACCTGGTGGCCGGACGCGACTTCACCGCGGACGGGATCGTCGAGGCCGCCGAGGTGCGCGCCGGCGACCCGTGCCCGGTGGACGGCGCGCCGCTGGAGATCGCCCGCGGCATCGAGATCGGGCACATCTTCCAGCTGGGCCGCAAGTACGCGGAGGCGCTCGAGCTCAAGGTGCTCGACGAGAACGGCAAGCAGGTCGTGGTCACCATGGGCTCCTACGGCATCGGCGTCTCCCGCGCCGTCGCCGCCATCGCGGAGGCCACGCACGACGAGCTGGGCCTGTGCTGGCCGCGCGAGATCGCCCCGGCCGACGTGCACCTGGTCGCCACCGGCAAGGACGACAGCGTCTTCGAGGCGGCGGCGGGCATCGCTGCGCACCTCGACGCCGACGGCGTCCGCGTCATCTACGACGACCGTCGCGGCGTCTCGCCGGGCGTGAAGTTCAAGGACTCCGAGCTGCTCGGCGTGCCGACCATCGTGGTGGTGGGCAAGGGCCTGGCCGACGGCGTGGTGGAGATCAAGGACCGGCGCACCGGCGAGCGGGAGAACGTGCCGGTGGAGCAGGCGGTGCAGCGGATCGTGGAGATCGTGCGCGGCTGAGGCTGCGTGCGGGCCCGGAGAGGGACGGGGAGCAAGGGCGTGGCACGGGGCTTGGACGCGGTCGTCTTCGACTGGGGCGGCACGCTGACGCCCTGGCACACCATCGACCACCGCGAGCAGTGGCGGGCCTACACCCGGGTCTACGACCCCGAGCGCGCCGACGAGCTCGCCGGGCTGCTGGTGGCGGCCGAGGACGCGCTGTGGCTGCGCGCCCGCGACCACCAGCGCTCGGGCACGCTCGACGACCTGTTCGCCGCGGTGGGCGTCGAGCCGGTGGGGGAGCGGCACGAGGAGGCGATGGCGGCCTACCACGCGTTCTGGGAGCCGCACACCTGGACCGACCCCGACGTGCCCGGGCTGCTGACCGGGCTGCGCGAGCGCGGCCTCAAGGTCGGGGTGCTCAGCAACACCGTGTGGACCCGCGAGTTCCACGAGAAGGTCTTCGCCCGCGACGGCGTGCTCGACCTGATCGACGGCGCCGCCTACTCCAGCGAGCTGCCGTGGACCAAGCCGCACCCGGAGGCCTTCCGCGCCGCGGCGGCCGCGGTCGGCGTCGAGGACACCACCCGCGTGGTCTTCGTCGGCGACCGTCCCTTCGACGACATCCACGGCGCCAAGCAGGTCGGCATGCGGGCGGTCCTGGTGCCGCACAGCGACATCCCCGAGCAGCAGAAGGGCCACGTCGAGGGCGACCCGGACGCCGTGGTGCAGCGCCTGGCCGAGCTGCTGGACGTCGTGGACGGGTGGCTGGCGGGGTAGGTGGTGGCTGCGGCTTCCGGCTGCGGCTCGCACGGTCAAAGGCGCTGGTGACGGCGGCAGCAGGTGGGCGGCCGGCCCGCGGTCATCCAGCTGGATCTTGAGACAAGTCCACGCTCAGCAGGGTGCATGGAGCATCAAGATCCAGCGCTTCGCGGGCGAGCGGCGGCGGCCTCACCCCCGCTCCGGCAGCCCCGGGAACGCCGGCAGCGTCGCGCCCCACGTGAGGCTGCGGGCAGTGGCGGCGGCGACGAGCGTGGTCGCCAGCACGCGCAGGCCCGCCGGACCAGCTGAGGGCGTCGCAGCGCGGGAGGGGCTCGCCGTCGCGGGCAGGGGGCTGGCCGCCACGCCCTGGGCGGGCACGGCCGCGACGACGTCGGCCCACACGGCGGCGGTGCGCGACTCGAGGGCGGCGGCGAGCCGCTGCGCGGCCGGAGCGCCGGTGACCGGGGCGGCGGGCGCCCAGGCGGGCGCTGCCTGCGAGGGGCTGGTGCCCGCTGCCGCCAGCAGGTCCTGGGCCTGCGCCGCCAGGCCCAGGTGCAGGTCGTAGGACGCGCGGGCGTGCTGCTCGCCGGAACCGTCCAGGCGCGGCCCGAGCAGCCCGAAGCCGTAGGCGGCGGCGCGCTCGCCCTCCCAGGCGCGGATCAGGGCGGCGCCGGCCGCGGCGGGTGCCGGCGTCCGGTCGCCGGGGAGCGCAGAGGACCGCGCGTCGCCGCTCAGCGTGCCCGCCTGCACCTCGCCCCAGGCGGCGAGCGAGGCCAGCAGCCGGGCGGTGCGCCCGGTCACCGAGGGCAGATCGGCGTGGCGGCGGTGGGCTCCCGCCCGGACCGCCTGCACCACGTTGGTCAGGGCGATCGAGGGTGAGGGGGCCACGGTGGGGCCGGGGGACGGGGCGGCGACGGGGGT
>JBQCIO010000270.1:0-5913 GCA_051953655.1 Motilibacteraceae bacterium
GCCCACCCGCCGCCCGCGCAGAAGGCGCCCCCGGCACCGCCCCCGCGGGTGGTCGCCGCCCCCGCGCTATTCTGCGGGGGCGGCGACCACTGACCAACTGACCACTGACCACGTGGTCGTCTGCCGGCCGTCCCGGCCCGACCCGGCCCGACCCGGCCCGTGCTCCTACCAGAGCCCGCCCATGCAGTGGCGGACCACCGCCTTGGCGGCCATCTCGGCGCCGGCCAGCTCGGCCAGCGAGGCGGTCCCCCCGAGCATGTCGCCGTTGTAGGTGGTGCACACCACGCCGGCGCACGCCTTCACCTGGCCCGAGGTCTGCGGGCACTTGCTGCCGACCGGCCGCTCCAGCTTGCCGGTGATGCCCAGACCCGCGACGTTCCCGGACACCTCGGCGACCACCTTGGTGCCGTCCGCGTCCAGGCCGGCCACCGGGTCGACCTCGATCCCTGCCCCGACGCCGACGCCGGCCTCCCAGCAGAAGCTGAACCCGTCGGTGTTCACCGCCGCGGTGATGCCCAGCCACAGCCCCGCGCCGGCCCCGACGTCGATCGAGGCAGCACCGGTCCGGTCCACCCGGTTCACCGGGTCGCCCTCGGCGTAGAGGTAGAGGTTGGTCTGCTGCCCGTCGAACAGCGCCTTGTCCCGCGCCGTCCACGAACCGGTCGCCGGGTCGTAGTCGCGCATCCCGAGGTGCACCAGTCCGGTCACCCGGTCGTGCACCCCGCCGCCCAGTCCGACGGCCAGCTCCCCCGCGGCCGGGCCGCTGCTCGACCGCAGCTGCCCGAAAGCGGACCAGGAGTAGGTCGCCACCACCGCACCCGAGGTGTCGGTGACCACCTGCGGGGTCCCGACCAGGTCGGTCGCGACGTAGCGGCGGGTGCCGCCGACGTCGTAGCCGACCAGCCGCTCCTCCTCGTCGTACCAGTACCTGGTCAGCACCCCGCCGGTGCGGGTGGCCGTCACCTGGAGCACGTCCTCCGGGTCGCCGTAGAGGTACTCGGTGGTGACGCCGCCCTCGGTCCGGGCGACGCGCCGGCCCAGGCCGTCGTAGGCGTAGGTGACGGTGACCCCGCCGACGGTGGCCTCGAGCAGCTCGCCCCTGCCGTCGTAGCGGAAGGTGTCGGCCCCTCGTGATGCCAGCGCCCCGTTGGCGTCGTAGGCGTAGGACACGCCGCCGTTCTGCACCGGGCGGTCGTCGTCGTCGTAGGTCGAGCCCGACCGCCGGTCGTTCCCCGACCACGTGTAGGACTCCGTCTGCGCACCGTCGACCGTAACCGACGTGAGCCGGCCGTCGCCGTCGTAGCCGTAGCCGGTGACGTGCGTGGCGCCGCCGACGACCGTGGTCCGCTTCACCACCCGCCCGGCCCCGTCCCGCTCCAGCTGCTCGTCGTAGGCGGTGGTGCCGCCGACGGCGAGGGTGCGCCGGTCCGGGCTGCCCACCTCGTCGTAGCCGAGGTCGAGCCGGGCCGTCCCGTCCGTCACCGTCGCGACGTCGCCCGCGGCCGCGCTGCGGTCGAAGGCGAACGGGCCGGTGCGGGTGCGCAGCCCGTCGGTGTCGTGCTCCACCTCCGCGGTGCTGCCCTCGAAGGTGATGCCGGACAGCTGCCCCAGCGCGTCGTAGCCGTAGGTGAAGGCGCCGTCGGCCGCGCCGCTGAAGGCGGACCCGGTGAGGTGCAGCCCGTCGAGCTGCAGGTCGAGCACCTCGTCCCCGCCGACGCCGGTGCGGGTGAGCGCGGCCAGCGTCTGCGACGAACCGGCCCACGTCATCGCGGTCGACCCCTGCGCGGAGCCGTCGGCGGCGAGCTCGTCGATGCGGCTGACGAGCCCCGTCGTGCCGTCGCGCACCACCTGCTGGCGGGTGCCGTCCGGCCGGACGGTCCCGGTCCGCTCCTTCATCCGGTTGCTGGTGAAGGAGAAGATCTCGTCCAGCGGCGAGGTGTAGCCGCTGCGCACGTCGTCTCCGTCGTAGGCGACCTCGTGCACCTTCCCGTCCGCCGTCGTGACCGTGGTCCGCCGGCCGTCGGCGTCGTAGCCGTAGGTCGTCACGTCGCCCTCCGGCTCCTCCACCCTGGTGATCCGGGCGTTCGGGTCGTAGCCGAACCGGGTCACCGCACCGGTGGCGTCGGTGCTGGTGAGGATGCGGTCCGACGCGCCGTCGTAGGTGAGCGTCCAGGAGCGGTCCCCCTGCGAGCGGGTGACCGGGCGGCCGAGGTCGTCGTAGGTCGTGACCACCGCAGCGAGGGTGTCCTGCTGCTGGCTGCGCCGGCGGCCGTGCTCGTCCAGCTCGGTCGTGGTCTGACGACCCTCGGGGCTGGTGACCACCAGGGTGCCGCCGACGTCGCCGCGGGAGAACGTCGTGCGGCTCGTGGCACCGGGCCGCGAGAGCACGTCCTCCCAGCTGGTCAGGCTCATCGGGTCCGCGCGGTCCGACAGCTGCGCCGAGCGGTCCTCGTTCCAGGTCTCGCTCTGCCCGGCCTTGGTGACCGTCACCTCGGCCGGGTACGGCGAGGACAGGCCGAACCTCGGGTCGGGGGCGAGCCGCGACGTCACGGTGCTGCCGTCGAGGTCGGTCACCGTGACGCTGCCGTCGGCGCCGATGTCGTTCACCACGACACCGCCGTGGGGGTAGGTCACGGTGCGGCGCACGCTGCCCTCCGGGAGCGTGACGGTCCGGTAGGTCGTGGTGCGGCCCTCCGTGTCGGTCATGACGACCTCGCGACCGCCGGCCAGGGGGTGCCGCTCGAGGGTGACGACGCCGCCCTCCGGTCCCTTGTCGGTGGTGAGCAGGCCCGCGGCGTCGTAGCCGAACACGTGCTCGGCCCCGGACGGCTCGGTGAGACCGGTGAGCAGACCCCCCTCGCCGTAGGCCAGCTCGGTCCGGTCGCCGGACGGGTCGGTCACGCTGTCCAGCCAGCCGTTCTGGTCCGCGGTGAGCTCCGTCCGCTCGCCGCCGGGGGCGACGATCGCGGTCGGGTCGCCGTCGGGCTCGCGCTCCACGGTGGTCTCACGACCGCCGGCGTCGGTGACGCTCGCCAGCCGGCCCTCGGCGTCGTAGCCGAAGACCCAGCGGACCCCGCCGGTGAGGGCGTCCACGGTGCGCAGGTGCCGGCCGCGCAGGTCGAAGACGTAGACCTCGCTGCCGTCCGGCGACGGGACGAGCGTCTCGCCGTTCAGCGCCCGCGGGAGCGCCGACTGCATCCGGTACACCCCGCCGTTGGCGACGAGGAGGATGTCGCCGTCGGGCAGCGCGAGCACCCCGCGCA
This sequence comes from Motilibacteraceae bacterium, assembly GCA_051953655.1. Lineage (GTDB taxonomy): Bacteria > Actinomycetota > Actinomycetes > Motilibacterales > Motilibacteraceae > JBQCHF01. Next base: position 3,264 of record JBQCIO010000270.1, read on the forward strand.
CCGCGCAGAGCGTGGCGCCACCGGCGATCATCGTCGCGGGCGAGGTGCAGTAGTCCGACCCGCCGCCGGCGATCAGGGTCGGGGCCCCGTCACCGTCGCGCCAGCGGTAGAGGCCGGTGTCGTCGGTGCCGAGCACGCTGCCGTCGGGCATCGTGGCGAGGAAGCGCAGGCCCTCCTCGAAGACCAGGTTGTCCGACGCGACGTAGTCGCCATAGTCGATGCTCCGGTAGGGCGACCCGTCGGCGCGGATCATCGAGGTCTCCCGGCGCTCGCCGGAGGAGTACCAGACGTCCCCCTCGTCGGAGACCGTGAGGCCGTCGCCGTAGAACCCGGTGACGGGGGTGGCGATGAGGCCGTCGGTGCCGATCCGCCGGAGCCGCCCGGTCTCGGTGACCCAGACGCTGCCGTCGGGGGCGACCTCGACGGCGGACGGGTAGTCGAGCGCGGCCTCCGTGGCCGGGTGGCGGTCGGCGTCCCGGCCCTGGAGGGTGCCGCCGCCGGCGAAGGTGGTCAGCTGCCCGGCCGGGCTGACGGCCAGCACGCGACCGCTGGCGGCGATGAGCATGGTGCCGTCGCGCCGGAAGGCCACGTCCTGCGGGTAGCCGACGCCGACCTCGGTGGCCGGCCCGTCGCCGGTGAGGTCCTCGGAGCCGTCGCCGGCGACCACGGTCTGCTCGCCGTCGGCCTCGATCCGGATGACCCGGTGCAGGTTCGGCTCGGCCAGGTAGACCCGACCGTCGGGGCCGAGGGCCATGCCCCCGCCCATGACGTCGTCACCGAGGTTCGTCACCCGGGTCAGCTCGACCGGGGTGCCGAGCGAGCCGGCCCCGTAGCTGGTGCCGTCGCCCAGCCAGACCGTGCCGGTCCGCGGGTCGTAGCGGTGCTGGACCGAGAGCGACCAGCCGCCGGGGTTCTGGCTGCCGCGCGGGGCGGACCAGACCTGCACGGGGATGTCGAGCTTGCGGACCCGGGTGAGGTCGAGCCGGCCGGGGCCGGGGCGGTTGCTTCCGGCCAGCTGCGGGTCGAGGCCCTCGACCGACAGTCGGGCGAACGCGGCCGGGCCGTAGCCACGCCCGAGCGAGTACTGCACGGCGACGTCGAAGGTGTAGGTGATCTCGACGTGCAGGACGGCCTCGCCGTTCCACGGCCGGCCGAAGCCGTCGAGCCCGTCCCAGACCACCGTGTGCCTGAGGTTCGGCGCGGCCGCGGTCTCGAGGCGGTCCGCCTGCACGCCGGACTGGCCGCGGCTGCCGTTGACCGTGGCCACGAGGCGGACGGCGGCCAGCTGCGGGTCGACCTCGGCGCCGGTGAGCTGGACGTCGACGGCGGTGCCGGCCGGCCCCGGCACCCGGTCGCTGGCGTAGTTCAGCGTGAGCGGGGTGCCGGACACCGGCAGGGACTCGGTGAGCACCTGGCTCTCGCAGCGCAGCACCGAGAACCCGGACTGCTGGCAGTCGTCGCTGCTCTGCTCCGGGTCGCTCCCGGGGCCGGAGCCGGCACCCTCGCCCGAAGGATCCGGCGTGGTGATCGGCGGGATGGAGTCCGGGTCGAGGGCGAAGTTGTGGTCGTAGGGCGTGAAGTGGTCCATCGGGACCCGCCAGAGCACCTGGCCGACCGGGTAGCGCTCGGCGATGAGCGCGCGCTCGGCGTCGGTGATGCCCAGCGCGGCCAGCGCGGCCGGGCCGTCGGCCGCGGCGGGCGTCGTCTCGTCCTGCGCGCCGTCGACGTCGAGGTCGGCCAGTCCGTCGGTGACGCCCATGACCTCGACGACGTTGCCGTTGTGGGCGGCGACCCACTCGCCGCGGGCGCGGTCGTAGTAGCCGCTGGGGATGACGTCGCCGGGCAGCAGCCCGAGGAAGTCGGTGACGTAGTTGTAGACCGGCGAGGCGAACTCGACGGTGCTGGCCCCGGCGGCCAGGGCCTCGTCGAAGGAGAGCTCGGCCGCGTAGGTGTAGGCCGACGCCGGCGGCAGCGGGGCGGGCATGGCCTGCGGCCCCTGCTCGCCTACGGTGTACTCGGTGATCCGCAGGGCGCCGCTGGACAGCGGCCGGCGGGTGCCGTCGGGCAGGACCATCGTGGCGGTGGTGCCGGCGGGCACGTACAGCGCGGCCTGCCGGGTTCCGTCGGCGTCGGTCACCTCGCTCGCCTGCGCGAGCTGGCCGGCGGGCGCGTCGAGGGCGACGGTGCTGACGACCGGGTCGAGGGCGACGAGCGCGACCTCGTCGACGGCCGCGTGGTCGTTCCACGGCACCACGACCTGGCGCTGCGCGCCGAGGTAGCCGTCCTTGGACAGCTCGACGGTGAGGATGCCGCCTCCGTTCACGGCGAGGTCGTAGGTGCCGTCGGCGCGGCTGGTCGTGCGGCCGTACTCGGGGTGGCCGAGGACGCGCACCGTCACGCCGGCCAGCGGGCCGCCGTCGCGCGCCCGGACCAGGCCGGCCAGGCCGCCCACCCGCTGCGGGTCGAAGGCCGCCGGGTCGGCGCCGACCTGGACCGGGTCGCTGCCGGTGTAGAGGAACGACAGCGCCTCGGCGACGTCGCCGGCGGTGTTGGGCAGCTCGGGGGCGGCCGGCACGGACGGCGTCCCGGTGGTGGTGGGCGTGGGTGTCGGCGTCGGGGAGGGGCTGGTCGGGGTGGGCGTCGGGGTGGG
>JBQCIO010000271.1:0-14089 GCA_051953655.1 Motilibacteraceae bacterium
CAGCACCCACGGACGCGCCGTGCCCAGCGCCTTCGGCACCAGCGGGTCGAAGACCTGCGGCCGCAGGAAGTGCGCCGCGCCGGTGGTGGTGAGCATGAGGGCCAGCGCGCGCGGGCCGGGCATCCGTCGGGGCACGGGCCCATCCTCGCGGCGCCGACAGCACGTCGCCATCCGGTGCACGTCGCCATCCGGTGCACGTCGTCATCCGGTGCACGTCGTCGGCGGCACGGGGCAGGATGCCCGCATGAAGCTGCCGGTCATGCCTCCCGTGGCGCCCATGCTCGCCAAGTCGGTCAAGGACGTGCCCGAGGGCGACTTCCTCTACGAGCCCAAGTGGGACGGCTTCCGCTGCATCGTGTTCCGCGACGGCGACGAGGTCGAGCTCGGCAGCCGGAACGAGCGCCCGCTCACCCGCTACTTCCCCGAGGTCGTGGAGGCGGTCAAGCAGGCACTGCCCGAGCGCTGCGTCGTCGACGGAGAGGTGGTGGTGGCCACCGACGACCACCTCGACTTCGACGCCCTGCTCCAGCGGATCCACCCGGCCAAGTCGCGGGTCGACCTGCTCGCGCGTGAGACGCCCGCCTCCTTCGTCGCCTTCGACCTGCTCGCCCTCGGCGACGACGACCTCACCGGCCGTCCCATGGCGGAGCGCCGCGCGCTGCTGGAGCAGGCCGTCACCCCCACCGACCGGGTGCACGTCACCCAGGCCACCGACGACGTCGCCCTGGCCCGGCAGTGGTTCGCCGAGTTCGAGGGCGCGGGTCTGGACGGCGTCGTCGCCAAGGCCAAGGACATCGCCTACCAGCCCGACGTCCGGGCCATGCTCAAGATCAAGCACGAGCGCACCGCCGACTGCGTCGTGGCCGGCTACCGGCTGCACAAGTCGGGGCCGGTGGTGGGCAGCCTGCTGCTCGGGCTCTAAAACGGCGACGGCGCCCTGCAACACGTGGGCGTGTCGGCCAGCTTCCCCATGAAGCGCCGGGCCGAGCTGATCGAGGAGCTCGCCCCGCTGCGGCTCGACGACGTCAGCGGGCACCCGTGGGCGGCGTGGGCCGAGGCCTCGGCGCACGAGCAGGACCGCCTGCCCGGCGCGCAGTCGCGGTGGAACGCCAAGAAGGACCTGTCCTGGGTGCCGTTGTCGCCCGAGATGGTCTGCGAGGTCGGCTACGACCACATGGAGGGCACCCGCTTCCGGCACACCGCGCAGTTCAAGCGCTGGCGGCCGGACCGCACGCCCGAGTCGTGCACCTACGCCCAGCTGGAGCGGCCGGTCACCTACGACCTGTCGTCGGTGCTCGGCGGCCGCAACGGGTAAGGACCAGACCGGCGGACCAGTAGCGTGGCGACCGACGGCCGCACGGCCGGCTCTGTCCCTGGGAGGGCTCTCGTGTACACCATCGTCCTGCTCACCGAGGACGCGCTCACCGACCACGACGTCGACCGCGTGGTCAACCTGCACGGCGACGAGCCGGTGCGCGTGCACGTGCTGGTGCCGGTCGACACCGACCATAACCCGGTCGTCGAGGCGCTGGACGAGGCGATGCTCGGCGAGCTGCGCGACGCCGTCAAGGACTCGGGCGAGCGCACCCAGGAGCAGGCCGAGCGGCTGGCCGGCCACGCACTGGCCCGCAGCCTGGAGAAGCTGCGCGCCGCCGGGGTGGACGCCGACGGCGGCTTCACCTCCGACGACCCGGTGGAGGGCACCATCGCCACCGTGCGCGAGCTCGACGCCGACGAAGTGGTCGTGCTCACCGAGCCGCACCTGCTCGAGGGCGCCTTCCACCGCGACTGGGCCTCGCGGATCCGCCGCAAGCTCGACCGACCGGTGCTGCACGCGGTGGCCGGCACCGACCGGGTGTACGACTAGCCGGACCACCGGCGAGGAGGATCAGTGGCGACCGAGGCGCTCGAGGTCGAGGTGGGCGGCCGCACCGTGCGGCTGACCAACCCGGGCAAGACCTACTTCCCCGCGCTCGGTCCGGAGCAGGGCTCGAAGAAGGCGCTGTTCGACTACTACGTGTCGGTGGCCGAGCCGCTCGTGCACGCGCTGCGCGAGCGACCGACCTACCTGCAGCGCTTCCCCGAGGGCGTCGAGGGCGAGGAGATCTACCAGAAGCGGGTGCCCAAGTACGCCCCCGACTGGCTCGCCACCTGCCGGGTCACCTTCCCCTCCGGCCGGCACGCCGACGCCCTCAGCGTGGTCGAGCCGGCCGCCGTCGCCTGGGCCGCCAACCACGGCACGGTCACCTTCCACCCCTGGCACGCCCGCTGCGCCGACGTCGACCACCCCGACGAGCTGCGCATCGACCTCGACCCGCAGCCGGGCACCGACTTCCTCGACGCCCGGCGCCTGGCCACCGGCGTCGTCCGCGAGGTGCTCGACGAGCTCGGCTACCGCGCGTTCCCCAAGACCAGCGGCGGGCGGGGCGTGCACCTCTACGTCCGCGTCCAGCCGCGCTGGACCTTCACCGAGGTCCGCCGCGCCGCCATCGCCTTCGCCCGCGAGGTGGAGCGGCGCGCGCCGATGGAGGTCACCACCAAGTGGTGGAAGGAGGAGCGCGGCCAGCGGGTCTTCCTGGACTACAACCAGAACGCCCGCGACCGCACCATCGCCAGCGCCTACAGCGTGCGCCCCACCGCCAAGGCGACCGTCTCCACCCCGGTCACCTACGACGAGCTGTCGGAGGTGGTGCCGGACGACTTCACCATCCTCACCGTCCCGGAACGGGTCGCGCGCCTGGGCGACCTGCACGCCGAGATCGACGACGTCCACCACGACCTCACGCCGCTGCTGGAGTGGTGGGAGCGCGACGAGCACGACGCGGGGCTCGGCGACCTGCCCTACCCGCCGAACTACCCGAAGATGCCGGGCGAGCCGGCGCGGGTGCAGCCGAGCCGGGCCCGCAAGTCCGTCGCCCTGGAGCCGGAGACGACGCCCGAACCGAGCGAGGACTGAAGGCTCAGGCCGCGCCCGACGACTCCCCCAAGCCCGCCGCGAAGGCGCCGGCCGGGGCGTCGATGACCCGGCCGGTCTCGGTGTCGACCACGTGCAGGCGCAGCCGCTCCACCGGCACCTCGCCGAGCATGCGCACGAAGCGCGCCCCGGCGTCGTAGGCGCTGGCGGCGTCGCCCTCGGCGTAGTCGTCGGCCAGCACCACCACGTAACGGGCCCGCGGGTAGGCCGCGGCCAGCCCGGAGCTGTAGGCGTCCTCGGCGGGACCGCCGAACGGCAGCGACCACTCCATCGCGCACCTCCCTCCGCCCGGGGCGTCCGGCCCGGACCCCTCCATGTTGCATGATGCACGGTTCCGGCGCCAGGACCTGCCGGCGCGCATCGCGTGCGGCGCCGTCGTACGGTGGCGCCATGTCCTACGAGGTGCAGAAGACCGACGAGGAGTGGCGCGGCCAGCTGAGCCCGGAGGAGTACCACGTGCTCCGCCAGGCCGGCACCGAGCGCCCCTTCACCGGGGAGTACGTCGACACCAAGACCGTGGGCGTCTACGCCTGCCGGGCCTGCGGCCAGGAGCTGTTCCGCAGCGACGCCAAGTTCGAGTCGCACTGCGGGTGGCCGTCGTTCTACGCCCCGCAGGAGGGCGACGCCGTCGAGCTGATCGAGGACCGCTCGCTGGGCATGGTGCGGGTGGAGGCGCGCTGCGCCCGCTGCGGCTCGCACCTCGGCCACGTCTTCGAGGGCGAGGGCTACCCCACCCCCACCGACCAGCGCTGGTGCATCAACTCGGTGAGCCTCACGCTCGTCCCCGCCGACCAGAAGGCGGAGTCCACGTCCTGAAGAATCAGCGAGCACCCATGTCCGGCTGGAAGACCCCGAGGACGTTCCCCTCGGGGTCTTCTAGGTAGGCCGACCAGCCCATCCCGACCACGGGCTCCTTGCCGTGCACGACGCTGCCGCCGTGCTGCACGACCGCGTCCAGCACCGCATCGACGTCGGCCACCCCGGCGATGAGCACCGGCGCCCGGTGCAGCTCCCCGCGCTTCACCAGCGCCCCGTCGGCGCCGCGCTCATCCTCCGGGCCGCCGCGCACCAGCCAGTACGGCTGGCCCTCGTACTGGTCGACCTGCCAGCCCAGCACCGCGCCGTAGAAGGCCGACGCCCGCTCCGGGTCGTCCACGGGCAGCTCGAAGTGCACGATCTTCGACACGGTGACCTCCAGGGCCTCCAGCACGTCAGGCCGACGTCCTCGACCGTCCGGCCCTAGGTCCCGGCTGCCCAGGGACCGACGTCCCGCCCAGGACCGTCCGCGGAGAACCGAATTGCGCACACAACCTGGCTTCCGGCAGCGGCGTGTCGGCGCCCGGCCGCCCCGACACGCCGCGCAGAGAGACGACCCTGTGTGCGCAAAAGGGTCAGGGGCCGACGCAGCACCCCCCGGCGTCAGTCCCGCCGCGCCACCAGCAGCCCGTCGTCGGTCCGCTCGGCCGAGCCGAACCCGACCGTGGCCAGCTCGGCGCGCAGGCCGGCCTCGTCGAGGTCCCAGACCAGGAAGGACTCGCTGCCCTCGCGGACCAGGTCGGCTCCGCGACGCTGCCGGTAGGTGTAGGTGAAGCGCCGGACGCCCGGCTCCTCGGCGTCGGCGCGCAGCTCGGCCTCGACGACGTCGTCGCCCAGCACGCCCACGCCGGCCACCTGCGGCCCGAACACCTCGCCCGCCCCGTCCGGCGCCTCGGCCACCAGCACCCCGCCGGGCACGGTCCGATCCCCCGCCGCCCGCAGCACCTCGCGGCGGACCTCCGGCGGCAGCGTGGCCAGCACGTCCACCGCGACGACCAGGTCGTAGCTGGCGGGTGGGACCTCCTGCGCCCCGCAGGCGTGCACGGTGACCCGGCCGGTCAGCTCCGGGTCCAACGCCAGCCGTGACTGCAGCACCGCCCGCATGGCTGCCGACGGCTCCACCGCGTCCAGGCGCACACCGGGCGCCAGCGCTCGAGCCACGACCGCCGTGAGCAGCCCGGTGCCCGCGCCCACCTCGAGCACGCCAACCCGCGCGCGTCGCGCCCACGGCGTCAGCCGGGCGGACGCCGACTCGACGAACTCCTCACCGTGCAGGACGTCGTAGAACTCGGCGGTGACGGCGTACCCGTCCCCCTGCTCGTCGGCCACGGACCCGGTGTACCCCCGAACCGGGCCGCGCACCATCAACGGCCCGCGTCGGCAGCGGTCGCCGGAACGTCCTACGGCATGTCGGTGATGATCTCCGCCATCGGCCGCCGCGGGCCCGTGTAGAAGGGGATCTCCTCGCGCACGTGCTTGCGCGCGTCGACCCCGCGCAGGTGGCGCATGAGGTCGACGATGCGGTGCAGCTCGTCGGCCTCGAACGCCAGCACCCACTCGTAGTCGTTGAGCGCGAAGGACGCGACGGTGTTGGCGCGCACGTCGGGGTAGTTGCGCGCCTCCATGCCGTGCTCGACGAGCATCGCGCGGCGCTCCTCGTCCGGCAGCAGGTACCAGTCGTAGGACCGGACGAACGGGTAGACGCAGACGTAGGCCTTGGGGTCCTCGCCGCCGAGGAACGCCGGCACGTGGCCCTTGTTGAACTCGGCCGGGCGGTGCAGCGCCACCACCGACCACACCGGGGCGAGCCGTCGGCCGAGCTGGGTGCGGCGGAAGCGGTGGTAGGCCTCCTGCACGGCCTCGACCCGCTCGGCGTGCCACCAGATCAGCAGGTCGGCATCGGCGCGCAGGCCCGCGACGTCGTAGGTGCCGCGCACGACGACGTCCTTGGCCGCGAGCTGCTCGAACAGCTCCTCCACCTCCGCGGCGAGCGCGGCGCGGTCCTCCGGCAGCTGGCCCTCCACCTTGAAGACCGACCACATCGCGTACCGGATCATCTCGTTGATGTCCCGGGCGCGGACCTTGCCGTGCGGATCGGCAGCGGGCGCTTCAGAGGTGGCAGGGGCGGAGGGATCGGTGCTCATGCCTCCATCATCCCTCGCAGGCACGAGCGCGGCGCGTGGGGACCGCGCCCTCCCGGCGTGAGCGCGCTCACCCCTCCCGCAGTGCGCCGGCGGGCAGCCGTCCCTCGGCCTCGAGCGCCGCCAGCACCCTTCCGGCCGCGGCCTGCCCGGAGGCGATGCAGGCCGGTACGCCCACCCCGTCCAGCGCCGCCCCGGCCACCGCCAGCGTCGGCAGCTCGGCCAGGCCGGCCCGCACCTCCGACACCCGCCGGGGGTGGCCGACGGCGTACTGCGGCAGGGCCCCTCCCCACCGGGTGACCCGCGCGTCGAGCGGCACCCCGTGCACCGGCACCAGCTCGGACAGGTCCGCCAGCGCCTTGTCCGCCAGCGCGGCGTCGTCGAGCTGCAGGTCGCGCTCCTCCCCCTGCCGGCCCACCGACACCCGGATGACGACGGCGTCGCCGGCCGAGCGCGCCACCCAGTCCCACTTGGCCCCGGCGAAGGTGGCGGCCTTGATCGTGCGCCCCTCCACCGGGGGCACCAGGAAGCCCGAGCCCGCCGGCAGCGGCCCGACGGCGCTGGCCGGGAAGACGTAGGTGACCAGCGCGACGCTGGCGTAGTCGATCCGGCCGAGCTCGGCGGCCGCCCGCGGGGCGACGTCGGCCAGCAGCCGGGCCGCGGGGTGGGCGGGCACGGCCAGCACGACGGCGTCGGCCTCCACGACCTCCGGGGTGCGGGTGTCGCCCACCACCAGCCGCCAGCCGTCGGGGGTGCGCTCGAGGGAGCGGACCACGGCGGCGGTGCGCACCCGCTCACCCAGGCTGGCGGCCACCGCCTGCGGCAGCCGGCCGACGCCACCCCGGAGGCCGGCGAACACGGGCGCGGTGGACGGCGGTGCGGCCGCGCGCACCCGGCGGGCGGCGGCCAGCAGGCTGCGCTCCTCCGTGGCGGCGGCGAACAGCGCCGGCACGGTCGCGGCCAGGCTCAGCCGGTCGGCGTGCCCGGCGTAGACCCCGCCCAGCAGGGGCTCCACGATCCGGTCGACCACCCCGTGACCCATCCGCCGGGCCACGTAGGAGCCGACGCTCACGTCGCCGTCGATGACGGTGCGCGGCAGGAACTCGTCCACCGGCACGCGTGCGAGCTCCCCCGCGCTGAGCAGGCCGGTGCGCGCCAGGGCACGCAGGTCGGTGGGGACTCCCATCACCTGGCCCGCCGGCAGCGGGTGCAGCTCGCCGCGCGACCACACACCGGCGCTGGTGGTGGCGGGATGGACGATCTCGTCGCCGAGCCCGACGGCACGGGCCAGCGCGACGGCCTCCGGGCGTCGGGCCAGGAGCGACTCCGCCCCGGCGTCCAGCGCGAGCCCGCCCACCTCGTGCACCCGCAGCTTCCCGCCGACCTGGCTCGAGCCCTGGAGCACGAGCACGTCGACGCCGTCGCCGCTGGCCCGCACCGCGTGCGCGGCCGCCAGCCCGGCGATGCCGCCCCCGACGACGACCACGCGCGGGCGGCACGCCGGCCGCTCGGCCCCGGTCGCCTCCGCCGTCCCGCTCTTCGCGAACCCGTCGCTGTCCTGCATGCGACCACCCTGGCACCCGGCCGTGACCGGACCGAGACCGGATGGTGATCGCGTCGGGTGCAACCGAGGAGGTGTTCGTCACGTCCCATCGGCACCGCGAGCACTTCCAGGCTCGGCGGGCGGGCGCGCAGGCAGGAGGAGCCATGGGCGAGGGCACGGACACGCGGCGTCGGACGGCCGGGGCGGGATGGGGTCGAGGCGGGAGCGGGGGTGCGGTCGGCATCGTGACCGCGCTCGTCCTCGGCGTCGCCGTGCTGCTGGCCGGGTGCAGCGGGGGCTCGGCGGCCAGCGGCACCTCGTCGGGTGCGCCGGCGGTGGCCGGCGACGCGGTGGGCGGAAGCGCAGGCGGGGCCGCGGGCGGGGCCGCGGAGGGGAGCACGGACGGCTCGGCCGCTGGGAGTGCCGAGGGACCGTCGGCCGTACCGAACGCCCCCGCCGTGCAGCAGGGCGCCGCGGTGCCGAGCGACCGGGCGCTCATCCAGACCGTGCAGCTCGTCGTGCAGGCGGAGGACCCGGCAGCCGCGGCCGATGCCGCGGTCCGCGCCGCGGTGGCCGTCGGCGGGTTCGCGGCGAGCCAGCGCACCGACACCGGCGGCCGCACCGACGGCACGGCCGCCGGCAGCGAGGTGGTCCTCCGGGTCCCCGGCGGCGAGCTGGACGGGGTGCTGACCCGGCTGCGCGGGCTGGGCAAGCGCCTCGGCGAGGACCGCACGACCCAGGACGTCACCGACCAGGTGGTCGACGTCGACAGCCGGGTCGCCTCGCAGAAGGCGAGCGTGGCCCGGGTCCGCGCGCTGCTGGCCAAGGCCACCTCCATCGGCGACGTCGTCACCATCGAGGCCGAGCTGGCCAAGCGGGAGGCCGACCTGGAGGCCCTGGAGGCGAAGCAGGGCGCGCTCGCCGACCAGACCTCGCTGGCCACCATCACCGCCAGCTTCCGCGCCCCCGACGTCGTCGCCGCGACCGCCCCGCACCGCGCCGGGTTCCTCGGCGGGCTCACCGCCGGGTGGCACGCGTTCACCGCGGCCGGGGTGGTGGCCCTGGCGGTGCTCGGCGCGGTCCTGCCGTTCGCGCTCACCGGCGCGCTGGTCGCGGGCGCGGTGCTGCTGGTGCTGCGCGCCCTGCGGCGGCGGCGCACCTCGGCGCCGCAGCCGGCCGGCGGCGCCCCGGCGAGCTGAGGCGCGCGCTCGAGGTGAGCGCCCGCTCACCCCGGCGTAGGGTCCCGTCGTCCGCCCTACGACGTCAGCTCACGCCACATCTCACGACGACAGGGAGCCGCTCGTGCCGCTCGACCCCGCCACCCAGGGCCTGCTGACCATGCTCGAGCAGCTCGGCCGCCCGCCGCTGTCCCAGCAGACCCCGCAGGCCGCGCGCGAGGGCTTCCGGGCGCTCACCGTGGGGCTGCGCCAGCCCGAGCAGGTCGTCCCGGTGGGTGCGGTCGAGGACCTGACCATCCCCGGCAGCCCGGCCGCCGACGAGCGGTCCGGGCCGCTGCGGCTGCGCGTCTACCGGCCCGAGGGGGAGCCTCAGGACGCGCCCACCGTCGTGTTCTTCCACGGCGGCGGGTTCGTCATCGGCGACCTCGACACGCACGACAACCAGTGCCGCTGGCTGTGCCGGGACACCCGGTCGGTCGTGGTGAGCGTGGACTACCGGCTGGCCCCCGAGGCGCCATGGCCGGCGGCCGTGGAGGACTGCGTGGCGGCCACCCGCTGGGCGGCCGAGCACGTGTCCGAGCTCGGCGGGGACGTCGCCCGGCTGGCGGTGGCCGGCGACAGCGCCGGGGGCAACCTGGCCGCCGTCGTCGCCCAGCTCTGCCGCGACGAGGGCGCTCCCGCCCTCGCCGCCCAGCTGCTGATCTACCCCGCCACCGACTTCACCGACGGCGAGCACCACGCCTCCCGGGTGGAGAACGCCGAGGGCTACTTCCTGACCGCGGACGACATGCGCTGGTTCAGCGCGAACTACGCCGGAGCGGTGCAGGACCGCACCCAGTCCGCGCTCTCCCCGCTGCACGGCCGGCTCGAGGACCTCCCGCCGGCCGTGGTGGTGACGGCCGAGTACGACCCGCTGCGCGACGAGGGCGAGGCCTACGCGACCGCGCTGCGGGCCGCCGGGGTGCCGGTGAGCAGCCGGCGTTTCGACGGGCTGGTGCACGGCTTCTTCGACATGGCGCTGGTCTCCCCGGCCGCCGGGGCCGCCGTCACCGAGACCTGCCGCGCCTTCGCCGAGGTACTCGGCACCGCCGGCTGAGCGGCGTCCGCCGGCACGCCCGCTGTCCGAAGATCCGTCAGCGGCCGAGCGCGGCGGCCACCACGGCGGCGACCGCCCGGGCGATCAGGCGGTGCCCGGCCGCAGACGGGTGGTCCCCGTCCGCCGCGAGCAGCGGCGTGGGGTCGTCGGCGAGGAACGGGGTGTAGACGTCGACGTAGCTCGCTCCGGCCCGCTCGGCGGCCGCGCGGGTCACCTCGTTCGAGTGGCGGGTGAGGGCCCGCAGCCGCCGCACGCCCGCGGGACCGAGCAGCTCCCGGCCGACCTCTCCGTCCTGGAAGTCGTTCCAGTAGCCCACCACCACGACGCGCACCGGCCGTCCCGCCCGCAGCTGACGCACCCGGGCCAGCACCGTGCTCAGGGCGCCCGCCAGGGTGCGGTCGGTGGCGGCGGCGCACGGGAAGTCACCGGCGCAGCCGCCGTCGGCCACGTCGTCGCGCACGCCGGCGTAGTCGTTCGCCCCCACCTCGACCAGCACGACGTCGGCCGCGGCGACGTCGCGGACCAGCGGGTCGCGGACCGGCCCGTCGACCTGTCGCACGAGGCCGGGGCTGGTGAGGCCGCTCACCGAGCGGTCGGCGAGCAGGACGGCGCGCCCGGTGCGGGCGGCGAGGTCGCGGCGCACCAGCTCGGGGTAGGCGGTGCAGCCGCAGCCCGCCCCGGCGGGCACCGAGTCCCCGAGCGCCACCAGGCGCAGCGGCGGTCCGAGGCGCGGAGCGGAAGAGGACGGGGTCGCGGGGCGGTGCGACGGGGCCGGTGGCGCGGGGCTCCGGGGCGCGGGAGCCGGTGGCGACGGGAGCGGCCGCGCCGGGGCACCTGCCGGTGACGGGCGCACGGCTCCCAGCCCGGTCAGCAGCCCCGCGGTCCCCCCGGTGACGGCCACGGCGAGCAGCGCGCTCACCACCAGGACACCACGGCGGCCACGGCGGCCACGGCCAGCACCCGGTCGTCCGCGCACGCTGCCGACCACCTCCCGCACGGCCCGCCTCGCACCCCCCGCCGTCCCCACCCTGGCGCGGTCGTCCGGCCGTTCGGTGCGGGCCGGTCAAAGGCTGCGTCAACCCTTGGCCCGGCTTGCGCATCCGCGGCACCCGCCGAGCCCCCGGCCCGTTGCCGCGCCGTGACGACCGCGACCACCGCCGGGTGGCCATTCGCGCTGGACGGACCGCTCGTGACCGCGGTCGCGTGCCTGCTCCCAGTCGCGGCCACCGTGGCGCTCGTCCTCGCCTGGCCGCGGCTCGCCCGGGGCCGCGCCCCGCACGTCGCCCTGCGGGTGGGCAGCCTGCTGCTGGTGCAGGTGCTCGCGCTGGTCGCCGCGGGTGTCCTGCTCAACGACGCCTTCGCCTTCTTCGCCGGATGGGGCGACCTGGCCGGCGCCGCGGGTCTGGCCCCCTCGGCCGGCGCCGCCGCCCGCCGGCAGACCGTGCTCGACGCCGGGGCCGCCGACCCCGCACAGCGCCAGCGCGTGCTCGTGCCGGCGTCGGCGTGGTCGCCGCCCACGGCCGCCGCCCTGGCCGGTGCGCTGCCGCCGGGCGGCCGCCCGGTCCCCGGCCAGCCCGGGGTGACCAGCTGGACCGTGCCGGGGGCGGCCTCCGGGCTCGCCGCACCCGTCGACGTCCTGCTCCCGCCCCGCTACGCCGAGCTCGCCGCGCACGGTCACCGGTTCCCCGTCATCGAGGTGTTCGGCGGCTACCCGAGCGCCCGCAGCCAGTGGATGCACGCGATGCGGCTGCGCCAGGACCTCGCCCAGCTCGCGGCCCAGCGCGTGCTCACCCCGCCGGTGGTCGTCATGCCGGCCACCGAGATCCCCCGCGGCACCGACACCGAGTGCGCCGACCTCGCTGCGGTCGGCGGTGCGCAGGTGGGCACCTGGGTGACCCGCGACGTCCCGGCGTGGGTGCACCGCAACCTCGCCGTCGACCCCGCGGCCGGCGGCTGGGCCACCCTCGGCCTGTCCTCCGGCGCCTACTGCGCCCTGCGCTCCACCGTCGACGCCCCCGGGACCTTCGGGGCGGCGATCTCCTTCGCCGGCTACGACCGGGCCCTGTTCCCCAGCCCGCCGGGATGGGCGCAGCTGCCGGCCGACGACGACGTCAGCGGGGTCGTGGCGCGCACCCGCCCGCCCGTGGCGCTGTGGCTCATGACCAGCCGCAGCGACGCGATCAGCTACGCCCCGACCCTGCGGCTGCTCGCCGCCGCCCGGCCGCCCACGACCGTGCACGCGCTCGTGCTGGCCTCGGCCGGCCACCGGACCGCGGTGTGGGCCCCGCTGGTCCCCGGCGCGCTCACCTGGCTGGCCGCCCACGAACCGGCCTTCGCCCCCGGCGGCACCGTCCCTGCCGCGCACTCCTCGATCCGGGCGTCCTCGACCCGGTCGACGGTCTTCAGGGCGTCGTCCGGCCAGGGCGCCACCAGCCCGCGCCGGTGAAGCCGGTCAGCGGGCGGTGAGCTCGTGCACCAGCGCCACGACCCGGGTGAGGACGTCGGGGTCGGTGGCCGGCAGCACGCCGTGGCCGAGGTTGAAGATGTGCCCGGGCAGGCCCTCGGCGTCGGCGAGGACCTGGCGCACCTCGCGCTCGACCGCCTCCCACGGGGCGAACAGCACAGCCGGGTCGAGGTTGCCCTGCAACGCCTTTGGCCCGACCCGCCGGGAGGCCTCGTCCAGGGGCACCCGGAAGTCGACGCCCACGACGTCGGCGCCCGCCTCGCCCATGAGCCGCAGCAGCTCGCCGGTGCCGACGCCGAAGTGGATCCGCGGCACGCCCAGCGCCCCGACCTCGGCCAGCACCCGGGCCGAGTGCGGCTGCACCGACGCGGCGTAGGAGCGGGCCGGGAGCGCCCCCACCCACGAGTCGAACAGCTGCACGGCGCCGGCCCCCGCGCGCACCTGCACCTGCAGGAACGCCGAGGTGATGGTGGCCAGCCGATCCATCAGCGCGTGCCACAGCTCCGGGTCACCGTGCATGAGGGCCTTGGTGCGCTCGTGGTTGCGCGACGGCCCGCCCTCCACCAGGTAGCTGGCGAGGGTGAAGGGCGCACCGGCGAAGCCGATGAGCGGCGTCGGGCCGAGCTCGGCGACCAGCCGGCCCACCGCCTC
The DNA here is from genome assembly GCA_051953655.1 of Motilibacteraceae bacterium. Taxonomy (GTDB): domain Bacteria; phylum Actinomycetota; class Actinomycetes; order Motilibacterales; family Motilibacteraceae; genus JBQCHF01. Next base: position 12,864 of record JBQCIO010000271.1, read on the forward strand.
GGTGACGTAGGGGACGTCGTCCGGCTCGAGCGGGCGCAGCCGCTGCAGGTCGGCCTGGGAGCGGATCGGCTCGGCGACCACCGGGCCGACGCCGGGGACGATGTCGAGGTCGACCCCGATGGCCTAGAGCGGCACGACGATGTCGCTGAAGAAGATCGCGGCGTCCACGCCGTGCCGGCGGACCGGCTGCAGGGTGATCTCGGTGACCAGGTCCGGCCGCATGCACGAGTCGAGCATCCCCACGCCCTCGCGCACGCGCCGGTACTCCGGCAGCGACCGGCCGGCCTGCCGCATGAACCACACCGGCGTGTGCGGCACGGGCTCGCGGCGCGCCGCGCGCAGGAGGGGGCTGTCCACGGTGTCGGGGTTCGGCGCGGTCTCCTGGGGGGCGTCGGGCACCGGGTGATCCTCGCACGGAGCAGGTGCACCGACCCCTGGGAGTCGGGGGCGGCCGGTCCCGGCCGTCGAGCCTGTCCTGGCCCGACAAGGCGCTGATGACGGAGGACGTCTCGCGCGGAAGGCCCGCGCTGCCGTCCGGCGGTCCTCGAGCTGTTGAGCGGAGAGCTGTCGCGCGACCCGCCGGCGTGTCGCGCGACAGCCTTCCGCTCGATCGTCACCGGCACCGGCGGTGCCGACCGGCCCGCGCCTTCGGCCGCCCCGTCGTCAGCGCCCTTCCACCACCGGGGATCCGCACCTGCGCAAGGACGCCGGATCGGACGAACGGCCCCGCGACACGCCGCAACCCCACCATCCCCGGACCTGTCGGTGCCGCATGGCACCGTCGGTCACGTCACGCTCGCCCTGCGGTGCGCGTCGGCTGGAGAACGACGAACCACCCCGAAGAGAGGTCGCCATGGAGGGCCTGCTGCGCTGGTGCTCGGTCTGCTCGGCCGAGACCGAGGTCGACGCCGTCCCCTGCCCGGACGGCCACGGCACCGACTGCCCCGACGTCGTCTGCGCCCGCTGCGGCGCCGTCGCCGTGATCGGGCTGGTCGCCGAACCCACCGGGCGCCGCGCCGTCGGCGCGGCCTGACCCGCAGCCAGCGACCCTTCCCCGGTCCTGCGTCGATCACATGACCTCCCCTGCCCTGCCGCCGTCGGCGCGCGCCGACGAGCCCGGCCCGGACTCCGGCGCCGCCGAGCCGCCGGCGAACCCCCGCGTCGTGGCGCTGCCCGCCCCACGCACCACAGAGGCCGCCGGCGACCGCGGCGCGCCGCGCGGGGTC
>JBQCIO010000272.1:0-19082 GCA_051953655.1 Motilibacteraceae bacterium
CGGGCGGCGGGGGGGGGGGCCCGCGGGCGGGGGGGCGCGCCCCCGCGCCCGCGCGCGCCCGGGGGGGGGGGGCCGGGGGGGGGCCCGGGGGGCGGGGCCCCCCCCCCCCCCGACCGTCGTTCTGCGGCTGCTGAGCCCTGGTGTCAGGACCGGCCGGTGGGGCGGTGCAGGTAGCGTCCGCGCGGCTCGCCGACAACCTGCCCGTCCTGCAGGATGCGCTGCCCGCGCAGGAAGGTGTCGGTCACCTTCGCGTTGAGCTCGAAGCCCTCGAACGGGGTGTACTCCTGAGTCGACTCGGAGTCCTCGGCGCGGACCGTGAAGGTCACGGTGTCGTCCACCAGGGCCAGGTCGGCGTCGAAGCCCTCGGCGATGGTGCCCTTGTCGTGCAGGCCGAATCGCTGTGCGGGGTTCCAGGACAGCAGCTGGGCGATCGTGCCGTGGGCCAGGCCGCGCTTGCGGCCCTCGGTGATCAGCCCGGGCAGCAGGTACTCGGTGCCACCGAAGCCGGACTTGGCCAGGAACACGTCGTCGCGCGGGTCACCGAACTTGGCCTCGTCGCGGCAGCAGGCGTGGTCGCTGGTCACCCAGGAGAAGTTCCCGGCGAGCACGTGCTCCCACAGCGCCTCGACGTCCTCGCGCGGGCGCAGCGGCGGATTCACCTTGCCGCCGATCCCGCTGGCGGTGTGGATGTCGGCCAGCAGGTGCCCGATGGTCACCTCGCGGCGGAAGTCGATGTGCGGGAACGTCGCGGCCATCATCATGGCCGCCTCGATCGCCTTGCGGCTGCTCAGGTGCAGCAGGTTGATGTTGGGCAGCGCGGTCTCGTGCGCGAGGTAGGAGGCGATGGTGATGGCCAGCCCCTCCGAGTGCGGGGGACGCGAGGCGCTGTAGGCCTCCAGCCCCTTGAGGGTCCCCTCCTCCTCCACCAGCTTCGTGTAGGCCCGCATGATCTCGGCGGTCTCGCAGTGCAACGAGAGGGAGATGTCGTCGGCGATGGCGGCGAACCGCTCGTCCTCCCGAGCCTTCTGGATGCCGCGCATGACGAACTCGAAGTGCGCGTAGTCGTAGGACTCGTCCTCGGGGATCATCAGGAAGGAGCCCTGGTCCGCCGAGCGCCCGTGCAGACCGTGGGTGCCGTAGAACATGAAGATCTTGAACGACGGGACGCCGAACTCGCCGATGAGGTCGGGGATCTCCTCGATGTGCTTCTTCAGGATCGGCGCCACGTGGAAGCCGTAGTCGATGTAGGCGCGGCCCTCGGCCGACTTCAGCACCTCCGGGAACACCTCGGAGTAGGGGCCGGTCCGGTTCATGTAGTAGCGGCCGGTGCGGATGTAGGTGATGCCGCTGGTGACGCCACCCTGGGCGGCGGCCCGGCTCTCGCTGACCGCGTCCTCCTCCAGCGGGTTGTAGATGCCCCAGTGCTGGTGGACGTCCACGACGCCGGGGAAGGCGAGACGGCCCTTACCGTCGACCACCTCGGCGGCCTCGTCCGGAGAGATGTCGGCCTCAACGCGCACGAACTTCCCGTCGGCGATGCCGAGGTCCAGCTCGGCCGCCTCGGGCTGGTCCGGCCGGACCACGCGGACGTTCTTCACGAGCAGGTCGAGGGGTGCCACGTGCTCTCTCCTTCAGTGGACGGCTGGTGGTGCAACAACTGGTCGTGCTCATCGCAGGCAGGACGTGCAGGGCCGCGATGTTCGCGGCGACCGGGGTTCTCATGGACTCAGCTAGGTGCTGGCTCCGGGTCGTCGGGAAGTGGGTCGAGGTCACGCAGAGGTGCGATCAGGTCGTCGACGCCGGGAAGCTCGGCGAGGCGGGCGCACCGGGCGCTGAGCCGCTCGGCCTCCTCGGCCGGCAGCAGGCGCGTGGCGTTGTCGAGGAACTTCGTGCTCAGCTCGTCGAAGGACAGCGGGTTCTGCGGCCCGCCCCGGTTGGCCAGCACCTCCTGCACCAGCTCCCTTCCGTCCTTGGTGCGCACGCGCAGGACGGCCGGGAACTGGTGCGGGAAGATCTGCGAGCACTTCTCGTCGGCCACCACGTCGACCTTGGCCATCAGGGCCCGACGCTCGGGGTCGTTGGCCAGCTCGTCGGTGAAGTCGTCCAGGCCGACGCCGAGGCCGCTGCCGCCGAGCAGGCCGGCCACCACCGTGTAGGGGCCGCTGAACTGCGCCATGTAGCCGGTGGCAGGGGCGCGCTTGACCTCGATCGGCTGCCCTACCGTGCGGAGGTTCGCCGCGGGCACGCCGAGCTGGATGGACTCGATGTCCTCGATCCTCAGCCCGCCGGCCCGCAGCGCCCGGCCCGCGTCGATGCCGGCATGGCAGAAGTGGTTGGCGGGGTAGGGCTTGAAGAAGATGCCGGGCACCTCCCAGTGCTCGCCCAGCCCGTCCACCACCGCGCCGGAGTCGAAGGTGCCGTGGAGCCACGCCTGGAAGAATCCGAACCTGCCCTCCAGCACGGTGGGCGGCCCGGTGAAGCCGTGCTTGACCAGCTGGGCGGCCGAGACGGCGGAGTGCGCCGCCCAGCCGCAGTGCATCCGCTTGACGGTGCCGCCGGTGCGGTTGGCCTCGATGACGCCGGAGGCCATCGAGGCAGCCAGCCCGAGGACGTGGCTGACGCCCTCCTCGCCGAGCCCGTAGAGAAGCGCCGCCGACACCGCGCCGCCCATGGCACCGCAGATCGAGGTGGCGTGCTGCCCGTGCTCGAAGAACACCGAGTTGCCGCTGGCCTCGTCGTAGCCGGCCATGCCCAGGCGCACGCACACCTCGAGCCCCACGGCGATCGCCGCGACCGTCTGCCCGCCGGAGGCTCCGGTGGCCTGCGCCGCGGCCAGCGCGGCAGGCACGACCGACGCGCTGGGGTGCAGCACGGAGGGGAGGTGGGTGTCGTCGTAGTCCAGGGAGTGCGCGAGCACGCCGTTGACGAACGAGGCCATGGTGGCCGGGAGGCGTTCGGGCACGCCGACCGCGTCGGCCTGGCCGCGACCGCCCTGCTCGGCGGCCCATCGACGGGCCGCCCGGGACGTCGGCAGCGGCGCCGCGGCCACGGCGATCCCGAGCAGATCCAGGACCCGCTTGCCCACGCTGTCGATGACCTCGTCCGGCAGCCGGTCCACCGTGCTCGCGGAGGCGAACGCCGCGAGCTGCTCGGCCAGCGTCTTCTCAGCCACGGGCCGTCACCGCCAGCGGGCGCACCGGGGAGCCGGTGGCCCCGAGGATGTTCATCGGGATGAGCACCAGGGTGAACTCGCGCACCTGCGCCTGCGCGAGCTCCTCGAGGGCGAGCGCCTCGATGATGTAGACGCCGTGCTCGACCAGCAGGACCCGGTGGGCCGGGAGGACGCTGTGACCGCCGCCGGGCGCCAGCCGCTCGAAGGCGATGGTGTCGGCGCCCGCCGCGTGCACCGAACGCTCGGCCAGCCACCGTGCTCCTGCCTCGCCCACCCCCGGCACGCCGGACTCCTTGCCGACGTAGGCCGGCGCACCCTCGTCGAACCGGCGACCCCATCCGCTGCGGACCAGCACGACGTCGCCGGTCTCGACCGACGTGCCGGTCAGCTTCTCGGCGGCGTCCAGGTCCTCCGGCGTGATCTCGTAGCCCGGCTCGCACCCCTCGAGCCCGAGCGCGGCAGGGACGTCGAGCAGCAGCCCGCGGCGCACCATCGGCTCGATGGTGTGCACGCCGTGCTCGAGGAACCTCCCGCCCACGCCGGCTTCCTGGGCATCGGCCCCGCCGAACAGCTTGCCGTCCTGGGAGACATGCGCCAGCGCGTCGATGTGGGTGCCCACGTGGGTGCCGGTGACGATCATGTCGTTGGCGGCCGAGCCGCCGTCCGGGCGCACCATGTCGCCGTGCCGACGGGGGAGCGTGTGCCAGAAGGCCGGGTGGTTGGGGGACTGGGGCATGCCGACGGACATCGGCCGGCCGAGGTCGATGCACCGCACCCCGCGGCGGACGACGTCCAGCAGTGCGTCACTCATGCCACCACTCCCGACTCCCGGAGAACAGTCAGCTCGTCGTGCGTGCACCCGAGCTCGCCCAGCACCTCGTCGGTGTCCGCCCCCAGCGCCCGGCCGGTGAAGCGGATGCGCCCGGGCGACTCGGACAGGCGCCACATGACGTTGTGCATCAGCAGCGGCCCCAGGTCCTCGTCGGGGACCTCGGTGAGCATCTCGGTCGCCTGGATGTGCGGGTCCTCGACCAGGTCCTTGGCGTCGTAGACCGGCGCGATGGCCGCGCCGGCCTCGGCGAACGCCTCGAGCACCTCGCCCCGGTCGCGTTCGGCGATCCAGCCGCCCACGTAGTCGTCGAGCAGGTCCACGTGCTCGGCGCGGCCGCGCCCGCTCGCGAACCAGGGCTCGTCGATGACCTCGGGGTGCCCCACCAGGGTGAGGACCCGCTCGGCGATCCGCTGGGCGCTGGTGGAGACCGCCACCCAGGAGCCGTCCCGGGTCCGGTAGGTGTTGCGAGGGGCGTTGTTGGTGGACCGGTTGCCGTGCCGGGCCTCCACCGTGCCGAGCTGCTGGTAGACCGTGGCTCCAGGTCCCACCGCGGTCATGATCGGCTCGAGGATGCTCAGGTCGACGACCTGACCCTTGCCGCTGGTCTGGTCGCGGTGGCGCAGCGCCATGAGCGCCGCGCTGGAGGCGGCGATCCCGCAGATGCTGTCGGCCAGGCCGAAGGAGGGGAGGGTGGGCGGTCCGTCGGGGGAGCCGGTGAGCGCCGCGAACCCGCTCATCGCCTCGGCGAGGGTGCCGAACCCGGCGCGCTGGGAGTAGGGCCCGGTCTGCCCGAAGCCGGTGAGGCGCACGATGACCAGGCCAGGGTTGGCCTCGTGCAGGCGCTCCGGGGAGAGGCCCCAGCGCTCGAGCGTCCCGGGACGGAAGTTCTCCACGAGCACGTCGGCGGTGGCCGCCAGGCGCAGCAGCAGCTCCGCCCCGCGGGGGTCGCCGAGGTCGAGCCCGACGGTGCGCTTGTTGCGCGCGACCTCCTTCCACCACAGGGGGACGCCGTCCTTCTGCTTGCCGTGACCGCGCATGCTGTCCCCCGCGCGCGGATGCTCGATCTTGATGACGTCGGCGCCGAAGTCGCCGAGGATCTGGCAGCACAGGGGCCCGGCGAGGATGGTCGAGACATCCAGCACGCGCAGCCCCTCCAGGGGCATCGGCGAGGTCGTCACATCCATTCCGTTCCGCTCGGTGAAACGTCTGGTGCGGGACTGTAGACCGGGGTGAGCCACCACGCCAAGAGGTCCGCGAGGATGCCAGGTCATGACCAGGAAAAGCATCCGCGCACGCGTTCCGCCAGCGGGAACGTGCATCCCTCACCCTTGAGCAGCCGGGAGGGCGGGCCTACTGTCCGCCGCATGCAGGATGCGCACCCGGTCCCGACTGGTCCAGCCGTCCAGGCCGCCGAGGCGGCGCCTACCGAGCCCACCGAGCCCACCGAGCGCACCGAGGTCTCCGGGCACGAGGTCTCCGACGTCGTCGAGGCGGTGGCCGCCCTCGGCACCTTCGCAGCCACGCTCGACCTGCGGGCGCTCCCCGCGTCGCTGGGCGAGCGTGCGACGCTCGTGCTCACCGACCTGCTCGGCGTCACGATGGCCGGTGCCCGCACGCCGGAGCTGCGGGCGCTGCTGGCCGCCTGGCAGCCGTCGTCCGGGCCGGCGGCGTTGTTCGGCGGGGGCACCTGCGTGGACCCCGACGCCGCGGCCCTGCTGAACGGCACCGCCGCCTGCTGCCTGGAGCTGGACGAGGGCAACAAGCACGCCCAGGGACACCCCGCCGCGCACGTCGCCTTCGCGCTCCTGGCGCAGGCCGCGGCGTCGCCGGAGCCGGTGCCCGGGCACGAGCTGCTGTCCGCCTTCGTGGCCGGCTACGAGGTGGCGGCGCGGTTCGGGGCCGCCACCCGGCGGCGGCCCGAGCTGCACACGCACGGGCACTGGGGCGCGGCCGGCGCGGCGGCGGCCGTGGCACGGCTGCGGGGCCTGTCCCCTGCGCGGACCGCGGCCGCCATCGACGCGAGCACCGGCCTGGTCCTGGTGACCCCCTGGAGCGTCGTCCTGGCCGGCAGCTTCGTGCGCAACCTGTGGGCGGCGGTCGCGAACGTGAGCGGGATGACCGCGGCGCGGCTCGCCGCGGCCGGCCTGTGCGGGGTGGAGGGGACGGCTGCCCGCACGCTCGGCGACGTCGTCGGGCGGCTGTCCCCCGTCGCCCTGACCGAGGACCTGGGCACCCGGTGGGACATCACCCGCGGCTACCTCAAGCAGCACTCGTCCTGCTCCTACACCCACCCCGCGGCGGACGCGGCGATCGCCCTGCGGGCGCAGGGGGTGCGCGCGGAGGACGTGGTGGAGGTCGTCGTCGACACGCACCGGCTGACGCTGCCGCTGGCGCCGGTGGCGGCCGGCAGCCGGGTCGCTGCCATGTTCTCGGTGCCCTACGTGGTCGCCGTGGCCCTGCAGCACGGCGAGGTGGCCCCCGAGTCCTTCGACGCCGGGCCCCGGGCGGACCCGGCCACCCTCGCCCTGGCGCGTCGGGTGACCGTGCGGCACGATCCGGACCTGGACGCCCGCCTGCCCGCCGAGCGGGCCAACCGGGTGACCGTCCGGCTGACAGGTGGGCAGGTTCTCACGCACGAGCAGCCGAATCCGGTGGGCGACGCCGACTTCCACCCCTTCGACCTCGCCCAGGTGCACGCCAAGCTCGACCGTCTGGTCGGTGCTCAGGCACGCGCTCGGCTCGTCTCGGTCGTCGAGCGCCTTCCCGCCGCGCCGGACAGCGCCGCGCTGCTGCGGGAGCTGGCGTGAGCGGCCGGCCGGGTGCCGGGCCGCCCCCGGAGGGGTCCGCGGCGCGGGTCCTCGGTGAGCTCGCCGCCGGTGTCGACGTGACGACCGCTCCGGAGCCGGTCCGCGAACGCCTGCTCGCCCTGGTGGCCGACGTGCTGGCGACGGCGGTCGCCGCCGCCGACCGTGCCGACGTCAGCGCTGCGCGGGCCGGGCTGCTGCGCGGGAGCGGGGGAGGGGCCTGCACCGTCCTGGGAGAGCCGGTGACCGCGCCGCCGGCTCTGGCCGCCGCCGTGAACGGGCTGCCGGTGGCCGCCGAGCAGCTGCAGGACGGCCATCGCGTCGCGCGAGGCCACCCGGGCGCCCACCTGCTCCCATCGGTGCTCGCCGTGGCCGAGAGCGCCGGTGCGAGCGGGACGCAGTTCCTGTCCGCCGTGCTCGCCGGCTACGAGATCGGCGCCCGGATCGGCACGGCCATGGGCGGCACACCGCCCGGTGTGCACGACATCGCCACGTGGGGGACCCTCGCGGCCGCGGCCGGAACCGCCCACCTGCTCTCGCACGGGGACCCGGAGGTCGTCGCCGCCGCCCTCGACCTCGCGGCGACGACCCCGGTCCTTCCCGACGCCCGCACCGTGTTCGACGGCGCCACCGGGCAGCACCTGTTCCTGGCCGTCGGCGCTCAGCTCGCCGTGACGCATGGACAGGCGGCGGCCGCGGGGCTCAGGTCCCTGCCCGGCACCCTCGAGCGGCACTGGGGGCGATGGGCCGGGGCGGCCTTCGACCCCGGGGCGCTCGTGGCGTCCGTGCAGGCGCCGGGGTCGCTTCGCTGGACCCTGCTGGAGGGCTACCTCAAGCGCCATCCGACCTGCGCCCACCTGCACGGGTGCAACGACGCGGTCGAGGACCTGGTGGGCCGCACCGGCCGGCTCGAGCCCGCGGAGATCGCTGACGTCGTCGTGCGGACCTACGCAGCGGCGGCGACGTTCGACGACCCGCGCCCGGGCAACGAGCTGGCTGCCCGCTTCAGCATCCCGTGGACCGTGGCGGCCGGACTGGCGCTCGGCGGCCTGGGGCAGGAAGCCTTCTCCTCTCGGAGTCTCGGCGAGCCCGCGCTGCTCGCGCTGGCCGCTCGGGTGCGGGTCGAGGCCGATCCCCGGCTGGAGCCGGGCTACCCGTCCGGCCGTCCCGCGGAGGTCGTGGTCCGTCTGCGTGACGGCTCCCTGCTGGAGGCCGCCTGCGACCGGCCGCGCGGGGACGGCGACCTGGCGCTCGCCGACGAGGCGGTGCGGGAGAAGCCGCGGCGGCTGCTCGACCTGGCCGTCGGGCGCGGCGACGCCGTGGACGGCGTCCTACGCGCCGTCGGAGGACTCGGGCAGGGCGACCTCGGCTCGCTCACCTCCGCCCTCCGCGACGTGTGGGCTGAGCGTTGAGGACCGGCAGGGCGACCGGCCGGGTGTCAGTCGCCCGCGCCCGCCCAACCCATGCCGCGGGAGATCCGCTCCGCCGTCGCCTGGACCAGCGGCACGTAGCGGGCGACCGCGGCGGCGTCGAACCGGGTGATGGGCCCGCACACGCTGATCGACCCCACCACGTCGCCGTCCATGCCGAACACCGGGGCGGCCACCGACCCCGCCCCGTGCTGACGCTCGCCGCGCGAGGTGGCGTAGCCGCTCGTGCGGGTGGCGGTGAGCTGGCGGCGCAGGTCCGCAGGGTCGTCGAGGGTCTCCGGCGTCAGCCGCTCGAGTCCCTGGGCGAGCACCTGCTCGAGCACCTCCTCCGGAAGGAAGGCCAGGATGGCCCGGCTCGACGCGCCGGCGTAGAGCGGGTGGGGGCGCCCCAGCCCCACCGTCATCTTGATCTCCTGCGGGCTCTCGTACTGGTCCAGGTAGAGCCGCGAGCCGCGGACCAGTGCGGAGAGGGTGGTGGTCTCCCGGGTCGCATCGCGCAGCTCCCGCAGCGGCTGCCGGGCGACCCGTCGCAGGTCGAAGTCCCGCATCGCCCGCGCTCCCAGGGCCACCGCGCCCGGACCGAGCTGATACCCGCGGGTCTCGGCGTCCACGCGCACCAGCGCCCGCGACGCCAGCGACTGCAGGATGCGGTGCACGACCGCCTTGCTCAGGTGCAGCTCGCGAGCGATCTCGCTGACCCCGAGGGCCGAGGGCCCGGTGGCGAACATCAGCAGCACGTCGGCCACCCGGGCCGCCGCCTCGGTGCCCGCCGCGTCCCCGTTCGCGGCCGCCGACGCCGAGCCGCCGCGGCGCTCGCCGCTCGTCCGCACCGACGTGGCCGACGTCCCCGAGGTCGCCGACGTGACCGCCGTGGCCGCCCGCGCCCGGCGTGCGCCTCCTGCGCCTCCCGCGCCTCGAGCGCCACCTGCTGCGCCCGTCGGCCCCGTGCTCCTCGTGCCCTCGGTCCGGCCGGTGCTGCGCCGGCCGCCCCCCTCGCCATCCCCGGCCACCCCGACTCACCGTTCCTCTCAGCGGAATGCCTCTGCAAGTCGCCAGGATGCTCACGGTTCGCGGCCTCGTCAACACATCACCTCGCGGTAACAGATTGCGCGGGACCCGTTGACCGTGCGAGTCCGAGGTGTTAGACAACCGACCCAGCACACTGCGTTCCGGTTGATGGAACGCATCCCTGGTCCCGGGACGGCGGTCTCGGTTGGCGAAAGGTGGCGGGATGAGCGCCAAGAGAATGTCCCTGGCCGCGGTCGCCGCGCTCGCCCTGGCTCTGGCCGGGTGCGGCGGCGGGTCGAGCTCGACGAACAGCTCCTCGAACGGGTCTCCCAGCGCGGGCGCCAGCTCCGGCGGCTCGGGCTCCGGCAAGACGATCACGATCGGGTCGATCCACCCGCTCACGGGCGCGCTCGCCGGAGCCGGGTCGCTCATGGACGACGCGGCCAAGATGGCCGTCGACGACATCAACGCGGCCGGCGGCATCAAGTCCATGAACGGGGCGATGCTCAAGCTCGAGTCCGGCGACAGCCAGGGCAAGGCCGAGGTCGGGCAGAGCGAGGCGCAGCGGCTGATCCAGGCCGGAGCGGTGGCCCTGGTCGGCACCTACCAGAGCGACGTGACCAAGAACGTCGCGACGGTCGCCGAGCGGTCGCAGGTGCCGCTCGTCATCGACGTCGCGGTCGACGACTCCATCCTGGCCCAGGGCTACAAGTACAGCTTCCGCATCCAGCCCGACGCCACCGGCATGGGCACCTCCGGCGCCGACGACCTGGCTGAGATGAGCGCCCAGGGCGGCTCGCCGATCAAGACGGTGTCCTACATCCACATCCAGGGTGCGTTCGGCGACAGCGTCTTCAAGGCCTTCCAGAAGCAGGCCTCGGCCAAGGGCATCACGGTGGCCAAGGAGGTGACCTACTCGGGAGCGAACTTCAACGACGCCTCCACCCAGGTCAGCGAGGCTGCCTCGGCCAAGCCCGACGCCATCGTCGTGACCGGCTACTACCCGGACAGCCTCCTCATCGCCAAGTCGATCGCCGCGCTCAAGCCGGCGGTCAAGGCGGTCTACGGCATCGCCAACGGCGGCTTCGACGACGACCAGTTCCCGAGCGACGCCGGTGCCGCCGGCCAGGGGATCCTGAGCGCCAACTACCACTACGCGGCCACCAGTGACCGGGTGAAGGACATCCGGCAGCGCTTCCAGGCGAAGTACGGCCACCCGATGGAGACCGCCGCGGTGCTCTCCTACGAAGCCGTCGAGGTGATCGCCAAGGCGCTCGAGCAGTCCAAGGACAGCGACCCGAAGAAGCTGCGCGACGCCATCTCCGGGATCAGCGTCGACGACCCGCTGCTCGCCTTCGACGGGCCGATCACGTTCGACGAGAAGGGGCAGAACAAGAACGCCACCGTCATCGTGATGCAGATCCAGAGCGGCAAGGTCGAGCAGGTCTTCCCGGACAAGTTCGCCACGACCAAGCTCATCTACCCGGCCGCCCCGGGCCAGTCCTGACCGTCCGCCCTCTCGCGGGCACTCCATCTCGAAGGCGGAGACCAGAACCATGACCGACAGGGCGGTGGGCAGCCGGAGCGCTGCGGCGCGTCGTGGACGCGCGGCGAACAGGTCGCTCCTGCTGCTCACCGCCGCTCTCGTCGTCGCGGTCCTGGTCCTGCTGGCCCTCGTCTACGCGGTCGGCGGGAAGGACTCTGGCCTGGTGACCCAGGCGGTGGTCACGGGCGTCCTGCTCGGCGGGGTCTACGCCCTGGTCTCGGTCGGGCTCACGCTCATCTTCGGGGTGCTGGGCATCGTCAACTTCGCCCAGGGGACCCTGCTCACCTTGGCCATGTACGTCGTCTACTTCATGGTCACCTCGCTGGGCATCGACGTCTACGTCGCGACCCTGGTGGCCGTCCCGCTGCTCTTCCTGGTCGGCTACGTCATCCAGGTCACCATGCTCAACCGGCTGATGGGCAGCAACGAGACCGAGGGCCAGCTGCTGGTCACGCTGGGCCTCTCGCTGCTCATCGCCAACCTGCTCCTGCTCGCCTTCGGGGGCCAGCCCAAGTCGGTGCCATCCCCGTTCGAGGGCAACCTCCACATCTTCGGGGCGGTGGCGCCGGTTCCACGCGTCATCGCCTTCGTCGGTGCTCTCCTGGTGGCGCTGATCCTGAGCCTGGTCCTGCAGCGCACCAAGCTGGGCCTGGCCATCCGGTCGGTGGCGGCCAACGCGCAGGGCGCCGCCCTGGTAGGCGTGAACGTCCGGTCGGTGTTCGCGCTCACCTTCGGCTTGGGCACCGCCTGCGTCGGCGCGGCAGGCGGGCTCGTCGTGCCCTTCCTCAGCCTGACCCCCACTGTGGGGGAGGAGTTCACCATTCTCGCCTTCGTCATCGTGGTCCTCGGCGGCCTGGGAAGCGTGTCCGGCGCCGTGCTCGGCGGCCTGACCGTGGGCCTGGTGCAGACCGTCGGCGGCCTGTACCTCCCGGGGACCGGGGCGCTGCTCCTGGTGTTCCTCGTGTTCGTGCTCGTGCTCTTCCTCCGACCGCAAGGTCTGTTCGGGAGCGCGCAGTGATCTCGACGCTCCGCGCCGGCGCCACCCGGCAGTTCCTGGTCCTGGTGGTCGGGACCCTCCTCCTGGCCCTGCTGCCGCTCGGCCTGCCGTCGTCGCTGCAGGCCGTGGCCGTCCGCACCCTTATCTTCGCGATCATCGCGGTCGCCTGGAACATCATGAGCGGCTACGGCGGCATGTTCAGCTTCGGCCACGCGGCGTTCTTCGGCCTCGGCGCCTACACCGACGCCTACCTGCTGGTCGAGCACGGGGTCTCCCCGTGGATCTCCATGGTCGTCGGTGCGCTCATCGCTGCCGCGTTCGGTGTGCTGACCGCGTTCCTCTCGCTGCGCTACAAGCTCGCCGGGGCCTACTTCGCCCTGGCCACCTTCGCCTTCGCCGAGATGCTGCGGCTGCTGGTCTCCCACGTGGGTTTCCTGCGCAAGACCGAGGGCTTCAACATCCCGATCCTCCCTGAGCCCTCGTGGGCCAAGCTCCAGTTCGCGCAGGACAGCAACCTCTACTTCTGGATCCCGCTCGGGCTGCTGGCCCTCGCCCTGGCGGTCAACATCGGCCTGGTGCACTCCCGCAGCGGACAGTTCGTCATGGCCACCCGCGACGACGACACCGCGGCCGAGTCGCTGGGTATCGCGGTGATGCGCTACCGCCTGCTCGCGGTCGCGATCAGTGCCGGGATCACGGCGGTGGCCGGCGTCTTCTACACCCAGTACTACCTCTTCGTCAGTCCCGACAACGCCTTCGGCTCCGCGGTGTCGGTCGAGGCCATCGTGCCGGCCGTCATCGGAGGCATCGGGACGATCTGGGGCCCGGTCATCGGCGCCGCCGTCGTCGGGCCCCTCTCCGAGGTCACCGCGCGGGTGCTGCGCAACCCGCCGGCCGCGCTGTCCTTCCTCGAGGGCAAGAACGGTCTGGACGTGGCCACCTACGCCGTCCTGCTCATCGTGATCGTCCTCTTCCTCCCTCGCGGGGTCTACGGCAGCGTGAAGGCGAGGCTGCGGGCGTGACAGCCATCCTCGAGATCTCGGGGCTCTCCAAGTCCTTCGCAGGGCTGCGCGCCCTGCGCGACGTCGACCTCTCGGTCGAGGCGGACGAGTTCCTCGGCATTATCGGCCCGAACGGGGCCGGGAAGACCACGCTGTTCTCGGTGATCGCCGGCCAGATCCCCCCCACCAGCGGGCGGGTGGTCTTCGACGGCCAGGACATCACCGGCTGGCCGGCGTGGAAGGTGGCGCGCGCCGGACTGGTCCGCACCTTCCAGCTGATGCGGCCCTTCGAGAGCATGACGGTGCTCGACAACGTCGCGATCTCCGCGCACGCGCACCACCGCTCGAGGGGGGCCGCCCGCGACGCCGCCGCCGAGGTGATCGACCGGGTGGGGCTGAACGACTACCGGGACCGGCCTTCCGGGGTGCTCCCGACCGCCGGGCTCAAGCGGCTGGAGATGGCGAGGGCCCTCGCGCTCCGCCCCCGGGTGCTGCTGCTGGACGAGGTGCTCGCCGGCCTGGTCCCCACCGAGCGGATCCCGCTGATCGAACTGCTGCGCAGCCTGCGTCAGGAGGGGGTCACGGTGCTGTTCATCGAGCACATCATGGCCGCCGTCATGGCCCTGTCGGACCGCGTCCTGGTCCTCCACGAGGGTCACCCGCTGGCCGAGGGGACGCCGGACGCGGTCACCGCCGACCCTCGGGTCGTGGAGGCCTACCTCGGGGAGGAGTTCCTCATTGCTGAGGCTTGAGAAGGTCGTCGCCGGATACCGCCGTCTGCAGATCCTGCACGGGATCGACCTCGAGGTGGACGAGGGCGAGATCGTGGCCCTCATCGGCGCCAACGGGGCCGGCAAGACAACCACCCTGCGGGCGGTGTCCGGCCTCATCGAGGTGAGCGGTGGCAGCATCACCTTCGACGGTCAGCGCATCGACGGCTCCCGTCCAGACCGCATCGTGCGGCGCGGCCTCGTGCACGTCCCGCAGGACCGCGGCCTCTTCGGCCGGTTGAGCGTGCTGGAGAACCTGACGATGGGTGCCTACACGCGGGACCGCGGCGAGATCGACGCGAGCCTGGAGCAGGTGTTCGAGCTGTTCCCGATCCTCGACGAGCGGCGCGGCCAGCGGGCCGACACGATGTCCGGTGGCCAGCAGCAGATGCTCGCCATCGGACGCGCGCTGATGGCCAAGCCCCGCCTGCTCACCCTCGACGAGCCGTCGATCGGCCTGGCCCCCAACCTGGTCACCCAGGTGCTCGAGGCGGTCACCCGCGTGCGGGACACCGGCGTGACGGTGCTCATCGTCGAGCAGAACGCCGCCCACACACTGCGCATCTCGGATCGCGCGTACGTCCTGGAGAGCGGAGCGATCGCTGTGCAGGGCAAGGGGAAGGACCTGGTGGACGACCAGCGGGTCCGCACCGCCTACCTAGGGATGTAGGAGGAGACATGCTGCGCGTCCGCGCCATCACCCCGATCCACGTCGACGCCGCCGAGCTCGAGCGGCGCCAGCGCCGCTACGAGCGGCTGGCGCCGGACGGGATCAGCGTGCAGCTGGAGGACATCGGCGACGCCCCGGAGGTGCCCCGGGCCCTGGAGACCGAGGCGGACGTGCGCCGCTCGGAGGAGCTGGTCGTCGCCGCCGCGCGTCGGACCGACCCCGCAGCCTTCGACGTCGTCCTCCCGGACTGCGTTCTCGACCCGGGCGTCGGTGAGGCCACCGACCTGCCGGTGCCGCTGGTGGGGCTGTCCCGGCTGTGCACGCACCTGCTCGCGGGGACCGGGCAGCCCTTCGCCGCCGTCGCCCGCAACCAGGCGATCGCCGACGAGCTGGCCCGCAAGGTCCACTCCTACGGTCTGTCGGACTCGCTTGTCGAGGTGCGTGTCCTCTCGCTCTCCGTGCAGGACATCGCCGACGACGCGACCTGGGCCGCGGCCATCACCACCGCTGTCGGCGACCTCGACGTGCCGGCGGTCGTCAATGGGTGCAGCGCGGTCGAGGTGCGACCCGCGGGGGAGGGGCCGGCGGTCCTGGACCCCACGGCGACCGCGCTGCAGGTGCTGGGCCTGGCCGGCCGGCTCTCGCTGGTCCCGCGCCAGGGGGTGGCGGCGCGATGAGCACCGTCGACGGAGGTCCCGACATCGTCGTCGCCGGCGCCGGCGGCGGGCTGGTCGCCGCGCTGCGGGCCGCGCAGCTCGGCCTCGACGTGCTCGTGGTCGAGGCCAGCGAGCACTTCAGCCGGGGCAACAACACCGCGATGTCCACCGCGATGGTCCCGGGCGCGGGCACCCGGTGGCAGCAGGAGGCGGGCATCGAGGACAGCCCGGAGCTCTTCGTGCGGGACATGGTCACCAAGACCCACGGCGAGGTGGACCTGCCGCTGGCCGAGGCGCTGGCCGGCGTCAGCGCCCGGCTGGTCACCTGGCTGGCGGACGACGTCGGCCTGCCGATCAGCCTGGTCACCGACTTCCCGTACCCCGGGCACTCCCGGTTCCGTTGCCACACCATCCCCGGCCGCTCGGGGCGCCACCTCCTCTCGGGCCTGGTGTCGGCCGTGCGGGCGCACGACCGCATCGAGCTGCTCGCCCCAGCGCGGCTCACCGACGTCGTCGCCGACGAGCAGGGCGTGCGCGAGGTGGTGGTGACCACGCCGGACGGGGCGAGCGAGCGCATCGCCACCGGCGCGCTCCTCCTGGCCACCAACGGCTACGGGGCCGACCCCGAGCTGGTCCGGCAGCACATCCCCGAGATCGCCGGGGCGGTCTACCACGGTTCCGCCGAGTCCCGCGGCGACGCACTGCGGCTCGGAGCGGCGCTGGGCGCCGACACCGCGTTCCTCGACGCCTACCAGGGGCACGCCGCGCTGGCGGTGCCCGCGGCCACGCTGACCGGGTGGGCGACCGTCATGCACGGGGCTTTCCTCGTCGACGACGCCGGCCGCCGGTTCGGCGACGAGACGATCGGCTACTCGGAGTACGCGCGTGAGGTCATCGCGCGCGCCGGCGGCCGCGCGGTGATCGTGCTCGACCAGAGGATCCACGACGCCTGCTTGGCGTTCGACGACTTCCGCGACACCGTCGCCTCCGGAGCCCTGCGGTGGGCCGAGACGCCCGAGGAGCTGGCCGCGCTGGCGGGCGTCGACCCGGTGGGTCTGTCCGACACGCTCGCGGAGACCCAGCGTCTCGCTCGCGGCGAGGGCGTGGACGGGTTCGGCCGGACCTTGTGGGAGGCACCGCTGGCACCGCCCTTCGCCGCGGTGCGCGTCGCGCCGGCGCTGTTCCACACCCAGGGCGGGCTTCGCGTGGACGGCGACGCGCGCGTCCTGCGCCCCGACGCCGGCGCGATCCCCGGCCTCTACGCCTCCGGTGGGGCGGCGATGAGCATCTCCGGCCACGGTGCCGGCGGCTACCTCGCGGGCAACGGGCTGCTGCCGGCCCTCGGGCTCGCCTTCCTCGCCGCCGAGCACGCGGCGTCCGTGGCGGCGCGGACGTGAGCGACCACCTGCTGGGGGAGGTGCGCCGCTTCCTCGAGGAGGAGGCCGGCTTCGCGCAGCTGGTCACGGTGAACGCCGACGGCTTCCCGGTCACGCGCACCCTGGGGGCGCCGATGAACCCGGACTGGTCCGTGGACCTGGTGCAGCGCCGGGCGCACCGCCGGCTCGGTCAGCTGCGCCGGAACCCGCGCGTCGAGCTGGTCTGGGTCGGCTCGCCCCGCCCGGGCTCCCGGAACGACCATCCCGCCGTGTTCGACTACGGCCGCCTGGTCCCGCGCGTGGTTCTCCTACGCGGCGTCGTGGAGTTCATGGACGAGGAATGGACGGTGCGGCGGTACGCGGAGCTGTCCGCGCCGCTGCGCGCCCGGGGGCTGACCAAGGCGCCGGACCGCGACCCGCAGAACGTCCGGGCCGAGCTCGTGGGGGTGCACGTGCGGCCGGTTCGCCTGCGGGTCGAGGGGTTCGCCGACGGCGCCCGATCCTTCACCTGGAGCGCAGAGGAGCTCACATGATCAAGACCGTGCTCGGCTACGACATCCAGCCCGGGGTCTCCGAGGAGGAGTACGAGCGCTGGCTGTTCGAGGTGCACGCACCCGACCTGCTGGCCAACCCTCACCTGGACCGGATCATCTTCACCAAGGTGCTGCGGCCGATCACCAGCACGAGCGGTGGCGCGGCGGCGGTACCGGTCAGCCAGACCTTCTACCGCATCGCCGAGATGCACTTCGCCGACGAGCAGGCCTACGCGGACTACCTGCGCTGGTTCGACCAGCACCCGATCCCCGCCGAGCGAGGGCCGGGCGGGCGCACCGACTTCAAGTTCTACGTCCTGGGCGAGACGACCACGGTCGAGCGGCCCGCCTGAGCGCTCACAGCCGAGCCGGTCCGGACGGCGTCGACGCAGCCAGCCGGTGCAACGCCTCGCCGGCGGCGCGAAGGCCGCCGCGCACCGCACCTTCGAGGTGGCCGGCGGCGTACGTGGCGGTCTCGGTGGACGCCCAGTGGATCCGGCCGTGCACGGCCTCCTGGAAGAGCGGGTGCCCGAAGCTCGCGGTGGACTCCTGACCGGTGGTGCTCGGCACGGTCCAGCGCTCACGGCTCCAGTCGGCCAGCTCGAGCTGACGCGGGGCACTGGCGGCCGGCCCGAACAGGCGGACCAGCTGCCGGCGGAAGGCGTCGCGGGCGTCGGCGTGCGTGGCGTCCGCCAGCGAGGCCGCCGCGGCGAAACCGAACAGGGCCGCCGGCTCACCTCCCGGCCCGCTGTGGTCGTGGAGCTCCCGGAACGGGCCGAGGTGGCTCATCACCGCTCCCGCCAACCCCGCCTCCCGCCAGAACGGACGGTCGTAGACGGCCACGGCCTTGACCGTGCCGCCCATCCACACCGCCGTCCGGGCGGCCAGCTCGGCCACCGGCGCCGGCAGCCGCGGGGCGAACTCGATGGCGGTGGCGGCCAGCGCCGGCGGGAGCGCGAGCACCGCCTGTCGCGCCACGACGGTGCCCCCCGCCGTGCGCACGACCACGTTCTCGGCGTCGACGGCGAGATGCGACACCGGGGCCTCGAGCAGCAGCGCTCCCGGCGGCAGCCCGTCGGCGAGGCGGACGGCCAGCGCCTGCGCGCCGCCGGCGAAGCGCAGGGCGGGCACGTCGACGGGATTGCCGGCCAGCCGCTGCGGCCCACGTGCGTCGGGCTCGAACAGTGCGTCGCCGTGCAGATGCTGGGCGAAGGTCGCGACCCCCAGCTGGACGGCGAGCCGCTGCACCGTCGGCTCGCCCGGCCAGCACCAGCCCGCCCCGAGGTCGACGGCCGCGCCGTCCCGCACCACGCTCCAGGCCCGGCCGCCCACCCGGCTCCGCGCCTCGAGGCAGCGCACCGACCTCCCCGCCGCGAGGACCTCGCGCGC
The DNA here is from genome assembly GCA_051953655.1 of Motilibacteraceae bacterium. Lineage (GTDB taxonomy): Bacteria > Actinomycetota > Actinomycetes > Motilibacterales > Motilibacteraceae > JBQCHF01. The sequence goes on from JBQCIO010000272.1 coordinate 18,185, forward strand.
CGCGACGAGTCCGGACAGCCCCGCACCCACGACGACGACGTCGACGTCGCACCGCTGCTCCTGCCCCCGGGACGTCGGCGCGGTCACCGGCGCGGGAGCAGCGGTACCAGGGCCAGCCGATCGAGCGGGAACGCGGCCGGCACCGCGGCATGGTCCACACGGTCGTCCTGCATGTCGTGGACCCTATGGGCCACCGCGCGCCCGCACGACCGGGGGCCGCCCCGGCCCGGCCGGGCTCAGCCGGCCCGCCGACCCCTCCACGGCCGCCAGCACCTCGTCCAGCGCAGCCAGCGAGTGCCCTGAGACGAAGGTGTCGACGTGCGGCAGGGCGGCGGCCATGCCGCCGACGAGGGGCGCGAAGCCCTCGGCGGCCTTGCGCGGGTTGACCCACACGACGCGGTGGGCGAGGCGGGCCAGCCGGGCCATCTGCTCGCCGAGCAGGGCCGGGTCGTCGCGCTCCCAGCCGTCGGAGACGATGACCACCACGGCGCCGCGGGCCACGCCGCGGCGGCCGTAGGTGTCCAGGAAGTCCTTGAGGGCACGACCGATCCGCGTCCCGCCGGACCAGTCCGGGGCGGCCGCGCGGGCGCGGGCGAGCGCGGCGTCGGGCGACCCGGTGGAGAGCATCCGGGTCAGGCGGGTGAGGCGGGTGGCGAACACGAACGCCTCGGCGTGCGCGCCGCGCACCCCGCCGGCCAGCAGGTGCAGGTAGACGCGCGAGTAGGCCTCCATCGATCCCGACACGTCGGCGATCAGCACGATCCGCCGCGGCCGCCGGCCGCGCGTCTGCCTGACCTGCCGCACCGGGTCGCCGCCGGTGCGGTGGGCCCGGCGCAGGGTCCGGCGCACGTCGAGCCGGCGGCCCCTCGCGCGGCGCACGCTCCGGCGGGACGGGCGC
>JBQCIO010000273.1:0-13343 GCA_051953655.1 Motilibacteraceae bacterium
CCCCCGGCCACCGCGAGGTCGCACACCCCGAGCGCCACCAACCGCGCGGCGTGCGCGATGGCGTGGGCACCGGCGGCGCAGGCGGTGACGAGCGGCTCGTCGGGCCCGCACAGCCCGAAGGTCATCGACACCGCCGCCGAGGCCGCACCCGGCATCGCCTTGGGCGCGGTCAGGACCGGCACCCCGCGTGGACCCCGCGCGTCCAGGCCGCGCACCGCCTCCTCGAACGCTGCGGCGGTACCCAGCCCGGTGCCGACCACGGTGGCCGCCCGCCACGGGTCGACCCCGGACCCGGCCAGCGGCAGGGTGTCGTCGAAGCCCGCGTCCGCCAGGGCCTGCCCGGCCGCGGCCACCGCCAGCTGGGCGAACCGGTCCAGCCGGCGGGCGTCGCGCCGCGGCATCCACCGCGACAGGTCGACCTCGCCGACCCGGCGCACCGGTTCGGCCGCGGCCGGGCGCAGCAGCGCGTCCCAGAACGCCTCGACCCCGACCGCCCCGGGCGCCAGCACGCCGAGGCCGGTCACCGCCACCCGGCGGGGGCGGTCCGGGAAGCGCACCTAGGCCGCCGGCACGGCGCGCGCCTGCACCGCGCCGGCCAGCTCGCCGTAGGTCTCGACGTCGGCGAACAGGTCCTCGGGCAGCCGCACCGAGAAGGCGTCCTCGACCACCACGAGCAGCTCGGCGGCGGCGAGGGAGTCGACGTAGAGGTCCTCGCCGAGCAGCACCTCGTCGGTCAGCGCGGCGGGCTCGATCTCGAGGTGCGCCGCGACGACCTCGCGCAGCCGCTCGGGCGGGACGGGCACGGCAGGACCTCCGGTGGACGGCACGGACGACCAGCCTAGGGGCGGGTCGCTGAGCGGTCCTGTCGGCGCGGCGGGCCAGAATGAGGGCGACTGCAGCCCGGTGAGCAGCACACTGAAGGAGCGAGAGCCCCGCATGGCCCGACGCACGACGAAGAACCCGCCGCCCGAGGACTTCCAGGAGCGGATCGTCGACATCGACGTCTCCGAGGAGATGCAGGGCAGCTTCCTCGAGTACGCCTACAGCGTCATCTACTCCCGGGCCCTGCCGGACGCCCGCGACGGCCTCAAGCCGGTGCACCGCCGGATCCTGTTCCAGATGGGCGAGATGCTGCTGCGCCCGGACCGCCCGCACGTCAAGAGCGCCCGCGTGGTCGGCGACGTCATGGGCAAGCTCCACCCGCACGGCGACACCGCCATCTACGACGCCCTGGTCCGCATGGCCCAGCCGTGGTCCATGCGGCTGCCTCTGATCGATGGCCACGGCAACTTCGGCTCCCTTGACGACGGGCCGGCGGCGTATCGCTACACCGAGTGCCGGCTGGCCCAGCCGGCCATGCTGCTCATCGAGAACCTCGACGAGGAGGTCGTCGACCTCCGGCCCAACTACGACGACCAGTCCCAGGAGCCCAGCGTCCTGCCGGCGGCGTTCCCGAACCTGCTGGTCAACGGCGCGGCCGGCATCGCGGTCGGCATGGCGACCAACATGCCGCCGCACAACCTGGTCGAGGTCGTCAACGCGGCCCGTCACCTGATCAAGCACCCCAAGGCGACCCTCGACGACCTCATGCGGTTCGTCCCCGGGCCGGACCTCCCCATGGGGGGCAAGATCATCGGTCTGGACGGCATCCGCGAGGCCTACGAGACCGGGCGCGGCACCTTCCGCACCCGCGCCACCGCCCGGGTCGAGAACCTCACCCCGCGCAAGAAGGGCATCGTCGTCACCGAGCTGCCCTACGGCGTCGGGCCCGAGCGGGTGAAGGAGAAGGTCGCCGACCTGGTCCGGGCCAAGAAGCTGCAGGGCGTCAGCGATGTCGACGACTACACCGACCGCGAGAACGGCCTGCGCCTGGTCATCGAGGTCAAGAACGGCTTCAACCCCGAGGCCGTGCTCGAGCAGCTCTACAAGCTCACGCCGATGGAGGACTCCTTCGGCATCAACAACGTGGCGCTGGTCGACGGCCAGCCGCGCACGCTGGGCCTGAAGGAGCTGCTGCAGGTCTACGTCGACCACCGGCTCGAGGTCGTCCGCCGGCGCAGCGAGTTCCGCCGCCGCAAGGCCCAGGAGCGGCTGCACCTGGTCGAGGGCCTGCTCATCGCGATCCTCGACATCGACGAGGTCATCGCGGTCATCCGCTCCAGCGACGACACCGCGATGGCCCGCGAGCGCCTGATGTCGGTCTTCGACCTGTCCGAGGTGCAGACCAACTACATCCTCGAGATGCCGCTGCGCCGGCTCACCAAGTTCTCCAAGCTGGAGCTGGAGAAGGAGCAGAACGAGCTCATCGCCTCGATCACCGAGCTCACCGCGATCCTCGAGGACGAGGGCCGGATGCGGAAGGTCGTCTCCGACGAGCTGGCCCAGGTGGCCAAGGACCACGGCACCCCGCGGCGCACCGTGCTGCTGGAGTCGGCCGGGGCGCCCGTCGCGAGCACCGTGCCGCTCGAGGTCGCCGACGAGCCGTGCTGGGTGCTGCTGTCGGCCACCGGCCTGCTCGCGCGCACCACCAGCGCCGACCCGCTGCCCGCCGACGGTGGACGGGCCAAGCACGACGTCGTCGTCTCGGTGGTGCGCACCACCGCCCGCGGCGAGGTCGGGGTGGTCACCGACGCCGGCCGGGTGGTCCGTCTCGGCGTGCTGGACATGCCCGCGCTGCCGGCCACGGCCAGCGCCCCCAACCTGGCCGGTGGCGCGCCGCTGTCGGAGTTCGTCGAGCTGGAGAAGAACGAGCGGGCGCTCGCCCTGTGCTCGCTGTCCGCCGACGGCCCCGGCCTCGCCCTGGGCACCGCGCAGGGCGTGGTCAAGCGGGTGGTGCCCGACGTGCCGAGCAACAAGGACTCCTGGGAGGTGATCGGCCTCAAGGACGGCGACCGGGTGGTCGGCGCCGTGGAGCTGCCCACCGGCACCGAGGACCTCGTCTTCGTCACCTCCGACGCCCAGCTGCTGCGCTTCGGCGCGGACCAGGTGCGCCCGCAGGGCCGCGCGGCCGGCGGCATGGCCGGCGTGCGGGTGGCGCCCAAGCAGTCGGTGGTCTTCTTCGGCGCGGTCGACCCGGCCCTCGACGGCGTGGTCGTCACCGTGGCCGGCTCCACCGGTGCGTTGCCGGGCACCGAGGCCGGCACCGTCAAGACGACTCCGTTCGCCGAGTACCCCGCCAAGGGCCGCGGCACCGGCGGGGTGCGCTGCCACCGGTTCCTGCGCGGCGAGGACGCGCTGGTGCTGGCCTGGGCGGGCGCCGCTCCGGCGCTGGCCTGCGCCGCCACCGGCGTCCCGGTCGAGCTGCCCGCGCCGGACCCGCGCCGCGACGGCTCGGGTCTCCCCCTGCCCCAGCCGGTCGCCGCCGTCGGCGCACCGGCCGCGCTCACCGGCGCCGCCCGCACCGCCGAGCAGCCCGGCGACGCCGGCTCCTGACCCCCTACCCCCCTTGGCGATCATGCAGAAGATGTTGATCCACTCGCGGGACCAGCGGAAAGGATCAACCTGCCGTGCCTGATCACCAGGAGGGCGGGGGCGAGCCGGTGCTGTGCTCCGCCTGGAGCCAGCAGCTGGACGAGCCGACCGCCGGCACCGCCCCGGTCGCCCGCACCTGGCTGGCGGTGGAGCAGCCCGGACCGTGGGGACGGGCCGCGCTGGAGCAGTCGCACCTGGACCCGGCGCTGGGACAGGCGGTGGACCTGCGCTCGGCCGGCTCGGGCACCAAGGTGGTCCTCGTGCGCCGGCCCGGGCGGCACCCGGACGACCACGTGGTGCACCGACGCGAGGTGCTCGTGGCGCACACCGGCCCGGGCCGCACCTGGATGCGCAGGACCTCGATCGAGGACCCGGCCGTGCTGCTCGACCTCGACCTCGCCGCACTCGGCCGCGGCGACCTGCGCGCTCTCGCCCCGCTCGGGCCGGCCGAGGCCGTCGAGCCGGTCGAGGGCCCGGTGCTGCTGGTGTGCACCAACGGCCGCCGCGACCGGTGCTGCGCGATCTTCGGCCGGCCGCTGGCCGCGGGGCTGGCCCGCGACCCGCGCTGGGGCGACCGGGTCCTCGAGGTCACCCACCTCGGCGGGCACCGCTTCTCCCCCACCGCGGTGCTGCTGCCCTGGGGGCTGGCCTACGGCCGGCTGGACGAGGTGGCCGCCCAGGCCGTGCTGGCCGGAGCCGGCCAGGGCCGGATGGCGCTCGCCGGCCTGCGCGGCCGCTCCACCTGGGACCGGGCCGGCCAGGCCGCGGAGGCCGCGGTGCGCGAGGCCGCGGGGCTGACCGGCCTGGACGACGTCGTCTCGGTGCGGCGGCTGCCCGATCTGTCCGGCGAGCACGGCGACCGCCCGGTGCGGGAGGTGGAGGCGGGCGACGGCCGACGGTGGCAGGTGGCGCTCGACGTCGTCGCGGCCGAGCCGCCGCGGCCGGAGAGCTGCGGCAAGGCGCCGGCGCGCCCCGAGCACTTCCTGGCCGCCGCTCCCCGTCCGGTCTGACGACACCAGGGTCGACGCGCACCCTGCGGTGCGGACTGTCCGGGCGCGGGCATACCGTACGAAGCGATGACCCCCTCCACTCCTTACCGGGCCGACGCGCGCCCGGACGCCGGCGAGCCCGGCGACGCGCAGCTCGCGCCACCGCCCGGCCCGATCGCCTCGCTGTGGCGCCTGCGCACCTACGTCCGCCCCTACCGGCTGCAGATGGCGCTCATGCTGGCCGCGGCCATCCTCGGCGTCGGCGCCAGCCTGGTCGTGCCGCTGGTCATCCGGCACGTGGTGGACGGCGCGATCGCCCACGGCCAGCGCTCGCTGCTGCTGCCGCTGTCCGGCCTGGCCCTGGCCCTCGGCGTCACCGAGGCCGGGCTCGCGTTCACCCGCCGCTGGATCCAGAGCACCTCCACGCTCGGCATCGAGCAGGCGGTCCGCGACGACGTCTACCGGCACCTGCAGCAGATGCCGCCCTCGTTCCACGACGGCTGGCAGACCGGCCAGCTGCTCTCCCGGGCCTTCTCCGACCTCGGCGCGATCCGGCGGTTCTTCGGCTTCGGCCTGGTCTTCCTGATCACCAACATCCTCACCTTCGCCGCGATCCTCGTGCTGCTGGTGCGGCTGGACCCGCTGCTCGGCGTGCTGGTGGCGGTCTGCCTGGTGCCGGTCGCGTTCCTGTGCGGCCGGTTCCAGCGCTCGTTCTCCCGGGTCTCGCGGCGCGCCCAGGACCAGACCGGCGACCTCACCACGCTGGCCGAGGAAGCGGCCACCGGCATCCGGGTCATCAAGGCCTTCGGCCGGCACGAGCTGGTCGAGGAGCAGTTCCTCGAGGCCTCTCGACAGGTGCAGGCCACCCAGCTGGAGAAGGTGCGCCTGCGCGCGCGGTTCGCCGCGCTGCTCGACCTGGCGCCCAACGCGACGCTCGTCCTCGTCCTGCTCCTCGGCGCGCTGGCCGTCGGCTCGGGCCGGCTCACCCTGGGTGGGCTGGTCGCCTTCATCACCCTGGTGCTGCAGCTGGTCTGGCCGGTGGCCTCGCTCGGCTTCATCATCGCCTCCGGCCAGGAGGCCGGCACCGCCGCGCAGCGGGTCTACGAGGTGCTCGACGCCGTCCCCGACGTCGCCGACACCCCGCACGCCCGGCACCTGCCCCCGGTGCGCGGGCACGTCCGGTTCGAGAACGTGTCCTTCGCGCACCCCGCGCCGCCCGGCGCCGCCCCGCGCCCGCCGGTGCTGCGAGGCGTCGACCTGGAGATCCGGCCCGGGGAGACCCTGGCCCTGGTCGGGGCCAGCGGCTCGGGCAAGACGACGCTGGCCATGCTGCTGCCGCGCCTGGCCGACCCCACCGCCGGCCGGATCACGCTCGACGGGCACGACCTGCGCGAGGTCACCCTGCAGTCGCTGCGCCTGGCGGGGGCCCCCGCCTTCGAGGACCCGGTGCTGTTCTCGGCCAGCGTGCGCGACAACGTCACCCTCGGGCACCCCGACGCCACCGACGAGGAGGTCGAGCAGGCGCTCGACCTGGCCCAGGCGCGCTTCGTCCACGACCTCCCCGAGGGCCTTTCCACCAAGGTCGGCGAGCAGGGCCTCTCCCTGTCCGGCGGGCAGCGCCAGCGGCTCGCGCTGGCCCGCGCGGTCATCGGCCGGCCGGCGGTGCTGGTCCTCGACGACCCGCTGTCGGCCCTCGACGTCGAGACCGAGCACCTCGTGGAGCAGGCCCTGGCCCGGGTGCTGGCCACCACCACCTCGCTGGTGGTCGTCCACCGCCCGTCCACGGTGGCGCTGGCCGACCGGGTGGCGCTCCTCGTGGACGGCCGGGTCGCGGCGGTCGGCACCCACTCGGAGCTGATGGCCACCGTGCCCGAGTACGCGGCCATGCTCGGCTCGGAGGCACCCGAGGCGGTGGCGCGGTGAGCACGACCACCTCCCGCAAGGACAAGCCGTCGCAGCCTGCGGACGCCCAGGGCGCGGAGGACCTGGTCGGCGACGAGCAGGCCCGGGTCAGCGCCGGCGCCTCGCTGCTGCTGCGGGCCCGCTCGCGCCGGCTGCTGGGCAGCCTGCTGCGCCCGCACCGCCGCCCGCTCGTCGTGCTGCTGGTGCTCATCGTGGTGCAGAACCTCTCGGCCCTGGCCGCCCCCTACCTGGTGGGTCTGGGCATCGACCGCGGCATCCCGCCGCTGCTGCGCGACCCGGCGCAGGGCGGGCGCGACGTCACGCCGCTGCTGGTCGTCGTCGGGCTGCTCGCGCTGGCCGCGCTGGTGCAGTGCGTCAGCCAGGAGGCGTTCCTCCGCCTCACCGGCAGGATCGGGCAGGCGGTGCTGCTGGACCTGCGCACCCGCGTGTTCGCGCACTTCCAGCGCCTGTCCCAGGCCTTCCACGAGACCTACACCTCGGGCCGGGTGATCTCCCGGCAGACCTCCGACGTCGACGCGATCAGCGACTTCGTGGAGGAGGGCGTCGACTCGGTCGTCCTGGCGGTGCTGTCCATCGTGACCATCGGCGGCACGATGCTGGTGCTCGACCCGGCGCTGGCCACGGTGGGCCTGCTCTCGTTCGTGCCGCTGGTGGCGCTCACCGTCTGGTTCCGGCGCCAGTCCGCCCGCGCCTACCGCGCCACCCGCGAGTCCGTCGCGGCCACCATCGTGCAGTTCGTCGAGACCTTCAACGGCATCCGCGCCGTGCAGGCGTTCCGGCGCGAGCCGCTGGGCGAGCGCGACTTCGTCCGGCTCAACGCGCGCTACCGGCGCGACACCCAGCGCTCGTTCCAGCTCAACGCGATCTACGGCCCCTCGATCAAGCTGGTCGGCAACGTCACCGTGGCCGTCGTGCTGCTCTACGGCGGGCACCTGGTCCTGGACGGGCGGCTGCAGGTGGGCGTGCTGACCGCGTTCCTGCTCTACCTGCGCCGGTTCTTCGACCCGCTGCAGGAGCTCAGCCAGTTCTTCAACTCCTACCAGTCGGCCACCGCCGCGCTGGAGAAGCTGGCCGGCGTCCTGGACGAGCCGCCCAGCGTCGCCGAGCCGGAGCAGCCGGTGCGGGTGGACCGGGCCCGCGGGCAGCTCACCTTCGACCACGTCCGCTTCGCCTACCGCGACGCGGTCGTGCTGCCCGACCTGGACCTGGTGGTGCCGGCCGGGCAGACGGTGGCGCTGGTCGGCGCCACCGGCGCAGGCAAGACCACCATCGCCCGGCTGCTGGCCCGGGTGTGGGACCCGGTGCAGGGGCGGGTGCTGCTCGACGGCATCGACCTGCACGACATCACCGAGGCCGACCTGCGCCGCGCCATCGTCACCGTGACCCAGGAGAGCTTCCTGTTCTCCGGCACGGTGGCCGACAACATCGCCTTCGGTCGCCCCGGTGCCTCCCGGGCCGAGGTGGAGGCCGCGGCCCGGCAGATCGGCGCGCACGAGTTCATCAGCGCGCTGCCGGAGGGCTACGACACCGACGTGCGCAAGCGCGGCGGGCGGCTGTCGGCCGGCCAGCGCCAGCTGGTGTCCTTCGCCCGCGCGTTCCTGGCCGACCCCGCGGTGCTCGTGCTCGACGAGGCCACCTCGAGCCTGGACATCCCCAGCGAGCGGCTGGTCCAGCACGCGCTGCGCACGATCCTCGCCGACCGCACCGCCCTGGTCATCGCGCACCGCCTGTCCACGGTGGAGATCGCCGACCGGGTGCTCGTGCTCGACGCCGGCCGGGTGGTGGAGGACGGCACCCCGGCCGAGCTCACCGAGGCCGGTGGCCGCTACGCCGCCCTGCACCGGCAGTGGCAGGAGTCGCTGGTCTGAGCCCGGCCCGGTCCTGCCCGTCCTGGCGCCGGCGACCGCGCCCCGGTCAGGACGTCGGCGTGGGCCTCCGGCGCGTGGCCGGCTCGAGGCCGGTGAGGTCGACGACGTCGACGCCCGTCGGCGCGTAGGTGACCAGTGCGCAGTTGCGCTTGACCAGCTCCTCACCGACTGCGTCGCCGGTGCGGCGGTCCACCACGCGCCGCCAGATCTCGTTGCGGCGGAACACCCGGCCGCCGTGCCGGAGGAACTGCTCGTCCCGGGCGAAGACCTTGTAGGTGTGCGCCGGCACCCCGTCCGCCCGCAGCTCGCCCTCCAGGTAGCGCTCGCCGACGCCGACGGCGAGCTGGAAGGTGAGCCGAGTGTCGTTGCGCACCACGAGGTCGACGTAGTTGTAGACGATCGAGCAGCCCACGCCCCAGGGCAGCACCCGGCCGTTGTCCGGGAACGGGTCGAAGCTGTGCTCGGAGCGCTCGACCACGGTGAGCGGCGAGTGCAGGACCATCCAGTGCAGCAGGTTGGCCAGCTGGCAGATGCCGCCGCCGACCCCGGTGTGCGCGGTGCCGTTGGACAGGCGCATGCCGTCGACGTAGCCCTTGCGGCGGGTGCAGTTGCCCACGACCCGGTTGAACGAGAACGTCTCCCCCGGCCTGATGAGCAGGCCGTCGACCCGCGCGGCGGCCAGGCGCAGGTTCACCACCTTGTTCTCCTGCAGCCACATCTCGGACTCGCCGAGCCGGCGGCGCAGCAGCGAGCGGTGCAGCTTCACGCGCACCGGGAGCGTGTCGTCGGCGCGGGTCCGGGCCCAGCTGGTCCCCGAGCGCATCCACTGCAGCCGCCGCCGTGCGCGGTGCAGGTGCACGGCCAGTGGCATGAGCCATGGGTGCCGCTCGGTGAGCCGCGGTGGTGCGGTGACCTGCTCGGGCAGGTCGACCAGGTCGAGCAGGTCGAGCACCGAGGGGTCCGCTCCGGTGGTCACGTCAGCGCCCACGGGTCAGGAGCCGCCGCCGGTCAGGTTGCCCGTGCCCGGCCCGTCCGTGGCGCTGGGCCGTCCGTGGCCCAGGCTCGGGTCGTCGTGGGCGCTGCCGTCGACGTAGCCGCCCCGGCCGGCACCCAGCACGGATAGCGCGGCGACCACCGGTCCGGCGACCACGAGGATGACCACCCAGAACGTGCCGAGGCCCGCGGCGCCCAGCACCAGCCCGAGCAGCGGCAGCCCCACCAGCTCGGCGCCCCACAGCGCGCGGTCCCGCCCGTTCGAGCGCGCCAACGTCCTGCCGAACCTGCCCACGACCGACCGCCCGTCCGGGCGGCCCCCTGCCGCCCTGCGGCCGGAGCGTAGCGGCACCTCGTCCGCTGCTGACCGGATTGCGCACACGGCCCACCTGCTGGCTGCGGCGTGTCGCGCGGCGCCGAGGGCGACACGCCGTCGCCGGGGCAGGGCTGTGTGCGCCATTCCGTCGATGCCGTCGTCCGTCCCGGGGCCGCGTCGGCCGGGGAGGCCGCCGGAGGCGCTCTCAGGCGTCGAGCCGGTCCCGGTCGACCTTCCCGGCGCCGGCCACGATGAAGTCCTTGCGCGGGGCGACGTCGTTGCCCATGAGCAGCTCGAAGACCCGCTCGGCGGCCTCGACGTCGGCCACGGTGACCCGGCGCAGGGTGCGGTGGCGCGGGTCCATGGTGGTCTCGGCCAGCTGGTCGGCGTCCATCTCGCCCAGGCCCTTGTAGCGCTGCGGCGGGGTCTTCCACCGCACGCCCTTGCGCTGCAGCTCGTTCAGGCGCTGGTGCAGCTCGGCGTCGGAGTAGGTGTAGACGTACTTGTCCATGCCCTTGGGCGGCTGGACCAGCTCGATCCGGTGCAGCGGCGGGACCGCGGCGTAGACGCGGCCGGCGTCCAGCAGCGGGCGCATGGTGCGGTGGAACAGGGTGAGCAGCAGGGTGCGGATGTGCGCGCCGTCGACGTCGGCGTCGGACATCAGGACGATCTTGCCGTAGCGCGCCGAGGAGAGGTCGAAGGTGCGCCCTGAGCCGGCGCCGATGACCTGGATGATCGAGGCGCACTCGGCGTTCTTGAGCATGTCCGTGGCGCTGGCCTTCTGGACGTTGAGGATCTTGCCGCGGATCGGCAGCAGCGCCTGGAACTCGGAGTTGCGGGCCAGCTTGGCGGTGCCCAGGGCGCTGTCGCCCTCGACGATGAACAGCTCGCTGCGCTCGACGTCGTCGCTGCGGCAGTCGGCCAGCTTGGCCGGCAGCGAGGAGGTCTCCAGCGCGTTCTTGCGCCGCTGCAGCTCCTTGTGCTGGCGGGCCGCGATGCGGGTGCGGGCGGCACCGGCGATCTTGTCCAGGATCACCCGGGCCGCCGCCTTCTCGGCCCGCTTCTGGCTCTTCAGGAACTCCCCCAGCTCCTTGGTGACCACGCCGGAGACGATCCGGGAGGCCGCCGAGGTGCCCAGCACCTCCTTGGTCTGCCCCTCGAACTGCGGCTCGGCCAGGCGCACCGTGACCACCGCGGTGACGCCCTCGAGCACGTCCTCCTTCACCACCGGCGGCTCGGCGGCGCGCAGCACCTTGGCGCTCTTGAGCGCGTCGTTGACGACGGCGGTGATGCCGCGCTCGAAGCCGGCCATGTGGGTGCCGCCCTTGGGCGTGGCGATGATGTTGACGAACGAGCGCAGCTCGCTGTCGTAGCCGGTGCCCCAGCGCAGCGCGATGTCCACCCCGAGCTCGCGCCTGACCTCGGTCGGGGTCATGTGCCCCTGGTCGTCCAGCATCGGCACGGTCTCGGTGAAGTGCCCGGTGCCCTGCAGCCGGATCACGTCGCTGACGGCCTGGTCCGGGGCGAGGAACTCGCAGAACTCGCTGATGCCGCCGTCGAACTTGAAGACCGTCTCGACCTGCGCGCCGTCGCTCTCCGACCCGCCGCGCTCGTCGCGCACCCGGATGGCCAGGCCCGGCACCAGGAACGCGGTCTGGCGGGCCCGGGCGTGCAGCTCCTCCACCGAGATCTGCGCGTCCTTGAGGAAGATCTGCCGGTCCGCCCAGTAGCGCACCCGGGTGCCGGTGACGGTCTTCTTGACCTTGCCGGCCACCCGCAGCCCCGACTCCGCGGTGAACGCCGCGTCCGGGCCGTCGCCGGCGTAGGCGCCGGGCACGCCCCGGCGGAAGCTCATGGCGTGCACCTTGCCGCCGCGGTCGACCTCGACGTCCAGGCGCGCGGACAGGGCGTTCACCACCGAGGCGCCGACGCCGTGCAGGCCGCCGGAGGCGGCGTAGGAGCCACCGCCGAACTTGCCGCCGGCGTGCAGCTTGGTCATGACGACCTCGACGCCGGACAGGCCGGTGCGCGGCTCGACGTCGACCGGGATGCCGCGGCCGTCGTCGCGGACCTCCACCGAGCCGTCGGCGTGCAGGACGACGTCGATGCGGGTGCAGAACCCGGCCAGCGCCTCGTCCACCGCGTTGTCGATGATCTCCCAGATGCAGTGCATGAGGCCGCGGCTGTCGGTGGACCCGATGTACATGCCGGGGCGCTTGCGGACGGCCTCGAGGCCCTCGAGGACGAGCAGGTTGCGCGCGGTGTAGGCGTCCGGCTCGAACTCGCCGTCGCTGCGCGCGTGCAGGGCCGTGCCCTGCGCGACCTCGGCTGGCTGGGCACTCACGCGGTCCGACGCTCCTTCACCTGTGGCTGCCGCACCGGCGGCTGCCTCGCTGCGGACGTCCGCCGCCTCGGGCGGCTCGACCTCCTGACGCTACCCGACGGTGCCGACGGCCCTTCTGACGACACTCTGGCGGCGCGTCGCCGCCGCCCGTGACGGCGCTCGTGGTGCACTGCGGGCACGTCAGGCGGTCGCGGTCACGCTGCGTACGAGCACTACGCGCAGAGCGAACCCATGTCGCGCCGCCCGGCGGGAACGTCGGAGGGCTGGTTGACTGTTGGACCGGGTACCTCACCTGGACGGACCGGAACTGCAGGATGAGGCAACGAGGACGACAGGCCCGCCACGGCGGGCCCGAGAAGAGGGACTGTGACCACTGCCCTTGCGCCGACGCCCGAGCTGACCGCGCAGGACCGCTGCGACCGCTGCGGCGCCCAGGCCTACGTGCGGGTCCTGCTCGCCAGCGGCGGTGAGCTGCTCTTCTGCGCCCACCACGCCCGTCAGTACGAGGACGGGCTGCGGAAGGTGGCAGCGGACATCCACGACCAGAGCGAGCGCCTCGGCGGCGTGCCGGCCACCGCGCCGGACGACGAGCGCTGATCGGGCCCTGAGCCTGATCGGCCCTGAGCTTGATCGAGCACCGAGTCTGATCGAGCACCGAGCCTGATCGAGCGGCTCGGCACGGCTGAGACGTCGAAGGCCCCGCCTCCCACGAGGGAGGCGGGGCCTTCGTGCTGCCTGCGGGCGGCCACCCGCTGGAGCTGGCGCTCGTCAGTGCTGATCAGTGCTCGTCCGTGCTCGTCAGTGCTGGTCAGTGCTCGTCAGTGCTCGTCAGCGTGCGTGGCCAGGTGGATCGCCGCGGTGCCCACCGACGGCGGCACGGCGGCCACCGGCACCACCCCGAGCTCGTCCCGGGTGGCCATCCGCCAGTGGCTGCGGGCCATGGTCACCTGGTTGCGCAGGCGCTCGGCCTCCTGCACCGGCGCCTTCGCCCAGCGGGCGAGCACCGCGACCCGCTTCACTCCGTCGGTGGGACCCAGGGCCACCCGGTAGTTCGCGTCCGCGGCCGCCACGGCGGCGTCGTAGCGCGCGCCGACCGCTCGGCGCAAGGCGGCCAGCTGGTCGAGGTCCGCCCCCTCGGCCTCGGCGGTGGCGAGCGCCCGCTCGGCGTCGCGGGCGGCGGCCAGGGCCTGGTCCAGCCCGGCGGCGAGCTCGACATCGTGCTGGTCGGCGCTCGGGCGCCGACGGCTCGGGCGGGCCATGTCATGTCCTCCTGCGTGCGCTGGCCGGCGTGCTGCCGACCGGTGCCCTCAGCCTACCGAGGGCGGTGGGCGGGATCGGGCCGGGCCGGCCTGATCAGGACGGTCTGGTCAGGGCGGCTGATCAGGTCGGCTGGTCGGGTCGGCTGGTCAGGGCGGCCGGGTCAGGACGCCGAGGTCATG